>CADDYU010000032.1 GCA_902810705.1 Methylococcaceae bacterium
AGATAAGGGGCAACAAACGCCCACTCGTCGTCAGACACATCGCTCGGATACGGTTTTCGGGAAGTCGGAGTAGTCATGCCTACTCCTGACTCCTGCCTCAGAAAAAGTTCACAACAGCCTCTAGTGTGCGATTCGGCTCTGAACCCGGGGGACGTATTGGCCGCCAAGAAAGCCGCCAGACGGCGATACGGCGGGCGTGGCGCGAATCCCGGTCAGCCCCTGCCCGGCATCGAAAGACTGGCGACACCGCCTCTTTAACTTTAAGAAGTTTGCCGTTCTCCTGGCGGATGGATGATGGGCATTGCCGCCAGTGATGCGTGTTCCATGAACTTCCGGGCTACCCGGATGGTGCATCCAGCTTATAGCCGTATCCCCGGACGGTTTTTAGCAGTTTCTCCTCATGACCGTCGTCGATTTTCCGGCGCAGCTGGCGTACGTAAACGTCCACCACGTTAGTCAGGGGATCGGCGTTGTAGCCCCAGACTTGTTCCAGTATGCGCGTTCGGCTCAAGACTTTGCCCGGCGCCTCCATGAAATATTCCAGCAAGGCGAATTCCTTGGGAGTGAGTTCTATGGGCTGGGCTCCGCGCCGCACTTCATGGGTTTCGCGGTTGAGGACGAGATCGGCGATCCTCAATTCCTTGGATTCCGGCTTGGCCTCGCCGCCCCGGCGGCGGAGCAGGGTCTCGATTCGGGCCAAGAGTTCCTCGAAAGCGAAGGGCTTGGTCAAATAATCGTCCGCTCCCGAACGCAACCCGACGACCTTGTCCTGGACGGTATCCATGGCCGTCAGCATCAGAATGGGCGTTTCGACGCGGCGCGAGCGCAGCCATTCGCAGACTTCGAGGCCGTTCAAATCCGGCAATCCGAGATCCAGAATGATGAGCTGAAACTCTTCCGACAAGCCCAAGGCCATGGCTTCCTGACCGGTGGCCGCGACCTCGATCCGATACCCTTCGGTTCTCAAGCCTCTCCTGAGGAATTGCACAATGCGCTCGTCGTCTTCCACCAACAAAATGTCCATGCGGGTTTTAGTTTTTGGCGAAATTCGGTGTCGTGGTTTTAAGGCAGATTTAGCGGTCCGCGGCGATCCGCGGCAGTGTAATCGTGAAACTCGTGCCGCTTCCCTCGACGCTTTCCACCGTGATTTTGCCGCCATGGGCTTCGACGATGGACTTGGCCATGGGTAATCCAAGGCCCGTGCCGTCCCGGCCGGAGCGACGCGCATTGCTGCTCCGGAAGTAGCGCTGGAAGATCGCTTCGAGATCCTGCGATGGTATGCCGATGCCTTGGTCGGTGATGCTCAAGTGAGCGTGCCCGGAATCACTGCGTAGGGCGATATTGATCTGGCTCTTAGGATTCGAGTATTGGCACGCATTGTCGCCAAGTATGAATAGAACCTGGCGTAACCGCGACGCATCGCCATGCACCCATACCGGCTCGGTCGGCGCTTCCAAAGTTACCGCGATGGACTTTTCCCGGCCGAGGACGCTGAGATCCTCGGCGGCTTCCGCCGTCAATTCCGATAAGTCCAGGGTTGCCCATTCAAACTGTAGACTCGCCATATCCGCCCGCGCGAGGAGCAGCAGATCGTTGACCATCTTACTCTGTTGCATGGCAAGCTCGAGAATTCGCTGCAAGGCGTCCTTGTATTCCTCGGGATCCCGATCCTCGCCGCGCAAGGTCACTTCCGCCTCGCCACGGATGACCGTGATGGGGGTGCGCAACTCGTGGCTGATGTCGGCGAAGAACGCCCGTCTCGTCTGATCCAGACGTTGAAGTTCCCGGTTCAATTTGTTGAGTTCAAGCGTCCGTTCGATGACTTTTTGTTCCAGCACGGCTTGAGCCTCGCTGAGCTGGTCCCGCTGGAGTTCCAATTCCCGAGCCATTTGATTGAAATGCCTGGCGAGATAGCCGAATTCGTTGCGCGTGTCCACGGCAATGCGATAGGCGAGATTTCCGGCGGCGATTTCATGAGTGCCCCGCATCAAGGCCTCGATCGGCCGCTTGATGCCCCGGAACAGAAAAAATCCGGCCGTCATGCTGAACAAGACCGCCGCAGAGCCGACCGCCAGGGCAATCCCGTGCAGCTTGCCGACTAAGGCGGTCATTTTTTCTTCGACCAAATGCGCCTGCATCCTTTCGCCGTCAACGGCGGCGGCGATCAGCGGTTCGAACTTCCGGCCTATTTCGGCCTCGAGAAATCTCGACAGCAACAGCAAGGCCTCGTCGCGTTGGCCCTGCCGTTGCAACTGCTCGATCTCCTCGAATCGATACATGCTGATTTCGAGAAACGCGGTGAGGCGAGCGACGCGTTCGGGCTCGGTGCTTTGCTCCGTCCGGTCCTCTGCGTTTACGGTCGCACCCGCCTCTTTCGTGATCAACTCCCGGAGTTGCGCGATCGCCTGAAAGAGCCGCTTCTTTGAAAGCTCCACATCCGCTCGCTTGGCTTCTACGCTCGCCTCGGCACCATCGCCGAGAAGCAAGTCCAGGCGCTGCTTGAAATGGCGATAAGCCTCCTCGGAAAGCTGCTCATAGCGATCGAAAGCCTCATAGGCCAGCTGGCTTCGGTAGTAGTACTGGGCCACCTTTTCTGAACCCCAATACAACGCGAAACCGAGAAATATTACAAAGCCTAGGGAAACGCCAATCACCAAGGCCAGGCGGACTCGGAGCATGCTGAGTCGGACCGCGATTCGGCCGCCTCCCTTCGGCTTCAGGGCGCTTTGAAGACTTCGAGACTTGGTCTGCATTCGGAGGCGAAACGACGCGCCGGCTCCATTCGGCGATTCGGACAGGGAATCGTCCGGATCTTTGGGCTCCTCCTTGGCGCCCCTGGGGCTCGCATCCATCTTGTTGAGTGAGCTCATGGTTCTTTGGAGTAAAGCCTTGCTTTCTATTTCGGAGAAGCCGATCGGCGGCCGAGAAAGGTTAGCTTTCATGACCGGGCCAGCGGTATTACAGGGCTCGCTTAGCGACTTGTAAAGCCGTTCAACTAGCGAGAGATCTCGTCGTCCCGGTCAAGAACAGGGGTGCCATTTTTCGCGATCATCGATGTAGCGCTCCCAATTTTTCCATCCTGCGATCGCATGGAGGTAAATCATCGGCTGTCGGAGGGTATTCTAGGTCCTTTCTTTTGCCAAAACAGAGGGTTGCCAGGGCTTTTTTAAAAGGCTTTATGCTCGAAATTTAGGGAAAAGATGTAATAAAGATAAATCTGTAACAATTATGAGAGCCTCTGAAAAGTGTCTAAAAATTATATAACAAGCGATTTTTTGATTCATTAGAGTAGCAGTATTTAATGAGTATATAGCCCACTGATGAATTAACTACTCAGGGTTTTCTAAAAAATGTAACAGAATAAACACATTTTATCCGAGAAAAAATAGGATTTGCTAAGATGTCTTGAAAAAGTGCAGTTTCTTTTTGGTACTAGGTCGTAATAATTTTGTAATTTTGGTGTGGAGATTATTTCTTTTTTAGCGTATTCTTTTTTTAAAATTAGTGCGTTACGATTCATGCCAAGCATCGGTTCGGCGGAATAGGACATATCTCTAAATTGAGGCGTTGTTATGTATCCATTTAGAAGAATTCTCAAAATTAGGATTTTGGAGTTACATGTGTAACATCATTTGGAGATCGGAAGACCCAGCCCCCGATTTATGGTAGGGGTCCCAACCACTGAAAAATTTGTAACAGGCTGTTTTTGCATCATGTGCTTGCCAGCTAACGGCTTGAGATTGGGCACGATGCCTGGATTAACTAAATGGAACGGCTCATTGCCATCGCATCGATACATTCCTGGAGCAGGGATCGTTATTACAGCCTGCCATGTTCGAGACTTAAGAATCATGGGCTTAGGCCATCGAAATGGTTCCGTGCCCCCACTCGTCCTCGCGCCTGCTCTGGGAAGTGTTGAGAAGCCGGCGGCGCACAGGGTTATGGTACGGGGCGCCTTAAGTAGCGTGGCAGGGTTCGACCGCTCGCAACCACTCCCTACTGAAAGCGCCCCAGCACAGTACGAAATTTGCTCCGAAGATCATGGAACTCAACCATTACTACTTTTTAAGGATGCCCTTAATGGCTTTTTTCATCCTTTTTTAATCTTTTTCCAACGGGTTCGCTCATCTTTGGCTTTTAGGCTAATGCCAAACGGTTGTGGCTATTCAGCTACATGATATCCCGAGATAACTCTATTTACCCAAATCAATAACAAGAGGTTGAGTATATGCCGCTCGGTGTTGGAAGCATGTTTAAAGGCCTTTTCAGGCAATACGGGCATACGGTCATCGTGCTGCTTCGTGTTCTGGACATCGCCATGCTCCTAGGCGGAGGCTGGCTGGCCTATTTCGCCTGGCACCAACGATGGGATGTGGACCAGCACCATCGCATTGTTATCGTGCTCGGCGCCTTTGCCGCCATCATTTTTTTCGAAATCGCCCAAATCTATCGTCCTTGGCGAGGCGATGCGATGCGGGGAGAAATCGCCCGCATTCTGAGAGCCTGGGTATCTTCCCTGGTCCTGGTGGTGGCAGTAGTTATGCTGGTCCGGCTCCAGATCAGGCTCGAATCCAGCTACCGCTGGATAACCACTTGGGGGGTGCTGGGGTTCTTGCTCGTGGTCACCGCCCGCGTCCTGCTATCGAGGCTGCTGTGCTGGCTGCGGAGTAGAGGCTGGTCCCAAGGCCGCATCATTATGGTGGGATTGAGCCAGATGGCCATCGCTTCGAGCCGGCAATTGAACGAATCGCCCTGGGCGGGCTTGCAGGTGATCGGCTATATCGACGATCGGGCCGAGTCGAGATTTTCTGTCGGTGATTTCTCCTTGCCTCGATTGGGCAGTTTGCAAGATTTGGCCGCCATTGTGGCGCGCGAGGCGATTGATGAAGTATGGGTGGCTTTCCCGCTCCAGGGCGACTCCCGCGCGGAACGGGTGTTCTACGAATTGCGGCATCTGCCCGTCAATATTCGCCTGGTGATTGACTGCTTCGCTTTCAAGATGAGCAAGTTCCTCAATCTCAACGAAATCGCCGGGATTCCGACCCTCGATATTTCGGTATCGCCCTTGCACGGCATCAACCGCTACATCAAGGAGGCGGAAGATCGGGTGCTCGCCTTCCTGCTGTTGCTTTTGGTTGCCCCGGCCATGTTGCTCATCGCAATCGGCGTCAAGCTAAGCTCACCGGGACCTGTGTTTTACCGGCAGGAGCGAGTGGGCTGGAACAATCGCTCATTCTACATGTTGAAGTTCCGCTCCATGCCGGTGGACGCCGAGGCAAACACCGGCCCCGTCTGGGCCAAGCCCGGCGAAAGACGCGCCACTCCCTTTGGCGCGTTCCTCCGCAAAACTAGCCTGGATGAATTACCGCAGCTGATCAACGTGCTTAAGGGAGACATGTCGCTGGTGGGGCCGCGCCCGGAACGCCCGGATTTTGTGGAAGTGTTCAAGGATCAGGTGCCGAACTACATGAAAAAGCACATGGTGAAAGCAGGTATCACCGGCTGGGCACAGGTGAACGGCTGGCGGGGAAACACCGACTTGGCCAAACGCATTGAGCATGACCTTTATTACATCCACCATTGGTCGGTCTGGTTCGATCTGGAAATTGCCTTGAAAACCGTAATTTACGGTTTTGTGAACAAGAATGCTTATTGATTTAAGTTTGAGTTAAAAGCCCCGGCCAAGGGGAGGTCATCATCCATGTTGTCTTTAGCACCTTTCAAGCAAATTGGAGTAAGCGTTTTCCACAACGGCAGGCTGACGGTTTGGCTGCTCGTGCTGATGGTTGTCTTGCCGCAAACGGCGTGCATGTTCGCGCCCGGGATGAATAAACAGGACAAGGAATTATCGGACGTCGAGCTTCCAGTAATGCAAAACGGCAAGCTGGTTTCGCAAAAGGTGGCGATTACGCCAATTACGGCCAACCTCATCATCGAGCGTGAACGGAACAATACCCGGCAAGTGCCGACTCCCCCCCCGGAACCTGCCGAAACGGCTTACAAGATCGGCCCCCACGATCGATTGCAGATCACCGTGTGGGACCATCCCGAACTGAACGATCCGGGCGGCGAAAACATCTTGCCCGAGCTCGCCGGAAAGGTGGTGGGAGACGATGGAACCATCTTCTATCCCTATGTCGGCACCCTGCCCGTGGCGGGTAAAACCGTCGGCGAGGTTCGGGACATGCTGGTCCAGGGGCTCTCGACCTATTTCAAGAAGGTCAAGCTCGACGTTCGCGTATTGTCCTTCATGAGCCATAAAGTCTACGTGGTGGGTGAGGTCAAGTTTCCGGGCATCCAATCCATGACCGAGGCACCATTGACGGTGGCGGAAGCCATCAGCCGCGCTGGCGGCGTCACGCCGGAAGCCGATTTGAGTAACGTCACCTTGTCCCGGGGCGACAAGCTTTATCCCATAAACCTCCTGGCGCTGTACGAACAGGGAAACAATGGCCAGAACCAGTACCTCAAGGACGGCGATGTCCTCAATATTCCCGATAGGAAACAGAATAAGGTGTTCGTGACCGGCGAGGTTACCACCCAAAAGACGCTGCAAATCCACAAAGGCAAGTTGACCCTCGCCGAGGCCCTTGAGGAAGCTCAAGGCGTCAAGTTTGACACTGCAAGGACTGAAGATATTTACGTGATCCGTGGCGCTCAGGCCAAGCCGGAAATCTTCCGGCTCAACGCGGAATCGCCGGATGCCTTGATTCTGGCCGACCGTTTCCAGCTGCAGCCCCATGATGTCGTGTACGTAAGCACCGCCGGCATTACCCGATGGTCCCGCTCGATCAACCAGCTCATTCCCTCGACCTTCGGCCAGCTCATGACCCGGGGCGCGTTTTATACGGGATTTTAAGGAGCCGAGTCTAGCGGAAGCATAGGGTGTCTTCCGCAAAGGCGGGAAGTCGCGGTTCGGCCTTTTAGATTGCCTTGGTTCCCAGCGGATTTTATAGAAAGAAAAAAGAAAAACGGTAAAGCCACATATGTCCATCGAGAATGATATTCCAAGGCTCCCCGCCCCCAATATGGCTGCGCTCGAGGAGCGCGGCATTAGTCTAAGGGACTACGCCGACCTGCTGCTCGAAGGCAAGAGGACCATTCTGACGAGCTTGCTGTTCTTCCTCACAGCGGCGGCTCTCTATCTGCTCTTGGTGCCGCCGACCTATAAGGCCGACGCGTTGCTGCGAATCGACAAGAACAAGGCCTTGCTCACGGCGCCTTTACGCGGCGAGGACAACAAGGCCGCGGGCGAGGCCGAAAACCCGCGGGCGCAGCGGGAAGTTGAGATTCTGCGTTCCCGTTCGGTCATTGGAAAGGTTGTCAGCGATCTGGGTCTCGCCGTTGAAGTCTCCCCGGTCTATTTTCCCGTTATCGGCGAATCCCTAGCCCGCTGGCACGATGTTCGTGAGGGACCAGCCACCCCTTGGTGGGGCTTGGAGCGTTGGGCCTGGGGAGGTGAAAGGCTCAAGCTCGCCCATTTCAGCGTGCCGGAACGTTATTTGGGCGAAAAGTTCGGCTTGATAGCGCTCGGAAATGGCCGGTTTCGATTGCTTGACCCCGAACGTAAGGTGCTGGCGGAAGGGCAGGTCGGACAGCCGCTCGAAGTGGACTTAGGCGAGAGCGAGCCTTTGGCGATCGAGATTTCGGAGCTAGACGCCCATGCCGGCACCCGCTTCCGGCTGGTTCGGCAGTCCCAGCTCATGGCCATCGATTCCCTGAAGAAAGCCTTCAACGTCAAGGAGGCTTCCAAGGACACGGATATCCTCAAGGTCGAGCTCAAGGGCCGCGATCCGGAGCAGCTCGCGAAATCGGTGAACGACATTGCCAAGACGTATGTGAAAGCCACGGTGACCTGGGAATCCGCCGAGGCAGGGCAGAAGTTGGCCTTCCTCGAGAGCCAGTTGCCCATCGTCAAGGAGCGCCTGGAGCGGGCGGAACAGGCTCTCAGCGCTTTCAGGCAAGAGCATGGCGCGATCGATATCTCTACCGAGGCGGAAGTGTTGCTGAAACAGGCGTCCGAAATGGAAACCCTCGGCATACAGCTCAAGCAGAAGTACGAGGAGCAAACCCAGCGCCTCGAGGATGCGCACCCTGACATGATCGCTCTCAAGGGTCAGATCAAGCGCATTGATCATAAGCTGGCGGATCTCGACAAGCGAATCCGGGACCTCCCGCGCACCCAGCAGAACATGGTCGCCTTGGCGCGCGACGTACAGGTCAATACCGAACTTTATACCTCACTGCTCAACAGCGCCCAGGAGCAGCGGGTGGCGGCCGCGGGCTCCATCGGCAATTCCCGTATCGTCGACCTTGCGGTGGCGCCCGAAAAGCCCGACTGGCCGCAGCCGCCCTTGATTCTGACCATCGCGTTCTTGTTGGGACTAACCTCGGGCTCGGCCATCGTGTTTCTCCGTAACTCCTTGCGCCGTCACGACAATTATCCGGCCTTACTGGAATACCGGCTTGGTATTCCCATGTATGCCGCCATTCCCCACAGCAAGAAGCAGAAGCGCCTCGCCCGTTTAATCGGTCGAGGCCGAAGGAAGCAGCCGGCCGTGCTGGCCAGCCAACACCCGCAGGACATTTCAGTGGAGTCGCTGCGGGCCCTCAGGACGACGCTCGAGGCGACTCTGGCCAAATCCGAAAGCAAGGTGCTCATGGTCAACAGCCCCGCGCCAGGCATGGGCAAATCCTTCGTCAGCGCCAATCTGGCGTACTTGCTGGCGAGCATCAAAAAGCGAGTGCTCATCATTGACGCCGACATGCGCAACGGCCAGCTGGACGAGGCGTTCACGACTCGGCGCCAACCGGGGCTTTCCGATCTTTTGGCCGGCACCGCGACCCTCGGAGAAGTTGTCATCAGCTTGCCGGGGGTGGGGATCGATTTCATTCCGCGCGGCAGCGATGTCCCCAACCCGGCGGAGCTTCTGGAGCTGGGACAACTGGAGGACACCCTCGCGGAGCTCAAAGCCTTCTACAACCACATCGTCTTCGATTCCCCGCCGATTCTGGGGGCGACGGACGCCGCCATCATCGGAAAGCTAGTGGACGCCACGTTCCTAGTCGTCAAGGAGGGACGCTATACGGCGCAGGAACTGGAGGTCAGTTTCCGCCGCTTCAATTTGGCTGGAATAAAACCTCAAGGGTTCATCATAAACGACATGAAGGAAGGGGCGTCCGCCTATCCATACTACGGTTACGCCTATCAACGGAAATGAGTCGGAAACCCGGTCCATGACTATCCGCATCGAAAGAGATTTCCCAATTCTTCTCGCCATCCTGGTTAGTCTGTCCGCGGTGGTGTCGCTGCCGCAGATGACGTCCGCCGCGAGCGGGATCAGAGAGGCGTATGGGGAACAGGATCTGAGCTTGCGGGTGCTGCGCGAGGCTATGCTCGGAATCATCGCCCTGTATGCGGCGTTCGAGCCGAGATTCTGGAAAACCGTGACTTCCAGCCAGGTCTCGGGAGTTTTGGCGCTCGTCGCGACTTACGCGCTCTTCGAGGTCGGCTATGCCTTGTCGCTTGGTCTGCCACCGGTCGTGCCACTCGCGGGCCTTCGCGTTTTCGAGTATTTGCCGGTCGCCTTGATCGGCCTGACGATCGCGCAATCGGGAGCGGGCGAACAGGTCTTGGCGCGTTTCAACGGATATCTCCGCTACTACGTTCTCGTGGAGGGAGTTCTTGCGCTTGATCAGGCCCTGTTCGCGCCGCCACTGTATGGCGTCTCCATGCTCGGTGGCGGGCGGCCTTTCGGCACTTTCGTCAGCCCGAACCTGTTCGGCGCCGCCATGGCGACATGCACCCTGTGCTTTGCCCTCGACAATCGGCCGCTTCTGCGTCGATGGGCGTATTTCAGCGCGTTCCTGGCCATGCTGAGCGGATCGAGGACCGCCTTGCTGGGGTCGTTGCTCGTTATCTTCTTCGGCGTCCTGTCCGCCATGCGGGCTCGCGACCGGTGGGCCTTGATCTTGCCCGCTCCGGTCTTGGCGATCGGCGCGCTGGTGCTGGCGTCCAGTCCGCAATTGAGCGGCCGTGAGGATGCGGACCCGACCGAGGACGGCCGCATTGATCTTTGGGAAAGAGTCCTTAGCGAATCCATCAACGGTCCCATGGACCTGTTGTTCGGCTGGGGATTGGGGCTCGGGTCCAACACCATCAACGTCATCTACGGTTTCAAATATTTTCCGGGCCAGTTCAATTCGGACAGTCTTTATCTATTTCTCCTGAACGGGTACGGGATGATCGGCCTGATCGCCTATCTGACGCTTCTTCTAATCACCATTCATATATCCGGTCATCGAGACAAGAAGTTGATTATCACCTTCATATTCGTCGCGGGACTGCCCTTCAACATGTGGGAGTATTTTCCACAGAACGCGATGCTGATGTTTCTGTGGGGAATGGTGCTGGGGACAGCCCGCTCGTCTCGGTTCCGGACGCCCGCACTGACCCCCGAAATGGCGGACTCACCGGCCGCGTTCAACCCCCTAAAGCAGGACGCCCGATAACATGCTGAGCGGCGAGGGTGGAAAACGCATGTTCGGAGATGCCTCCTGGGCGCTGATCGGGCAAGTGGGCTCGGGGCTTCTGCTGCTTGCCGGCACCCGAGCTATCACGGAGTTGGTATCGCCCGGCATTTACGGGGAAATCGCCCTGCTGATCGGGATTGTCGCACTAGGGATCAATATATTCGCCTATCCGTTTATTAGTGCCGGGATGCGGCTGCTGCCGGAATGCCTTCAGAGGAACGAAGTCCCGTATTTATATTGCGCCGTTAACCGATTGACCAGGCGGGCAATCACCATCGCGCTGATTCTCTTGGCCTCGGGGGGTGCCGCTTATTGCTGGAGCGGCGGGGCCGATCCGTGGCTGTTTGCGGTGGCTGGCCTGTTATTAATCGTGACCGCGCGCCGTGAATTGGGCGTCCAGCTATTGATCGGTGAGCGGCGGCAGCGCGAGGCCAGCCTTTGGCAAACAAGCGACGCCATTCTCCGGCCGGTTTTGGCCATCGCCGCGGTAGCCCTGGGAGGCGCCAAGGCGGTGTTGGTGCTGCTCGGCTATACGCTGGCGAGCGGGATAGCTAATGCGTTTTGGTCTTTGTACCAAAGGCTTAAGGCCAACCAAAGGCTCAGGCTCAAGCCGGCCGTCATCCGCAGTCTGAAGCGGGAAATCTGGACCTATACGCTGCCCTTGATTCCCATGCAGATTCTCGTCTGGTTCAACGGTCTCGGCGATCGATATGTCATCGGCTATTTCATGAGTGCGGCGGAAGTGGGTTTATATGCCGCCGCCTATACCCTCACCAACGAAGCCTTCAACCGCAGCGCGATGGTGCTCTTGCGTACTTTCCAGCCGATCTATTTTCAGCATCACTCGGCTAAGCAGGAGGAACAGGCTCATAAGGTCTTTTGGCTCTGGCTGAGTTGTGTGACCGCCATGGGCATTACAGGGGTTCTGGCGCTGGCTCTGCTAAAGGATTGGGTGGCAGCGTTGCTTCTCGCCAAGACTTATCACACGGCCGCCGTATTAATGCCCATGATCGGCGCCGGCTGCGCCATACAAGCACTATCAACCGTTATCGCCCAACCCTTACTGGCCGTCAAACGTACCGGAGCCCTATTGATGGGGCGCACCCTTGGCGCGGTAACGGCCGTCATCAGCTTACCGCTCATGGTTAAGGAATATGGCCTCATCGGCGCTGCCATGGCGTCGCCTATTTATTTTGGCGCTGAGGCGCTCAGTATGGCCATGTTATCGAAGCCTTGGCGAATGGCTAGAGCGCCGCGACGGAATGATTCGTGTATGGCGCCGGAGTCACCCATTTAAGGCGCGCAAGGTTGCAGGGCCAGGGATTAAGAATAAACCGTCCAAGCGGTCAGGGAGGCTGTCTCGCGGAAGATAATACCCGATGTATTTACGGATCTATAAAAGGGATATGGGCGGTTTGGCAATTCATGAGAAGAAACTGAAAAAACGAGGAGTTGTATAGAAATGGGCGGCGCATTGGAACGTTCGTCGGATGGAGAAAGAAATGGGAAAGACCGCGTGGTCTCCTCAACCGCCGGATGTTATGGCGAGATGCTAGATGCCTGCGTTGCCTGTGGCAGCCACGAAATTCATCTATGGCGCACTAAACGGTCCCCGTACGCCGATGATCTTAGCTCCCACGAGTTTGGCATTTATCTCTGCGCCAGCTGCGGTACGGGCTTCTTGAATCCACCGCCAAGCTTATCTTGGTTGAAATCCATTTATCAGTACTCGGGCCATGGATTGACCGAACCCATCACCCTAAGCGAAATACTGGCGCGGGAAGCACGTTTTCCTAACAGCACGGTCGATGCAGAGCGCATGGCTTATAACGCCGATCATCTCAATCATGCCGGAGAGAAAACGGCGCTCGATATTGGCTCCGGTTTTGGTTTTTATACACGGGCCTTGAGAGAGCGGGGCTACCAAACAATTAGCGTGAATCCCGGGCAATATGAAAATGCTGTTTTCAAGGAGATGAATGGAGATGAACCCCTTCCCATCTTGCTAGAGGATTTTCATGACGGAGGGCCATTCGGAGTAGTAATGATGTCGCAGGTGCTGGAACATCTTCTAGAGCCTGATCGCGCGGTTCAAAAAGTGGCCTCTCTATTAGTCCCGGGAGGCGCATTGGCATGTGCCGTGCCCAATTTCAATTCTTTGACCGTCAAGCTGATTGGTACTCGAGATAACGCCTGTTTATGGGTTCCGGAGCATGTCAACTATTTTACGGTTAGTGGATTAAAGAGGCTATTGGAAAATAATGGATTTAAGGTGGTTAAAGCCGAACAGATATCGCGAATACCATTATATGGCTTACTTAGGCGTCTTAAAGCCAAAGGGAAGCTGGCTTCCCTGATTGAAATCTTGATATCGCACTTACAAGCCCCCTTCGGATGGGTCCTGAATTTACTGGGCATAGGGATTTACATAAATATCTATGCTATCAAATCCTAGCGCGCTTTCTAATTGTGACTGCGCGTTCCGATAAAGGTAGGTATCAATGAGTGATCAAGCACTGACCATAGTTATCTTGACGAAAAACGAGCAAGACAATCTGCCCCGTTGCTTGTCCGGAATTCCCAAATACTTTCCCATTGTGATTGTGGATTCGGGCAGCACCGACCTGACGATTCCGATAGCGAAGAACCATGGTTGTGAGATTTTCAGCAATCCGTGGCCCGGCTTTGCCGAGCAGCGTAACTTTGCGCTTGAGCGATGCGGAATATCGACCCCATGGGTATTGTTCATAGACGCGGACGAGATTTATCCAGCGGAATTCTATGAATGGTTTGAATCCGACATCAGGGCTTCCGATTCCGTCGACGTGGTCATGGTTCCGTCGATTCTTTATTTGCGTGGAAAACGCCTCAACCATGCCCCTGGATATCCGATATACCATCCGAGATTAGTCCGTCGAGATACCGTGAAATTCGTGACGAATCATACCGGTCATGGCGAAGCGGTGCTCGACAGCTGCCGGATCATGTACGGCACCATTCCTTATGACCATTATTTTTACCATGGTGAAATCATCGATTGGATGCACAAACACGTGGGCAAGGCGGCGCAGGAAGTGCGGCTGCGGCCCACCACCGGCGCGGTGATGACGACGCGTGGCCGATTGAGCGTATGGCTTGGACGATCTGCGCTCAGGATTTTCGCGAGATTTCTTTATCACTTTATCGTTCGGGGAGGATTTCTGGATGGTGCGGCCGGCCTGGAGTTCGCTTTGATGTTTACGTGGTACGAGGCCACCATTTATGTGCAATCGCGCGCCAATACAGAGACTAGCGCCGCTCCCTCCGAAGTTTCACGAATAGTGGAAGAGGCCAGCCATTAATTGCACGGTTAACGCATTGTTCTTCAAATTTTAGGGGAAGAAACTTGTCATGAAGTGCTCGCTCATTCTGGCGACCTTGGGGAGAGGCAAGGAAGTAGTTGAATTGTTGAATTCCTTAGGTGGCCAGACTTATAAGGATTTCGAGCTGATCATAATAGACCAGAACCAGGACGGTAAGCTCGATTCCATCGTGGAGCTGTTCAAGGACAGCATGCAAATTAACCACGTCAAAGTGGACTTCACGGGCAATGCTCGAGCCAGGGATCACGGAATAGGATTTGCGCGAGGAGAAATTCTTGCATTTCCAGATGACGATTGTGTTTATGAAACGGATGTGCTTGAGAAAGTGGTTGCGGAATTCCAGGAACAGACTGACTTGGCGATTCTGGTGGTGGGGTCATATGACTTTAGCAAGAATAAATTCAGCGTCGGCGTGAACCATCCGAAGCCCAGGTACTTATCCCGCTTCTATATGATGGGGGTTGAGTTCACCCATTTCTTCCACACCGGTAGGCTGGTAGCCAGAGAATTTTACCTCGATCAAGATTTTGGAATTGGTTCTAAATATTCGGGGGGTGAAGGATTTGAGCTCTTGTACCGCCTGCTGCGGGCCAAGTGCAAGGCTTTTTATACTCCTTATATAAAAATCTATCACGCCAATAAGGGCCATTATGAAATAGGAGGTCAGAGAATGCTCTCGTACTCCGCCGGTGTAGGTGCTTATATCAGGAAATTCACCAACCAAAAAGATCCGGTTATGCTGTATTACATTGTGAGAAAGATGGTTATTGCACCCACAATCAAGATGCTAATCGCCCTGTTGCTACTTAATCCGAAAAAGCTAGCGTATTCCTATAACAACTTGCGGGGCGTATGGCACGGATTCTGGGCCTATAGCGGGCGAAATCAGGATAAACATAATTCAACCGCGGACCCCGCATACTCGATCGATAATTAAGGCAGCAAGAGGTTTAATGGAATGAAATATCCTCGAAGGAATTCCACTCTAGCTGAAGCCAGCTGGAGCGATGGCCCTGAAGTGGGCGTGGTGGCGACACACGTGTTGCCCGCGTTAGGGTATGGCGGGGTGCCGGTGGCCACCGCCGCTCTGACCAAAGCCTGGGCCGAATGCGGTCACAAGATTTTGCTTGTAGCTTCCGACGAATCGACGGCCGGACGATTGAAAGCGAGCGACGTGCGTTTGGGAGATCAGGTGCGCGTCGATCTGTTCCATTGTTATTTGTTCAGACGCTGGGGGTTCGGCCTTGGAGCAATCCCGAAGCTCTTGAGGCTCTGTTGGTCCACACCTGTCGTGTATATCCATGGCATTGCCACTTGGCCCAGCACGCTGGCCGCGGTTTTTTGTGCCTTGCTTCGACGCCGGTTCATGGTAGCGGTGCGCGGCGGGCTGATGCCGGAACATGTCGCCTTGATCCGCCGCGAAAAGCCGCACAAGTGGCTGTTTTATAAGTTATTGACGTTCCCTACCCTACGCCGGGCTGTCGCCGTGCATTGCACCAGCCAAATCGAGGCGCAGGGGGTTAGGGACGTGCTCGGCGACGATGTGCCGATCTTGCTGGTTCCAAATGGAATCGACAGCCGGGCGATAACGGTGGCGGCTTGTCCCAACCGGTCCGGAATTCAAATCTGCTTTCTCGGCCACATTCAGCGGGAGAAGGGAATCAATGCCTTCATCCGAGCCTGGCTCAAGAGCCGGGGTCCGGACGACCGCCTGGTGCTGGCCGGACGCAGCGTGGACGGGGCCTACTTTCAGGAATTCAAGGCGCTCATCGAGCAAGCGGATGGCGCCATCAGCCATCGCGGTTATCTCGGCCGAGACGAGGTGGTGGCGCTGCTCGCGGAAAGCCATTTCTTGGTGTTGCCTTCCGGGCTCGAAGAGAGCGGCGGCATGCGCGAGAACTTTGGCAATGTCGTCGCGGAGGCAATGGCGGCAGGCCGCCCGGTCATGGTGACGCGTGGGCTGGCTTGGGATCACTTGGAAGCTTTGGGGGCGGGTTTCGTTTTCGATCGAACCGAAGCCTCGGTGGTTGAGGTGCTGAATCGGGCCCGGTTCTTAATCCGATCGGAGTGGGAGCACATGTCGCGGAGTGCCCGGAGCTATGTGGAGCTTCAGCTTGATCCGCTGCGGCTTGGCAAGCAGATCTGGCGAGCGCTGACGGGGCAAGGAACAGATGCGCTACCCGAGCGCAAGGAGAGATGGTCTGTATGAATAAAGTGATGCCTAAGATTGGCCTGATCGTTCCCACCTACAACGCGGGTAAACTTTGGGAGGAATGGCTGACGGCGTTCGATCGACAGACCCTAAAGCCCGATTACCTGCTGGTGATCGATTCATCCTCGAGCGATGACACGGCCGCCACCGCTCGCGCTCACGGGTTTGATACGCAGGTCATTCGAAAATCCGAATTCAATCATGGCGGCACCCGGCAACTCGGAATTCGGCGGCTGGCGGAGGCTGAGATCGTCATCTTCTTGACGCAGGACGCCCTGCTAGCCTGCCCTGAAGCCATCGAACGGCTAGTCGCCGCGTTTGCGGATGAGCAGGTGGGAGCGGCCTATGGCCGTCAGCTTCCCCATCGAGACGCCAAGCCTATCGGCGCCCATGCCCGTCTTTTCAACTATCCGCCCAAGAGCTACGTGCGCAGTCTCGAGGACCGCGAGCGGCATGGCCTCAAGACCGCCTTTATTTCAAATTCCTTCGCGGCCTATCGGCGTAGCGCCCTGCTTGAGGTGGGAGGGTTTCCCACCGACACGATCATGAACGAAGACACCTGGGCGGCCGGGAAGATGCTGCTCGCAGGCCGGAAGATCGCCTATTGCGCCGACGCGGAGGTTTATCACTCCCACGATTACGGCTATGTGGACGAACTCAAGCGGTACTTCGACATCGGCGTGTTTCATTCCCATGCGGCATGGCTGCAGCAGACCTTCGGAAAGGCGGAAGGGGAGGGGCGGCGTTTCGTGTTGTCCGAACTGAGTTATCTGGCGAGACATGCGCCTTGGCTGGTTCCTTCATCTCTGATTCGGACGGGTCTGAAATGGCTGGGCTTTCGGCTAGGCAGTTCCCTGCATCAAGGGCTGCCTTTGTTTATCAAGCGGCGTTTCAGCATGCACGTCGGCTACTGGAGTCGAGCGTGAGGCTATGGAAGAGGTGAATGCTGACGGTCAGGAACAGCTCGCAATTAAATTTCGATAATAGCTCGAATTTGATTAGTTTTGTTCAATAGGGAGGCGAGTAATAAAGCAATCTCCGCTAAATCGTGCGGTCCTAAGGTTAAGGAATATCTGAACAAAACCGGGCTCGGTTAAGGTAAATCTCTTATGCGCAGATTTCGACGGACTGGCCCCCTTCAGAACCTCCACTGTGAATCCTTATCGTATCCGCTGACGGAGCAGGCTAGCGGTAAACTCTAACGCAAATATGTATATATTCTTGTATTTTCGGATTAATAAAAGCTGCTAATGGAAGAGAGAAGAAATGAACAGCAGAAAAGAAGAGCTGGTTGATTTAATCTTAAGCCGACTTGACACAGATCGAATAAAGCTTGGGGAGATTTTCAATAATAGGACGGGCGCAAACATCAGAAATTTTGTCATCGACGACGTGCTTCCCGAACCCATCGCTTGGGCTATCTACGAGGCCTTTCCCAAAGGCGAGGAAGGAATGCTTAGCCTCAACTCCTTTAAACAAAGAAAACGAACCTCGATTTCAATACAGCCCGGCCAGTTCAATCCCCTGCTGCAGGATATCGCCAAGGCTTTTCAAGACTCCAAAATTGTACAAATGCTGGCGGAAATAACTGGCATTCAAGAGTTGGAGCCTGAGCCTGTGCTCCACCCCGGAGCCTTCTCCATTATGGCCGAGGGTGATTTCGTCAACCCTCATATCGATGTGTCACACGATAGGGCAAACACGAAGTATCGTCGACTTAACTTGCTCTTTTACGTCTCACCGAACTGGGCATTGGAAAATGGCGGTAATCTTGAATTGTGGGATGAAAGGATAAAAACACCCAAGACGATTGTCAGCCGCTTTAATCGCCTTGCGGTCATGGAGACACATCGGACCTCATGGCACTCGGTCAGCAGGGTTCGGGTAAGCCAATACCGTTATTGCCTAAATAATTATTACTATTCCAAAAATTCTCCAGACAGCGTGGAATATCGGCATGTTTCACATTTTTGGGGACGCCCCGAGCAGCCAATAAAACGCGCCATTTCTCCCTTGGATAATAATTTTCGTGAACTAGCCGATCGGGCCTATCGAGGCGTTAACAGGATCGCATCCTCACTTGTTAAAGGCAAGCAGGGTACTGGCCGGGGCCTTGTCATGGGTGAGCCGATACAAGAGGAATAGCGGATACGCACTTCCATGGGTGTGGTGTTCTACTGTAGAGAAAGCTTTATCCACTAAAGGCGTGATTATGCGCTAATGGGATTGGTGATCTATATTCTGGGGTTTTAAGCTCAAAGGCGGCAGGTAGGATGAAATGTATGGTGGTAAAAGGAGCCACTTAGTTCTACGGCGGAAAGCGCGGCGGATAGTAAAGAAAGGTGGAATTATATTTTCTTGATAGATATGCCTTAACATAAAGGCTTTTACCTCTTTTCAAAAGAAGCATCCGGCAAGGCGAACTACATATTTTGGCTTTTGCAATTGGAAAAACATTCTCCGCCTATGAGGCTAAGCCAGATGAGAAGAGTTCTGGCCTCCATTTAAAAGATGGATTAGGGGTAGCCTGATTCCTATCTTGGACGATTTGCGGGTTGGATCGGTCAGAAACGGTCAGATTTCCGATGGAATAGGTTCCTGTCCCGGCACTTGCCCTTTTGTCAAACGGCATTTCGGCGTGCAGGACGGTCGAGAGGCGAGAGTGAGGTTGGAGGGATTCCGGTATGTCTGGGAGTTTTAAACAGCGGACAGCCTGTTTCCGGCACATGCTGGTGTGGCTTTATGCCATGGGAGCGCCGGCGGCGTGCGATGAGCAAACCGATGCGCCCGAGGCCTTGACAGGCGCATTAAGAGACAGGAACGCGGTGGTTCGAGGAGAGGCTGCCGAAAGCTTGGGCCGGTACCCCGAATTCTGGGCTGTGATGCCGCTAATTGAAGCGCTGAAGGATGAGGATGCTGTGGTCAGACGGAAGGCGGCGGCGTCTCTAGGGAACATCAAAGACCTCAGGGCATTCGAGCCGTTGATGGAAACCTTAAAGGACCGTGATCCCACGGTCCGCTGGGTAGCGGCCCTGGCGCTGGGACATATGAGTACCGTGGAGGTCCTGACGCCGGCCTTGAAAAACCCCGAATCCGCCGTCCGCTGGGGAGCTACGAAGGCATTGGGCTGCCTCGGCGATCCCTCGGCGACTGGCGCGCTGACCGAAGCCTTACACGACAGCGATCCGATGGTTCGCCAAGAGGCTGCGGAATCCCTCGGGAAAATTCGAGATTCGCGAGGCGCAGCGGCCTTGGTGGACGCCTTGAAGGATCAGGATCCAGCAGTCCAATGGGAGGCAGCTGCGGCCTTGGGGCACCTTAAGGATCCAAAGGCCGTCGGACCTTTGATCACAGCCTTCAAGGACCCCGAGGTGGGTTTTCGATCTCAGCTGATCCAGGCACTGGTGGAGATTGGCCCGATGGCAACGGAGCCCCTGATCGCCGCCTTGCGGGCTAAGGACCCGGGCATCCAGTCGGGAGCAGTGGACGTGCTGGCACGGTTAGGCGCGCCGGCGCTGGAAAAGCTGATGGCGGCCTCGAAAGATAACGACCCGGTGACACGCCGAGAGACGGCGAATGCCTTGGTCGAGATTGGCCGCCCCGCCGTGAGTGCGCTGCTCGCCGGGCTGGGAGACGCGGACTGGCGGATTCGGTTGGAGGCGGCCTCGGCACTAGGCAAGATCGACGACCCACGCGCAGCGGAAGCGCTCGGCGCGAGGAGCGAGCAATTGGGGCCAGTGGCCAAAACTTATCCTGAATGGATCGCGAAGGCCGAACCAGGAACCGAGGGCCTATTGATCGACGCCTTGAGTGCTCTAGGCTCGGCCGACATGGCAAGGGCCTTTCTCAAATGCGGCAATCCCGACTTGGAGGAGGCTGGGCGCCGATGGCTCGAGGACCACGGCCAGGAACTCCGTCTCGTTTCGAGAAAGGCGGGTCGCAGCCCGCGCTGGGGTGAATCGCTGAAAGTCGCCGGCTGAGCCAAGGGCTTTTAAAGCCTAGCCGAGGGGGGCTTTATAAACCCTATTGAGAGTCTGGTTTTCGGATCTGACAGGAATATTTAGGCTCGGCGAACGAACTTGGCCATGGACTGGAATTTGGCAAAACAACGACTGTTCCCCATTGATCGGGCTGGAGGTGTCACCAGGATAGAGAGAGAAAACCGCGGAATAATAATCTTATCGATTCCCTAATCTAGGGAAGGAGCTGCCATGAAAGCCACAACAAAAAACCAGATAATAAATCCTCAAGGACAGAGTGGATCACTCGAACACGTCTTGACAATTCAATTAAAGCCCCGTTCCGTGGCTTGGTTAATGGGAATGAGCGCAATATTCTTGATAGGCGCGGACCTTTTACGGTTAGTGCCGAAATACCTGTGGAATGATGATTATTTCTACGAATTGGTGCCGCTCTTCGATTTGGATAAGGAAAGGAATATTCCAAGCCTATTCTCCTCGATGCTAATCCTGTTCTGCGCGTGCTTTTTCTATTTAATCACTTTAGCTCGAGCGCATTCTCTAAAGACTTACGGATACTGGTTGGGGCTCGCCTTGATCTTTTCCTTTCTGGCCCTTGATGAATTAGTATCCCTGCACGAAAGAATCATCAGACCGCTGCGAGGCGCTTTGCATACCTCGGGAGTGTTATATTTCGCTTGGCTTATTCCGTACGGTATTGCGGTTCTGGCCATTGGAGGGATCTATTTGCGATTTCTGTTTAGGCTGCCCGCTACGATGCGGTGGATGATGATCGCCGCGGCGACGATTTATCTTAGCGGAGCTATGGGGATGGAGCTGATCGGCGGGCACTACTACGAACAGTTGGGCGAACACCGCAATTTGCCCTACGAGCTGATGACCGCCTGCGAAGAATCCCTGGAGATGTTCGGCATGATTATCCTCGCCTATGGGCTCATGCGTCACTTCGCGGCCGATTATGGGGGGGATTGCCTATTGAGAATTCCAGGCCTGTCCTGGGTCCACCTTGTCGTCAAGGACGCATCGGCACCGTCCTCTTCCGATTACAAAATCGCGCTGTAAGGAGACAAAATTCTTTCCCCTGGACGCGGGTTTAAGGCCCGCGCCCCAAGTTTCCTGTCCGAATTGGGCAGGAGACGCTGCCCTCAATTCCGCATCAGCCGCTCATATTCCGCCTTGGGCAGAACGTACGCAGGGCTTGCTGAGATCGTGATGTTGGCAGCGCCGTCGCCGCCGACGGAGAGAGCTCGGGCGCGCCCCACCACGTCCACAGCAAGCCAGGACTTGGACGGATCGAGTGACAGCCGCCATTCGGAATCCGTCTCGTCGGTTCGCCAGATCATGAAGGTCTCTCCGAACCAAGCGGCCTGAACCTTGGGATCGCGAGTATCGATCGAGCGGTACGGCAGGCCGTCGATCAGTGCTCCCGCCGTATAAAGGGCCGCCTCACCGGGTTTGTGACCCATCGAGTAGTCCCATAGCCGGCCATAGCCCCAGTCATACTCGTGGGCGATGCAGAAGGCAATGCCTAGGTAATCGCGGCGGCTGTTCGCCCAGGCGATCATTTTCGCCGCTTGCTCGGCTTGCCAGCGGCGGCCGTCGTGACCGTAAGCCGCCTTGGCGCCGGTTTCGCCCAGCCAGAACGGCAGCGTGTTGGTCCGTCCGAGGCTCGCATAGGCGGCGAGCACACCCCGTTCGTCCTCGCTCTCGCTGTTTCCGATCGGCCCCCCGAGGCGCGGCGGATCACGGGGGTAGGCGTGGACATCCCACGCGTCCTGGTATTTGTCGAGTCCAAGCTTCAGCACCTCGACAAACCATCTTCCGGGGCCGAGGCCGTCCGGGTAGCCTTGGGTGCGGGCCATGTCGCCGGGACGTACCAGGCTGCCCCCCACGTAATGAGCGTCCGGCCGGACTTGATGCAGGTACTCGTACTCCCATTGGGCGCGACGTACCCAATGCTCAGGGTCGCGCAGCTTCTGAAACTTTGCTTCGCGCCGCGTATCGATTTCGTTGCTGGCTTTGAAATAGCGGGTGAAGGGAGCGAGGGCGTCGATGAATTTCCTGCCGTCTTCGGGTTTGTCGTTGAGCCAATCGCTATCGCCCGCGCTGTCCGCGAACAGGATTAGGCCGCGTTGCTTCGCGAGCTCCCACTTGGCCTGCCGGGCGGAACTGAAACCGGGATAAGCCCCATAGCTCCTGTAGATCCCCATTCGCTCCAGCCAACTGAAGTAGCCGCCTTCCTGGCCGAAGCTGCGGTCTCCATCGGCCAAGGCGTAATAATCGTTGTTCCAAAGCTTTTTTTCGTCCAGCCGTTCTCGTTGCGCGGCGGCGCCCCGGATGACCGTGAATCCGTCGGGAGGATAGGCCATGATCAGCGCGCCCGCCGGAGAGTATAAGGCCGGATGCACGGCGTAGTAGCCCGCTTCCGGCGTTCGGCCGAAATCGACCGTGATTTCGGCGGGGAAACGGCCACGAATCTTTCGTACGGCTAATTGCTTGCCGGAGTAATCCGTCAACCGAAGTTGAAGAACGGCCTCGAAGCTGGGCAATGGCGCATCAAGCGTCTTTTCCTTGGCCAAGGGATGCCAGCGGATATCAGCCCGCACCTTGAGAGGATCGCCAGACTGGGGCAGGTTGGCGGGAGCGTCTACATAGATGAGCGGACGCAGCTTCGCGGCCGCGGCATTAAGCCCGAGATCGGCCTCGGGATCGGCGACGCGGGTCCGGATAGCGTCCAGGGGCCGGCTCTCCGTATCGGTAAACCGGGCGGCGAAAAAGAACCGTTGGCCCTGCGTGTGGCGCATTACCAGTTTGACCAAGAGGCGATGCCAGCCGGGCGAGAGGTTGAGGGTTGCCCGACGGGGCGGTTCGGCGTCGGCAGGGAATTCGCCTCCAGCATTGATGGGGGCTGATGTCGAATCGGCGGCGAATTCCAGAGGCCGGCCGTCCAGCCAGCCGCTCGTGAGCATACCGCTCTGACGCCATCGCAGCAGAATTCGGCTGGCTCGGTCGGCATGCAGATAAAGCTGAGCATAGCCGGTCCCGGCGGACCAAGCGTAGGAATGCGGAGCTTTGTCCTCGACCACAGTGACCCCGGCGGAGTCGCTGGCCGCTTCCCGCCAAGTCCTGAATTCGCCGCCCATGAGCTGGGTGCTGAAGTATTTCTCGCCGGGATTCGGCCGCATGACGGTTTCGCTGTCCAGTCCGTAGATCGATAGCCCCGCCAGGCCGTCATGCAGTCCGCCCACCAGCCAGGCTTCCGGAATGCCGTTCCGAAGCGGAGCCGGCTCGGCCGACGCTTGTATTTTCTCGGAAGTCATGGCGCCTCCCGCCGGCTTGACGGTGCTTGAGCCGACCGCCATCCCCGTTTCCGGCGGCCCGCCCGGCCCTCCGGCGGCTGGCGGCCTAGAGGCGGCTTGTAAAGGCGCGAGCATGAAGGCGTCGAATACCTTGGCATCGTGGCCGGCGCCCTTGACTCGAATTTCGACCACGGCATCGCCGGCTTTAAATTCCAGAGGCTGCTGAGCGGCTATCCAGGCATAATTCCAGCCTTTGGGCTTTAATCGGACGGTGCCGCGCCGTTCGAGCCTCGAAGGCTCGGGTCCGGCCCAGATGTCGAAAGCCTGTACGCAAACATTCGGCTCGCCGCCTTGCCGCCAGCGCGCCCAAAAATTGGCCTGGCCGAGGCCGCTCGGGGGCTTCAATCGAAACCGGAAGGCAAGATTCCAGGTACCGAACCCTGGATGGCGGGAAGTCACTTCATCCGGGCCCGTGGACGCCGATGCGTCACCTTCATGCATACTGAGCTCCCCGACCGTCACCCGGACTCTCGCGTCGCGGGTTTTAGTCAAGGCCGGGGCGCTTCCCAGTTCGAGAACCATGGTAGGCTGCGCGGGTGAGCCCAGGACGGGCAGCTCCGCAATTTCCATACCGGTTGCAGCGACCGACCCCAGAAGGCTCAAGATCGTTGCGCTGGAAGCCAAGAGATATTTCATGATTTGCTCCGGCCCCTTGAAACATTGTTGTGCTGCATCTCGCATTATTCGCAATAAAGTTGCTAAGCATTCGGGCGGTATGTGTATCATAGCGAGAGCTATGCCTGGCCCATTCGTTTTCAGTCTGCCATCCAGCAAACTGCAATGTCTCGCCGAGTTCGATACTTATCGAGAAAGCGACCGCGCCGAAACGTCCCGGCGAGTGCTTCCACTAGCGTGATCCACGGGCATTACCAGAACCGCGAGTCATCGGGATGAGGTTCAAAAATCTGTTCTCCTTGAAACATCTGCTTGCCATCGGGCTTCTTCTGTTTATGGCGCTATTGTTCCTCGCCGTCACGTACGTGGCTTCCGCGGTGGAGGAAACGGCCGGGCTGAGTGAAAAGGCGATTTACCAGGTGGTTGAACAAACCAAGATCACCCGCCTGGTTCTCCAAAAGGTAGCCGATATTGAGCGGAAGGCGAAATTGTTCGTCTTGTTGGCCGATCCTAGCCTGCGCCAGCCCTACGAGCGGGAGGCTTATGAGAATGCGCGGGCTCAGCTCAAGCAGGCGCTTGACGAATTGCTGAAAGCCGAGAGTGACAATAAAATCGTGCTTTTGGCCAATGAGCTCTCGGAAAAGGAGAAGTTGATTTACGAACAGATTGTCGGCTCCGGAACCCACGACGACATACATCTGCCCGTGGACGACGCGTTCCAAGGATTGCACGAGACCGCGACAGCGCTGTGGGAAGAGGTCTCAAGCCGGATCGACCGAAAGGTCGAGGATCTACGCGAGCACGTCAAATCGGTGGAGCGGCGCCTGCTGTTCAGGGGAGCGGCGCTGGTGTTGGTTTTGCTGGTTTTCGTGGTGGGCCTTTGGGCCATGCTTAGGGGCTCGATTCGTCAGCTGGACGAATCCATCCGAAGGTTGGGTGCCGGAGACTTCGCGAAGCCCATCCGGGTGGCGGGGCCGAGCGACCTTCAATACCTGGGCGATCGGCTCGAATGGCTGCGCTCCCGTTTGCTGACTCTGGAAGAATCGAAACAGCGCTTTGTACGCAATTTTTCCGAAGAATTTCGAATGCCGCTCGAAGGCGTCACAGACAGCACGGCGGCGCTTGTCGCCGCGGCCGGCGAGCAGGATCCGAGACAGCGCGACATCGTGGCGCAGTTGGGTGAAAATGTCGAAAAGCTGAAAAGCCTTTTTCAGGAATTGCTCAATTACACCGAAGTCAATGAAACCCCATCGGAACGCTCCAAGGAAACCGTAAACATGAAGGCATTGGTGGAATCCATCGTCGAGGCTTACCGGGATCGCCTTAGGGCTAAATCGCTTATCCTCAAGGAGTTAGTCCAGCCCGTGGAGTTTCACGGCGCCGCCGACCAGTTGCGCACCATCGTCGACCAGCTGGTTTCCAACGCGGTCAAGTTCTCGCCGGAGGGGGGCGAAATCCGGATTATTCTGCGTCTCCTCGGAGAGGTCATGGAATTGGAAGTCGAGGATGAGGGCCCCGGTATAGACCCGGAGGAAGGCCAGCGGCTGTTCGAGCCTTTTTTTAGAGGCAAGGCGGCGCGCGCGGCGGAGACGGAGGGGTCCGGTTTGGGGCTCGCGATCGTGAGCGAATGCGTAGCCAACCATCAGGGCAAAATCGAAATCATCGAGCCCCGGGAAGACGAACGAGGGGCTCGCGTCCGGATCGAATTACCGCTGGCCAGGGCTCTCCAATGAGAACGATTTCGCGTGGGGCTGTGGCAGCCGCTTTCGCTTTGCTCTCGGGTTGCGCTGAATTCCAGTACAACGGTTTGGGCAGACCATCCTTCTCTCGGCCGCGGGATTATTACGCACGGTCGGATTTGGACGAACTGTTGAGATTCGGGTCCGAGCTGGCTCGGAAAACGCGATCGGCTCGGGCCGAGGAATGCCGTGCCCTACTCGATCGCCAGCACGATATGCCCAACGTCGGCGTTCAACTGCATCTTTTGGCCGGGCGGCTACTGTCCGATGCCTGCGGGGATGCCCGCAAGATTTCGGATTCGGCGAGCGCGCTTCCTCCCGCCAGCCTTCCCGATCCGCGCGTGCGATGGTGGGTCGCGGCTCAGGTGGAGGCGTTAAAGCGGCTCAGCGAATCGAAAAAACTGGCGGTTGTTGAGCGAAAACCAAAGATGGCCAACAGCGTGCCAGCCTCTCAAAAGGACGAAGCTAGGGTGCTGCGGGAGAAGCTGGAAGCGATCCGATCCATCGAGAGGAGGCTCGATGAGGTGAATGGCGGGAAGTAGATCTAAGAGACGCGGCTCTGCGATGAGACGCGTCTCTGCGATCCGCCTTCCAGCGATCGATAGGAGCAGCATTGCATAGCTGAACTGGACGCGGAAGTGAAGAATTTGAGGATAGTGGTGATCGGGACCGCTTCTCTCGGAGTCGCTTGTTCCGGAATCGCGCGAGCCGGAAACGCCGAAATCGCGGCCGAACCGCTGGAAATCGAAGACGTCGAGGAACCCACCGAACTGGCGCCGGGCTTCACTGACGAGGAGCTTCGGCGGCTGAGCGAACTCCGCGCCTGGCTAGCGCAGCGGAGACGGGAGCAGGACAGCGGGGCCGATGCCGGGCGATTTGCCCCGGATGTGGCCGATGCTGCGGATCGGCGGCTACTCACGCCTTTGGGGCAGCGTTATGCCAAGAGTTTTCGGAGCCCTGGGAGCGGGTCGAGCCGCAAAGCCCCGACCTTAATCGGACGCGGGCCCGACGGCCGCATTCACCATCGCTACGTCTTCAGCGGCTCGGAAGAGGACAAGGCCGGGCCGGCGAGTCCCTATTCGAACGACTCTTCGTTGCAGCCAGCCGATCGCTGGCGGCTGCCGGGTCACAGCAAGGTGCGAATCTGGCCACCGCAGCCGGCCGATCCGAACACCATGCCACACCTGGATTATGATCCGCCCGATCAGCGGCGCTGAGGCGCCGGAACGATCAAGTTTCGTCTCTGTCACAATGGACAAGGAAGTCGCAACCGGAGAACAGCCATGCGGACGATACGTGAGGAAGCCATGGATGCGTTGATTTCGGGAACTATCGCCGGAGTAACGACCGCGCTTGCGGCGGCGGCCTTGGGCGAGAGGGAGAGGTCCAGCCCGGCGGCGCCTCTGAACGCCACCAGTCATATCGTTTTCGGCGACGAAGCCGCCCGCCAGAAGCGCCCCAGCCTTAAATACACGCTGACCGGGTTTTTGCTAAACCACGCCGCGGCGGTTATGTGGGCGGCGGTATATGAGGCGCTATTCGGCAGAACCACCGATACCCGCCACCTCGGAAGGTCCTTGGCTGGCGGCGCGGCGGTCGCGGGACTGGCATATCTGACCGATTATTATCTGGTGCCGGAGCGCCTGACGCCGGGTTTCGAGAAACCTCTGTCCAAGGGAGCGCTGGGTACGATCTTCGGTGTACTGGGCTTGAGTCTGCCGCTGCGGGGGGTGGTCCGATCCCTGATGAAGTAGCGGGCCGACTATTTCTATAGGGCTTAGGGCCGGTCCTTGGCTGATTCGACACGAATCCGGATCGGCTTTTAGCTCGATGGTTATTCGAGGCCGCCATTTCGGCCAACCTCATCGCTTTACTCCCCTGCCTTCAATCTCTCCCAATACTCCGCATACAGGGTGATGGCGGCGCCGACGTCTATGGTGTACTCGCCATTTCTGAGCCATTCGTCGGGGGGATAGATCACGGGATCGTTCCGCAGCTTCGGGTCTATCAGCTTCACCGCCTCGGCGTTGGGGGAGGCATAGGCGAGCTTCTCGGCGATCAGCTTGCCGATCTCCGGGCGGAGCAGAAAGTCGATCAGCTTGTGGGCGTTCGCCAAGTGTTCCGCTCCCTTGGGAATGACTAGATTGTCCATCCACAACAGGCAGCCTTCTTCCGGATAAACGTAGCGAAGATTCGGGTCTTCCTGGTGGGCGCGGTAGGCATTGCCGTTCCAGATCATGCCGGCATCCACCTCGCCGGTGACATAAAGCATTTGCGGCGAATCGGAATTGAAGAGGCGGACGTTGGGCATCAATTGCCGGAGCTTTTCGTAGGCCTCACGAAGGTGGCGGGGATCGGTGCTGTTGCCGGAGTAACCCAACGTTCTGAGACCCACGAAGAACACTTCCCGCATGTCATTGGGCAGCAAGAGGCCGCGCCTGAACTCCGGCCGCCAGAGATCCGCCCAGGCTTGCACCTTGGCGGGATCGATCCGGTGCACGTTGACCGCGATCCCGGTGGTGCCCCAGAGATATGGAATGCTGTAGACGTTGCCCGGATCGAAGGGTTGATCGAGCCGCCGCGGATCGAGATTCTTGAAGCCGGGCAGCTTGGCCTTATCCAGAGGGTGCAAAAGGCCCTCCTTGCGCATCTTGTCCACGTAATAGGTCGAGGGCATCGCGAGATCGTAGCCTTTGCCCTGCAGCAACTTGATCTTGGCATACATCGCCTCGTTGCTGTCATAGGTGGAGTAACGCACTCGAATGCCGGTCTCCGCCGTGAACCGCTCGAGCAGCTCCTCAGGCAGATAATCGGACCAGTTAAAAAAGCGGACTTCCGGCGGCTCGGCGTAGACAAAGGTAGTGAGGACGTAGAGGAAAAGGACGAAGATCCCAAGGTGCCCCTTTCTCATGGCTGTTCCTTCCTCAACAATCGCTGCGACACCGACACGAGCCCCAGCGACACTATGAACAACAAGGTTGCTAATGCGTTGACTTCCGGTTTCACCCCCAGTCGCACCATGGAATAAATCCGCAGCGGCAAGACTTCGAAGGTAGGGCCGGTGACGAAGAAACTCACCACCACGTCGTCTAGGGATAAGGTGAAGCTCAACAGCCAACCCGCGGCAATGGCGGGCAGGGCCAGAGGCAAGACGACGTGCCATACCGCCCGCCCCTCCCCGGCGCCCAGGTCCTGGGCAGCCTCGATCAGTCGCCGGTCGAAATCGTTGAGCCGAGACAGCACGGTCACCGTGACGAAAGGCAGACAGAAGCTGACATGAGCTAGCAGCAGCGACCAAAATCCAAGCCGGACCCGCAATGCCATGAACAGCACCAGGAGGGATACACCCATGACGATGTCCGGTGACATGAGGGTGACGAACAGCAAGCCTTGCAGGAAAGTCTGGCCGGGAAAGCGGTAATGCCATAGCCCAATGGCGCCCAAGGTCCCGACCAGCGTGCTCAGCGTCGCCGCTACGAAGGCGACGGCCAGCGAGTTCAGCGTCGCCTCCAGCAAGGCGCTATCGTTTGCCAGATCCCGGTACCACTCGAAAGTCGGACCTTCCCAGCGGGCACCGTATTTCGAGGCATTGAAGGAATAAGCCGCCAACATCGCCATGGGCAGGTACAGGAAACTGTAGACCAGCCAGAGATAGAAGGTTTTAAGGCTACGCATCGAGGCGCTCGCCGGGGTTCAGCCAGCGTCGGCTGAGGACGTAGAGCTCCAGCAGCAGAAACAAAAGCGCGATGATGATAAGGCTGGCAGCGGCGCCGAAAGGCCAATCTCGGGCATCGAGGAACTGGTCTTTCAGGAAGTTGCCGATCAAAAGATCGCGGGCGCCGCCCAAGACATCGGTGACGTAGAACATTCCCAAGGCCGGCAGAAACACCAGTAGGCTCCCGGCGGCGATGCCGGGGGCGGTGAGCGGGACGATGACATGCCAAAAGGTGTCGAGGCGGTCCGCACCCAGATCCGAAGCGGCTTCGATAAGCTTTTGATCCAATTTTTCGAAGCTGGAATAGATCGGCAAAATCATGAAGGGCAGCAGCACGTAGACTAGGCCGAGAGTGACGGCGGTGTCGGTATAGAGTAGCCGCACTGGCTCGTGAATCAGACCCAAGGCTAAGAGGACGTCGTTCATCGCTCCCTTGGCGGCCAGAAGGCTCCGGATCGCATAGATGCGCACCAGGGAGTTAGTCCAGAACGGAACGACGACCAGCGTTAGCAGCACGGGCCGCCAAGCCGGTCGGACCCGGGACAGCAGATAAGCGAAGGGGTAGGCGGCGGCAAGCGAAAGCAGCGTCGCCACCCCCGCCATCCACAGGGAGTGGCCGAATACCTTGAGGTAAATGGGGTCCAGCAGGCGGGCATAATTGTCGAAGGTTGGAGCGAGCGCAATCAGCCCCGTTTCATCCCGACGGAGAAAGCTGACGACCGCCACCAATAGTGTCGGCAGCAGTGTAAACAGTCCCAGCCACAAGGGCAGAAGGCCAATACTGCCGAGTTTGAAGAGCTTAAGGTTCCGCATCGGCCGGCAGCACCGTCTCCCAGTTCGGTACCCAACTTACCGCGACTCGCTGACCCAAGGCATAGTCGAACGAGGGATCGTCCTCGTCGAAGAATTCGCTTGCCAGTAGGATTCGGCCGCTATCCAGCTGAATCACGGTGTCCAAAGTCATGCCCTTGTAGGTTTTTTCCAGGATCTTCCCGGCCAGGCGCCCGGCCGGCGCGCGGCTGCTGGGCAGCACCTCCACCCGCAAATCCTCCGGCCTTAGCAGCACGTGCAACCTGTCGCCAACGTCGAAGGATCGATCGGTCCTAAGGACACATTCCAGATTGTCCAGTTGCACGGTAATGGCGCCCGATTCTGGCTGCCCGATGACAATGCCGTCGAGGATATTGCTTTCCCCGACGAAGCCTGCGACGAAGAGATTGGCCGGGTTCTCGTAGATTTCCCGGGGCGAGCCGATCTGCTGAATGACCCCGGAACGCATTACCGCTACCCGGTCGGACATGGACAAGGCCTCCTCTTGGTCATGAGTGACGAAGATGAAGGTCAGGCCGAGCTTCCGCTGCAGAGCTTTCAGCTCGATCTGCATCTCCTTGCGCAGCCGGTAGTCCAGCGCACTCAGGGGTTCGTCCAGCAGCAGCACTCGCGGCCGGTTGACTAGGGCGCGCGCCAAGGCCACCCGCTGCTGCTGACCGCCGGAAAGCTGGTGGGGTTTCCGGGCCGCACACTCCACAAGCCGCACCAGCTCCAGGGTCTCGTGCACCCGTTTGTCGATCTCGGCGCGGGCAATCTTCTTCATTCTGAGGCCGAAACCCACGTTGTCGGCGACCGTCATATGCGGAAACAACGCATAGCTTTGGAAGACGGTGTTCACGCTGCGCCGGTTGGGTGGCGTGGCGTTGACACATTCGCCGTCCAGCCGTACCTCCCCGGCGTCCGGCGCCTCGAACCCGGCCAGGAGCCTGAGCGCTGTGGTCTTGCCGCAGCCCGAGGGCCCCAAGAGGGTCAGGAATTCACCCTCCGCGACGCTTAAATCCAAGCCGGGCAGGATGGTCTTGCCACCGTAGCGTTTGACGACGGAGCGGAACTGGACGACTGGAAAGGCTGGATTCAAGGCAGCAAGTTACCGAAATAGATTCAAATACCCACGCTGAACTCGCTTTTTAAGAGTAGGCGTGATGCCCACTAAACCGGCCAAGTAGTAATTTGATCGACATTAACGTGTTTCCATGGAGGTGCAATCATTAGGGAAGCGAGCATTTGTCGCTTACTTCCCTCGAAGTCAAAAACCAGCAAGATTTAAGTGCCATTGATGGTGACGATGAGACTGATCATACGCTATTGGACGTATGGCTTTATGGTGCGCGGCGTCGACATGCTGGAGCCCACGCCCCTTATCATTCGCGCTAAACTCCCTCCGCCCCAAGAGGCTTTTATTTAAGGAGAAATTCCTGTGAGCGCTCCGAATCCCTGGACTCAACATCTTCCGCCCCGGCCTTCCATGCCTTCTATTCCGCTGGGCGCTATTATCCTGGGCATCCTGATTGCCGTCGCCTTGTGGACTGCCTATTACACGGTGCCCGCCGAGTCGGAAGGCGTGGTGCTGCGCTTCGGGAAATATGTCCACAAGGTACCTCCTGGCCTACATTTCAAGCTGCCGTTTGGGATCGACGAGGTAATTAAAGTACCAACCCAACGCCAGCTCAAGCTGGAATTCGGCTTCGCCAGTCCAGGTTTCACCAACCCGGATCAAACCGGCAAGGAGCCTCTCAAGGAGCGATCCATGGTCACGGGCGACCTCAACTCGGCGCTGGTCGAGTGGGTGGTGCAGTACCGGATCACTGAGCCGGAGACTTATCTCTTCGACGTGCGGGAACCGGCTCTGACCTTGCGGGATTTGTCGGAGTCGATCATGCGGGAAGTCATCGGCGACCGGACCGTGGACGAAATCATCACCATCGGCCGCCAGGAGATTGAGGAAACCACTCTTGCCCGGCTTCGAGAGCTTTCGAGGCGCTATCACCTGGGCGTCTCGGTGAATCAGGTGCAGTTGAAGAACGTCGATCCGCCCAAGCCGGTGCAGCCTTCGTTCAACGAGGTGAACCGCGCGCAACAGGACCGGGAGAACGCCATCAATCTCGCCAATGGCGAATATAACAAGGCCGTGCCCCGCGCCCGCGGCGAGGCCGACCAGAAGATTCGGGAAGCCGAGGGCTACCGGTTCAAGCGCATCAACGAGGCTCAGGGCGATGCGGCGGCGTTCGGCGCCGTCCTCGAACAGTACGTCAAGGCGCCGGAGGTCACCCGTACCCGCATCTATCTGGAAACTTTGGGTGACGTGCTGCCACAGGCCAAGCAGGGCATCGTTGTCGACGAGTCCGTCCAACAGATTTTGCCCATGCTACCCCTGCCGACGCCGTCGCCGGAGGCACGCAAATGACCACCAACAAGATCATCGCCCTCACCGCCGGAATTCTGGCGGCGCTGCTGCTATTCCTATCCGCCTACACGGTGAACCAGACCGAGCAAGCGATCATTACTCAGTTCGGCCGGCCGATTGGCGATCCCGTCACCGAGCCAGGATTGCATTTCAAGCTCCCCCTGATTCAGCAGGTCACCCGCATCGACAGGCGTTATCTGGCCTGGGATGGGCCCATGGTGGAAATGTCGACCAAGGACAAGACCTACATCCAGGTAGACACCTTCGCCCGCTGGCGCATCACCGATCCCATGCGCTATTTCTTGAGGCTGCGGGACGAGCGCAGCGCCCAATCCCGGCTGGAGGACATTCTCGGCAGCGAGACTCGCACAGCGGTGGCCCGGCACGAACTGATCGAAGTGGTGCGAGTAGACAAGAATCGGAAGCCTTTACAGGACGAAGGCGTGATGGCCTCGCAGTCGGGGGTGGGTACCTTGGGAGTGCTGCGGCCTATTCAGTTCGGGCGGCAGGAGATCGAGAAGGGTGTTTTTCAGGCCGCAGCTCCAAAATTGGCGGAATTTGGCATCGAACTTTTGGATATCCGCCTCAAGCGGATCAACTACAACCCGGAAGTCCTGGAGCGTATCTATCAGCGCATGATCAGCGAGCGCCAGCAGATCGCTCAACGCTTTCGCTCGGAAGGCGAGGGCGAGGCCGCTCGCATTTCCGGCCGGAAAGAACGCGACATTAATGAAATCCAGTCCACTGCCTACAAGCGGGTTCAGGAAATCCGGGGCGAAGCAGACGCCAAGGCTACCGAGATTTACGCCAGAGCCTACACGCAAAGGCCGGAGGCGGCGGAGTTCTATCGCTTCCTGAAAAGCATGGAGACCTATCGCAAGGTGATCGGCGACGAGGCCACTGTCGTTCTTTCCACCAACAGTGATCTCTTCAACTTATTAAAGCGGTTCGAGCCGAAGAGTCGGCCGTAAGCCGGCGTTGAAAGCCCGCGCGGAGGAGATTTAATTGCTCAGGTCACCTGACAGTCTTCTTCTCATCGCCGGGTCCATCACTGGCCTTGTCACTCGGGTCTCGACTTGTCTCCCTCGGGGACGGCGAGCCGGCGCCAAGGTTAAGTCGTGAGTTGATTTGTGCTGTAAATACAATAGGCTAGGCTAGATTTGAGCTGCTTGACGCTGATTTAGAAGTTGACCGCTCGATTTGCGCCAAGGGGACTGAAACGGGGGCAATCGACATCCGCAATCCCCGCTGGTCCTGCCTTGACAACCCTGGGTGCGGTGATAGACTGCTGCGCACCCGAAGGACCGGGGGTCTTGGCGCCGAGCGGGTGCCGTTGGGCGCGGAGGCACAAAGAAAAGGGACTGACCGTAGGTGGAAGCGATGCG
>CADDYU010000033.1 GCA_902810705.1 Methylococcaceae bacterium
AAGGACATCATCGCCGCCGTGACGGGTTCGGCCTCACCGATCCCCGCTTTCCGGAACGGCGGGTGCTCTACGAGGTAGACCATTGCATCTACTGCCATGACCGGGATACCGATTCCTGCTCCAAGGGAATGCGCAACAAGAAGGACGGCGGCTACAAGACCAATCCGCTGGGCGTCACCATCACCGGCTGCCCCTTGGACGAGAAGATTTCCGAGATGCATGTGGTAAAGCGGCAGGGCGACAACATCGGCTCCCTGGCCCTCGTCACCATCGACAATCCGCTCTGCCCCGGTACGGGCCATCGCATCTGCAACGACTGCATGAAGGGCTGCATCTTTCAGAAAACCGAGCCGGTCAACATCCCGCAGATCGAGACCAACGTTCTGACCGATGTGCTGTTCCTGCCTTGGGGCTTCGAGATTTATTCCCTGCTGACCCGCTGGAACCCGCTCAACATCAAGCGTCCCCATGCCCTGCCCTACAACGGCAAGAACGTCCTGGTGGCGGGCGTGGGGCCGGCCGGCTATACCCTGGCCCATTACCTCCTCAATGAGGGCTTCGGCGTGGTAGGCATCGATGGCCTGAAAATCGAGCCGCTGCCCAAGGCCCTGACCGGAGACGCCCAAACCCCGCCCCAGCCGATCCGGGATTTCCGGGAGCTGTACGAGGACCTCGACAAGCGCATCATGCTGGGCTTCGGCGGGGTGGCGGAGTACGGCATCACGGTGCGCTGGGACAAGAACTTCCTCAAGGTCATCTACCTGAACCTCTTGCGCCGGCGGAACTTCCGCCTCTACTGCGGCGTGCGCTTCGGCGGCACCCTGACCATCAACGAGGCCTGGGACCTGGGCTTCGACCACATCGCCATTGCCTCGGGGGCGGGCAAGCCAACCATCATCGATCTCAAGAACAACCTGATCCGCGGTGTCCGCAAGGCGTCCGATTTCCTCATGGCCCTGCAATTGACCGGGGCGGCCAAGGAATCCTCCCTGGCCAATCTGCAGGTGCGCCTTCCGGCCGGAGTGATCGGCGGCGGACTGACCGCCATCGACACCTGCACCGAAGCGCTGGCCTATTACCCGGTGCAAGTGGAAAAAATCCTGCACCGCTACGAAAAGCTGTGCGCCATTCACGGCGAGGCGGCGGTGCGGGCCCGTTACGATGCCGAGGAAATCCTGATCCTCGACGAGTTTCTCGAGCACGGCCGGGTCATTCAAGCCGAACGCCAGCGTGCCGAGGCCGCCGGGGAAACTCCGAACTTCCTGCCTCTTCTGGAAAGCTGGGGGGGAGTGACCCTCTTCTACCGCAAGGGCATCGAGGATTCCCCCGCTTATCGCCAGAACGCCGAGGAAATCCGCGAGGCCCTGGACGAAGGCATCCGCCTGGCGCCGGGCATGAACCCGCTGGAAGCCTTGGAAGATCAGCACGGACACATCCGGGCGGTCAGGTTCGAGAAGCTGGAGTTGCAAGACGGCAAGTGGCGGAAAGCAACGGAAGTCGAGGTTCCCCTAAGGAGCCTGTTCATCGCGGCCGGCACGTCCCCCAATACCATCTACGAATCCGAGCATCCCGACAGCTTCGAGATGGACAAGAAGTTTTACCAGCGGTATGAGCCGGATTGGGAAAGCCTGGGCGCGGATGACGCCTTTGAGCTCGTCCCCAGCCACGACACCGCCATTCCCAAGCTTGGCAAGCCGGCCCCCTTCACCTCGTATCGGCGCAATGGACGGTACATCACCTTCTACGGCGACAATCATCCCGTCTATGCCGGCAACGTGGTCAAGGCCATGGCCAGCGCCAAGGACGGCTATCCCTACATCGTCAAGCTGTATGAGCGGGAGCTGGCGACGCTCGATCCGGCCCGGCAGGCCGAGCGCGACCAACAGCTCGAGGCATTCCAGCATGCCCTGGACGACAAGCTCCTGGCGCGCATCGTCGAGATCAACCGGGTCACCCCCACCATCGTCGAAGTCATCGTCCGCGCGCCGCTCGCGGCCAAGCATTTCTGCCCCGGCCAGTTCTACCGCGTGCAGAACTACGAAGCCTTGGCGCCGGTAGTGGAAGGCACGACCCTCTTGGCCGAGGGCCTCGCGCTCACCGGCGCGTGGGTGGACAAGGAGCAAGGGCTGATTTCGCTCATCGCCCTCGAGATGGGAGCTTCATCGCGGCTCCTCGCGCTCTGGAAGCCGGGCGATCCCATCATCGTCATGGGGGTCACCGGCGCGCCGACCGAGATTCACGCCGGCCGGACCGTCGCTCTAGTCGGTGGCGGCCTCGGCAACGCCGTGCTGTTCTCCATCGGCAAGGCGCTCCGCGCCGCCGGCAACCAGGTGATCTACTTCGCCGGCTATCGGAAACGCGAGGACGTATTCAAAGTACGGGAAATCGAGGCGGCCTCCGACGTGGTGGTCTGGTCGGTGGACGCCCTGCCTGGCGCCGAGCCGATTCCGACTTTGCGCCCGCAGGACAAGACCTTCGTCGGCAATATCGTCGAGGCCATGGTGGCCTATGCCTCGGGAAAGCTCGGCGCCACGCCCATCCATCTGGACGACGTGAATCACATGATCGTCATCGGCTCGGACCGCATGATGGCGGCGGTGAAAGCGGCCCGGTTCGGCGTACTGAAGCCCTACTTGAAGCCCCATCATAGCGCCATCGGCTCCATCAACTCGCCCATGCAGTGCATGATGAAAGGCGTCTGCGCCCAATGCCTCTGCAAGCACGTGGATCCGGAAAGCGGCAAGGAATATTTCGTTTATTCCTGCTACAACCAGGACCAGGATCTCGATCGGGTGGACTTTCCCAACCTCAACACGAGGCTGCGGCAGAACTCGGTGCAGGAGAAGCTTTCGACGCTATGGCTCGAGTATCTATTGTCGAAACAGCATGCGGCCTGAGCCGATGCGGCGGTATACCTTCAACCGAAACAACGCCACTTGAAGAGGGTTCCGCATGTTTTTCGTTGCGAAGGCATGACAAGCATCGGAAACTCTTTTAGTATTGACGGCCGTTGGCGTTGAGTCCCCGGCAGTAAGCCGGCTAGTGACGCGACATTTCTGCCAACATCTATCCAGCAACTAACGACATTTTGGTTATCGAAAAAATAACCAGGGGAGAATTCAACTAACATGAAAATGAACAAGGTTACTAAAGTATTGGGTGCTTTGCTGTTGACCGGCGCATTTGGGCTGTCGGGTGGCGCCTTCGCCGCTGAAAGCGCCGCAGGCGTCTCAGCGCACTTTGACGAGCTCGTTAAATCCGCTAAATCAGCTCAGCAAAGCGCCCAGGCTGGCGACAAAGAGGCTAGCCTGAAGGAAATCAAGGCAGCCAAGCAGCATTATAAGGAATTGACGGGCGATGCCAGCGGCAAGCAGATGCAAGATGCCGTCAAACGGCTCAGCGAAGCTCAGGATCTGATCAAATCCGGCGATACCGCCAAGGGCTCGGAAGTCCTCGCGGAAGTCGTCTCTACCCTGGAAAAGCTGAAGTCAAGCGCGAAATAAGCTCCTTAAGCCTGGTGCCGAGGAGTCGCGGCGCCAAGCCCAACAAGGCCGTCCGGCCCCATCCGGACGGCCTTTTGCTTTCCCGTCAACTCGCAAATCTAACCTCCGGAATCCGCCATCTCACGGAATGCGGCGGGTTATGCTGCGCTCACCTGCCCTACGGACTGGACAATCCCCACACGTCCAAGTGGCTATGGCACCAAATCCGACAATGTTGTCGAGAATGATAGCATTCCGTACCTCCCAGTTAAGGACCCCGGTCCAAAGATAAAGCCGAGGCCCGCGCGAGAGCCAGAAACCGCAGCGATACCGAGTGGGATACTGAGTGCCATGGGAAAAGCTCCCTTTCGGTAGGCAAACTGAGATATCTGAATCACCTGAAACCACACAATGCTTGCTTAACGCTTGAGTTCAGCGGCACGCGGCTTGTTGCGCGTCCGCTGGAGCGCCGGATTGGGCCAGAGAATGGCCCTCTCACATAACTGATCTGGCAAGACCTTTCCGGACACAAAGTCAGGCAGCCTTCCGGTACAGTTGATCGAACTCAGCGGGGGTTCGATAAGCTAGTGCGGAGTGCTTTTGCGGCCGGTTATAAAACACTTCGATGTATTCGAAGATTTCCTGTTGGGCCTGCTCCCGGGTCTCGAAGTGGCGGTGATGGATCAACTCCGTCTTAAGCGTATGGAAGAAGCTCTCGGCCGGGGCGTTATCCCAACAGTTGCCTTTGCGGCTCATGCGGCAGACATAGCCTTGCTCCTTCAGCAGCGCCTGGAAGCGGCCCGAGGCGTACTGGCTGCCGCGCTCGGCATGCACCAGCAAGCCCTTGCCAGGGCATCGGCGCCAGCGGGCCATCGGTAGGGCATCGACGACCAGGTCAGCGGTCATCCAGGCCGACATCGCCCAACCCACCACCTGGCGCGAGAACAGGTCGAGAAACATCGCCAGATAGAGCCAGCCTTCGCCGGTGGCCACCTAGGTGATGTCGCCAACATAGAGCCGATCCGGCTCGGCTACCTGAAGCTGCCGAGCCAGGTGGTTCGGCGCTACCGGCAGGCTGTGCTTCGAGTTCGTAGTCGCCCGAAACCGCCGCCGGGTCTTGCAGCGCAGCCCTTCCTGGCGCATCAGACGGCCGATCCGAGCACGACTGATCCGCTGTCCCTGCTTGTCCAAGTCGTCCTGGATACGCCGTGTTCCGTAGGTTTGGCGACTGTCCTCGAAGGCCTGCTTGATCTTGCCCGAAAGCTGGCGATCCGCGTGCTTACGTGCGCTTTCAGGCCGGCTGAGCCACTCATAAAACCCCCTCCGGGAGACCTCGAAAACCCGGCACATTCGGCCCACCGAGAAGATCTCTTGATGGGCTTGGATAAAGGCGTACTTCACGGGACATGCTTCGCGAAGTACGCCGCCGCTTTTTTTAGGATGTCACGCTCCTCTTTCAGAATCGACACCTCGCGGCGCAGCCGCTTCAGCTCCTCGTAAAGGGGCTCCGAATGGACTGTCGACTCACCCGGCTGAGGCTTTCCGTGATACTGCCGAACCCAGCCATACAACGTATCCTTGCTGACCCCTAACTCCCGAGCAGTCTGGGCCAACGGCCGCATCGACGCCACCGCCAACTTTACCGCAGATTCCTTGAACTCCGCGGTGTAACTCTTTGCTTTTGTTCTCTCACTCATCTCAACACACGACCTCGATTGCTCTCTATGATCTCACTTGAGGTTGTGTGTCCGGGATAGTCTAGCCAGGTCAGTAACCGTTGGGTCTCAAGCAGGCAGTCAGTGCAAAAAGAAAGTAGGCAGCCACCGCCGAAATCTAGGCTAGGAAAAGTTGGAATCGAGTGGAACGAAAGTGAAACTTTGTTGGAAGCGTCGTTATGCAAGAGGGGGACAAAAGTGGCTGAGACGTCCTTGTTGGAGCCATGGTCAGCAGGCGTTAGCGATCCTGCTGAGACGGTGCCCGCATCTCCTCGAAGGCTTCGATTTCCTGGGATTCAATGTTCGGCATTACCTGACCCCGAGGAGCTCGAAAAGCGGCTATAAGCTGCTGCTACAGCAGCAGCGCACCTCTGGAAGTACGTCAATGGCTTGCGCCGGATGCGGGGTGACTTGCTCGCCTGGTTCTAAGGGGAGGGGGCGGTAGCGATATCGTCCTCTTACCCGACCACTTATGCTGCTGCGCCAGGTCTGTGCCCGCCGTTTAATTCTTACAGGAGGAGCGATCGTGGAACATGACGTGCCCACGTTCTTTCTGAGACTTCTGATAATTCTCCTGACGGCGCGTCTCTGCGGCGAACTGGCGACGCTGAGCCGTGTCCCACCGGTCGTCGGCGTGCTGCTGGGGCCGACCGCCCTCGGGTGGATCGAGCCCAGCCACGTCATCCGAATGCTGGCGGAAATTGGCATCATCCTGCTTTTGTTCGAGGCCGGACTCGAAACTGATATTCGGCAACTGGCCCGGGCGGGACTCAAGGCTTCGATGGTGGCAATCAGCGGCTTCGTTTGGCCCTTTGCCTTGGGGTTTCTGGTCAGCTTTTATTTCTTATTCGGCATCTTGACCGCGTCACGCAAATGCCGGGCCTGATCCCCACGACTGTGGTGTCGCTAGTGCTCTTCTTCGCCTGGCTGTCGCATGCGGTTGGCGCCCCAGAATTGCTCGGCGGCTTTGCGGCGGGACTGGCCCTGTCGCGCCGTTTCTTTCTGCCCTTCGGCTTGACGTTGCAAACCGATCCCGCGTTCGTTGAGCGCATCGATCTGCAGATGCGTCCGATCATTTATCTCTTCGTTCCGATCTTCTTCGTAACTGTGGGATTGTCCGTCAATCTCCGCATCATTGACTGGCACTCGCCATTCATTTGGACATTCTCCCTGGCATTGATCGCTGTGGCCATAGTGGGGAAGCTGATGAGCGCGTTGTTGATCCGCGAGCGGTGGGCGACCCGCTTCGCCGTCGGGTTGGCTATGGTGCCCCGCGGCGAGGTGGGCCTGATCTTCGCGGAGTTGGGCCGGACCTCAGAAATCATCGGCAACGAGGTGTATGCCGTCTTGCTTATCGTGATTGCCTGGACGACTATCAGCACCCCCGTGCTGCTCAAGGGGTATGTCCACCACTTCGGGCACCGGCTCGGCAAAGCCGAACCGGGGTAGGCGAAGAGTAATGGCACCATGCCGAGCCCGTGGCTCAAAGTTCACGCGCCGGATTAGAACCCGCCCGATAGCGGAGATTCTCGCGAATATTAGTGCCACAGGAGATGACGAACTGCATGCCTTCCTCGACTGTCCAGTCTGTGGGTATAACGTTCGCCATCGGCACGATTTCCATATAGCCGGAGGTTGGATTCGGGGCGGTAGGCATGTACACGACGGCCAATTCCTCGCCGGTATCGGCATCCCGAATAACTTGGGTCACGAAACCGACCGACTTCATTTCGCTGGAGGGGAAATTGATCAAAACCACTCGGTGAATCTGTTCCGGTCGCTCCTGGAAGGTGGTCAGTAGCCGCTTGGTGGAACCGTAGATCGCCTTGAAGACCGGCACACGTTCCAGTAGAAGCTCCAGCCCAACCAAAAATTGGTGTCCGATCATCCGGCTCGTTATTAGGCCGAGCAGATTAAAGAATCAGCAGGGTTAGGAAGGTGGTGAGGGTTGATTCCACCCAGGGATTGAGCAGCCATTTCACCAGCTCCGGGGAAAACGGCTGAACGATCCGGTACAGGGTCGGCAGCCAAGGCTTTCCGAATCCAATCAGGCGATTCAGAATGAATTCGAAGACCAGCCAGGTCACCAGAATCGGTGTCAGGACGACCAATCCCGCGAGAATATTTTTCTGCAAGTGCGCCGAAAAGGACATGGGCTTTCAAAGTGCGTTGGGGGCAACAGAACATGGTCCAAGTTATGGAGCACGTCAATGCCAAAGTGAGTCGTCCCGGCTTTCCCGGAGGCTCCAACAGTTGAGAGTATGGAGCCATGAAGGCAACTTCTGAGCGTGAGCGGCTCAAGGTCCTGGAGCGGGAGAATCGTGAGCTGAATCGCGCCAACGAGATTCTCCGCCAGGCGTCGGCGTTTTTCGCCATGGCGGAGCTCGACCGCCGACGGAAATGAGGGTGGCGTTCATCGACGCCCACCGGGAGCGCCTCGAGGTCGAGCCGATCTGTGCCCAGTTGCCGATCGCCCCGTCGGTGTACTACACCCACAAGGCCCGACAGCAGGACCCCACCCGACTACCGCCCCGGCGACCACGGGACGAAGCCCTCGGCCGGGAGATTCGCCGGATCTATGACGAGAATTTCCAGGTCTACGGCGCCCGCAAGGTCTGGCGGCAACTCCAGCGCGAAGGGTTCACCGTAGCACGGGGCACGGTCGAGCGTCTGATGCGCGCCCTGGGTTTGCAAGGCGTCCGGCGGGGCGCCCGATGCCGGACCACCGTCCCTGACGACCGAGCGCATCGGCCGGTCGATCACGTGAACCGGCGGTTCCAGGCCACCCGTCCGAATGAGCTCTGGGTGGCCGACTTCACATACGTCGCCACGTGGGTGGGTTTCGTCTACGTGGCCTTCGTCGTGGATGTGTTCGCCCGGCGGATCATTGGCTGGCGGGCTCCCGCTCGATGAAGGCGGACCTCGTCCTCGATGCGTTGGAACAGGCGCTGTGGGCGCGCTCCGGTGCCAACGGGGTCATCCATCACAGTGTGACGCGGGGAGCCAGTACCTCTCGATCCGCTATACCGACCGCTTGGCCGCAGCCGGGGCCGTGCCTTCGGTCGGCAGCGTCGGGGACTCGTACGATAACGCCCTGGCGGAAACCATTATTGGGCTCTACAAAACCGAAGTCATTCACCACTGGGGACCCTGGCGCCACCTCGAAGCCGTCGAGTATGCCACTCTGCAATGGGTAGACGGGTTCAATCACCGCCGATTGCTGGAACCGATCGGTCCTATCCCACCGGCGGAATTGGAAGTGGCGTATGATCGCCAACAGGAAGAGTCGGCAAGAGCGGCCTGACTCAACTAAACCGGTCTTCGGGAAATCCGAGGCGATTCAGCAAGAAAGTAGCCGGATAGCCCGATGGTCAGGGAAAGTCCGACAAATCGACGATGACCAGCCAAGGCGTCATCAAGATACCCGCCACCATTTCCTGCGTGAGCGAGATCACGACTCCTGCTGGCTAAGGACCTTGGCAGCAGCATCCTCGGCATGCGGAAAATCAACGCCTACGCTAATGACGAAACTGGAGGCCTCCTCGAAGCTCATGGCCGAGCGCAGGATCTTGGATTCATGGATCATCACGGTGAAGCCGGAGGTCGGGTTGGGAGAGGTGGGGACGTAGAGCACGTAGAGTTCGCCGACTCGATTAGTGACATAGGCCGGTACCCACACGTCGTCCTTGGGATACTCTACATATACCACTTCCCGCTGCTTGTTCTGGCCTCCGCCGGAAAAGATGCCGATCAGCTTCTTGGTGACCCGGTATACGGTGCTGAGCAGCGGCAACTTCTCGACATACGACTCCAGCAGGGACATTACATAAGTTTTGCCACTGCGCATCCGGTAGCCGAAATAAGTCAGCGCTCCGACAGTGATGGCGAACAACAAGCCTGTAATCAAGTAATTCTCGTAGTAACCGTGGACGCTGAGAAACGCGTCCCGCAGCAGCCGCTCAATGAGCACGACGATCTGCACCACCACCAGAATGGGCACGATCGACAGGACCCCTAGCAGGAAGTAGTCCAGGAATTTTCTAATGATCGCTTTCATGTCGTTGCCTTGATTTTTGAAGATTTTTGGGAAGAGCGCGGATAGTACATTCTAGAAAAGGGGGGCGTTGATCAAAAAGTGCGCCGCGATGCTGCCGAGGTAATCCAGGGTGATGGCCGGGCTCCATTTCAGGTGGATCACGAAGGTGTAGACCCCCTTGGCCTGCTTTATCAGGGCCACGCCGGCGGCGGGACCGTCCGACAACAGGCTCCCTTCGACGCCCCCAGTGAGCGTCACCGGCAGCCATTGGCCGGTGGACATGTCCGGATGCACGAACAGAATCGCGAACATGACCGGAATGTTGGCGACCAGGCCGAGATCACCCTCACTAGGACGTTGGCGGGGGTGGCGCCGAGTTCACTGTAGAGATAGCCCGATAGGTGCTGCAGATAGCCGATGAAGTTCAGTCCGCCCACGGCAATCACCACGCCATAGAAAAACAGCAAAGTGTCCCATTCCATGCGGCCGAGGTGATGGAACACATCGAAGCGCAAGCCGCTGGCGGCTCGGCTTCCGCCACCTCCTCGCCGGCCCCGGGATCGATTCTGATCTCGGGCTCGTCCCGGTGGGTGACGTGGAGGAAATAGCCGAACGACTGTAGACAGGTCAGGTCCAGCCATTATGCCCACGAATGGGTGATTTGTATTTGGAACAACACCGATATTGTCGCGAACGGCGGCATGGATGAAGTCCTACTTAACGTGAGTTCGACGTAAGCTAGATGTTGGAGGCGGTAGTCTGACGGGAAGAAGACTGGGTTTGTGCCCTGTCGGAGGACCGCTATGAGCATGGATTGGGAACGCCTGTTTTGCGATCTGGATGATTTCTGCCAAGGGTTCGAAGCGGAGTGGCGGCGCCATCGGGTCGGGGTCGGAGTCAAACAGCGGGTCCGGGATTCGGGGCTGTCGTTGAGCGAGGTGATGACCCTGATCATTGCCTTCCACTTGGCCCACTTCCGAAACTTCAAGCACTTCTCCACCGATTTCATCGCCCGCTATCACCGCTCTGAGTTTCCCCGCTTGGTGAGCTACTCGCGGTTCATGGAGTTGGTGCCGGACGCCTTGCTGCGCGTGTTCCTGAATCAACGCCGCGGTCCCGTGACCGGTCTGAGCTTTATCGACGCAACGAGCCTCATGGCCTGTCATCCCAAACGCGCCCACACCCACCGGGTCCTCGATGAAGGAGCCGCCTGGGGCAAGACTTCCGTGGGGTGGTTCTATGGCGTCAAGTTGCACCTCGTCATCAACGACGAGGGCGAATTACGGGCGTTCAAGCTGACCTCGGGGACTATCGATGACCGGATCCCCGTGCCGGGACTCACCCGGTACCTATTCGGCAGCAAGCTTATCGGCGATAAGGGGTATATTTCGCAACGACTGTTCGAGGAGTTATTTTTTCCAGCGCGGCGTGGAATTGACCACCCGGCTACGGAAGAACCTGAAGCCCAGGTTGATGCGCCTCGCCGACAAACTCCTGTTGCGCAAGCGCGGTCATCGAGTGTGTTATCGATCCGCTCAAAAACATTTCGCAGATCGAACATACCCGCCATCGTAGCCCGGCGAACTTCCTGGTCAACCTGGCCGTCGGCTTGATTGCCTATACCTATCAGCCCAAAAAGCCTTCGCGCCATCTCCGTCCGGAGGGCCTCAAGCAACTTCCCGTCCTCTTGCCGCTGGAACGACTCGGACTTCTTGTATTACCTTTTTACGGCCCAGGCATTGGCAGCCCGATTTTGCCCGGTTTAAGGAGGGCATCCACCGCGGTTGAATCAAGCGACCGCAGGCAGAAATTGGCCGTAATAGCCTTTCAGCCGCCTGGGCGAGAGCAGGATCGGCAGGGAGCGACGATGATCAGGGCCGCGTGGACCTCTTGGCTCAAGATCCCCGATGTTCGGCCGAGTTCGGCAAAGATCAGCCCCACCTCGCCTCGAGAAATCATGGCGATACCGACCGAGAAGCACTCGGCCCAAAGAGCGCGCAGCAACAAGGCTCCCAGTAGCTTGCCCAGCACCATGGCGGTGGACAGGCTCCGGGAATGCGACCAGATGAAGAGCAAAGACCAGGCGACTTGGGCTCCAGCCAGCCCAGGGTGAACGGCCTGGGCTTCCATCAAGCGCTTCGCGCTTCCGTCATCCGATGGCGATCAGATGCCGTCCTGCCACTGAATAACGTCTTCCGATTGGGATTGTGCAACGAGGTCGTTTGAGCCTTTGCCTTGCAACAGGACTAAAGGTGCGGCGGCCAAGGCCATCGGAACCGCAAACCGCCAGACCTGCTGCAGCCAAGCCCGGGAAAAGCCATTGGCGACCGGCCGGGCGATCGCCTCCATCGGGGCGGGGGCACGAGCGGCCGTTGGTACCTGTTTCCAGGGTTTTCCATCCAGCCAGGTCAAGACTTGGGCCGCTCCCAACAGTAATGCCAGCCCTGCCAGGTTGATCCAGGCGGTCGTGAAGCCATCCCGGCCGACTTGATCGAGCAGGATGCCGCCAATATAGGACAGCATCGTCCCGAGCAGGAAGAGGGGTAAGGATTGCTGCCCCATCTGCGCGATCCAGCGCGGCAGGGCCCATTGGAGCCAATCCCGCTTCGGTTCGAACACCCGGACCATCAAATAGGCCAAGGCCAGGAAGTGGAGCCAGCGCAGGAGGCCCAGATGGTTCTTATCCAGCAGTGGTTCCAAGGCTGCCCGCAATTTACTGAACATCTCCACGCCGAGCAGGGTCGGCTCGTGGGCCAGGGGGATGGCGAGGGCGACGAAGGCCAAACAGAAGGCGACCAAGCCCCGGTTTGGACCGGGACAGCGCAGCCATCCGGCGCCGAAGGCAAAGCCCGTGAAAAACATGAGCTGCCAGGCGAAGGGATTGAAATACCAGGAACGATCACTGAGCGGATCGGCCGGCAACTCCCAGTTGAAAAGCCAGGTGCAGGCATACAGCGCAAGGGAGAATCCGAGTGCCAGGCCTGGGTGCAACCGCGACCAGCTCCAGACGATGGGCACCCACAGCAGAATCACCAAATACAGGGGCAGGATGTCGAGCATGTTGGGCACGTAACGAAGACCGAACAGGGCCGGCAACGTTTCCTGAGTCCGATCAAAGAAAAATTGGATGTTGAGCCGAGTGATATAGTCCGGTTCCGTTGTCCACTGGTTGGCAATCACGCACACGGTCGCCAGCATAAAGAACAAGGCCAGATGGGCCGTGTAAATTTGCGCACAGCGATAGAGAATCCGCAGCGTTCCCAACCCGAGGCCCGCATTTTCGAAGCTGCAGCCATAGGCCAGCGCCGCCACGAACCCGGAAAGAAAAACGAAGATCTCGGCGGCATCGCTGAAGCCGAAGCGCGACGGGGTGTAAAGCTGCCACTCGTTAAGAGGCATGTGGTTGATGAAGATGATCACGAGGGCCACCCCACGGAAGAAATCCACTTTGGGATTGCGTGACAGGGCTGGATTGGGTGGAGAATTCATGGCGCTACCTTGTACTGACCGGGGCTGACGGAGAAAGCCATACGGTTGCCGTCAACCCATGGACGAATTCGGCGAATCCGACGCTCGGCGTGTCGAGGGAACGCCGGTAAAGTACTCTGGCATGTCCGTTTCCGGCGAAATCTCAGATTCCCGATGGATCAAGACATTTTACGGAGACAAGCTTTCATGAACCTTTCAAAACCGGAAACCGCCCGATGAAAATCCTGCTCGTTGAAGACGATGAAGCATTGGCGGACGGTCTTTCCCGCAGCCTTTCGGGTTGGGGTTTCGACATCACCCTGGCGGCGACCGGCGCCTATGCCGACACCGCGCTGCGCACCCAGCTCTTTGATCTGGTCATACTCGATCTTGGGCTGCCCGATACCGACGGTCGAGAGTTGGTGAGAATGCTCAGGGCCCGGAAATCCACCGTGCCGGTGCTCATTCTGACCGCCCGGGATGGCCTCGACGATCGGGTCAGCGGCCTGGAACTGGGGGCCGACGATTACATGATCAAGCCTTTTGAATTGCGGGAGCTGGAGGCACGGATCAAGGCGCTGTGGCGGCGCGGCCATGGCGGTTTTGGGCACGACATCGTCGTCGGCCGGCTGGTATTGGACGTCCGCCACCGCGAGGTGCGGGTGGGCGGCGAACGGATGATGCTGCCGTCCCGCGAATACGGGGTGTTGGAAGCACTGTTGCTGCAGGCTGGCCAAGTGGTCAGCAAGGACCATATTGCCCAGCGATTGGCGGTCCGGTCGGAAGAACTCGCCGACAATGCCATCGAGGTGTACGTGCATCGGCTGCGGAAGCGTCTCGATGCCTTGAGCATCCGCATCCGGACCGTCCGTGGACTCGGCTATCTGCTGGAGCACAGCGCCGATGAATAAGCCTCAGAGCCTTAGGGCCCAACTCGTTCTGCGGCTTACCCTGCCGCTGATCGTCGTCGTCATCCTAGACGCCGCCGTCTCCTATTTTGTGGCCCTTCATTATGCGGACCTTACCTACGACCGCTGGCTGCTGGATTCCGCCAAGTCCCTGGCGCAGGAGGTCAAGGCGCAGAAGGACAAGGTGACCTTCGATTTGCCGCCCATCGCTGTGGAGGTGTTCCGCTGGGACGACGTGGACAATACCTTCTTTAAGGTGGAATCGCAGACGGGTGGTCTTATGGCGGGCGATAAGTCCCTTCCGACGCCAGCGATCGAGACGATGGTGAGAGATCAGCCAACCTTTTCCGACAGCGAGTTTCAGGGCAGGAAAGTTCGGATCGTCTCGGTCCTAACGGCGCCGACGGCCACCAGCGAGGAGGTGCAGGTCTCGGTGGCGGAGACTTTGAACAAACGCCGTAGCATGATGAGCGAGATTCTCCTGGCCGTCGTGCTGCCCCAGCTCCTGCTTGTCTTCATCACGGGCTTTCACATCTGGACGGGCATCAACCGAGGCTTGAGGCCTCTACACGCCCTCGCCTGCCTCATCAGTCAGCGCTCGGCCCGCGATCTCAACCCGATTCCGGATTCCGGCGTTCCCCTGGAGGTCCGTTCCCTTACCCACACCATCAACGCCCTGTTGCAGAGGCTCGGCTCTGCCATGACCACGCAGCGTCGCTTCGTCGAAAATGCCGCTCATCAGCTGCGTACGCCCCTGGCGGGGCTCAAGGTGCAGGCCGAGCACGCCATGCAGGCCGACAATCTGGATGCCATGAAGCCGGCGCTGGCGCACATCAAGAACGCCGCCGACCGGGTCACTCATCTGAGCACCCAATTGATGTCGCTTGCCCGCTCCGAGTCGGTGATGTACGGCGTGCGGGACTTCAGGATTGTGGACCTGGCCGATATCGCCCGAGACTGCTGCATGGAATGGGTGCCAAAGGCGCTGGAACGGAACATGGACCTGGGATTCGAGGCAGAGCCGAAAGCGCTTCGGATCGAAGGCAACGAGACCCTGCTGCGTGAACTGCTGGCCAACCTCCTCGACAATGCGATCGGCTACGGCAACGCCGGAGGACAGATCGCCGTGAAAATAGAGGCCAAACCGGAAGCGATGTTGATCGTCGAGGACAGCGGCCCGGGCATCGAGCCAAATGAGGTGGAGAAGGTCTTTGAACGCTTTTACCGCGTCCCCGGCAGCCCTGGCCAGGGTTGCGGACTAGGCCTGGCAATCGTCAAGGAAATCGCGGATCTGCATGGCGCCAGGGTTCGTATCGGCCCTAGGTCGTTCGACTGCGGTACCCGCCTAGAGATCGTCTTCAAAGGTTCCCCGCGAAACTGAAACCGGTCCAGCAGTGCCGGGCTTAAATGTGCCCCTGAAAGGTTCATGAAAGTTTGAAGGAATAGGAGGGGATGCGTTCGAATACCCTCAAAATCCCGTGCCCGATTATTACCGCCCCCAGCGAGAAGGCAAGCGCCAAGTTCACGCTGCCTGCCAACAGGCCTTTGATCGCCGCAATCCAGGTCGCGTCCGCCAGCGATACCTTGCGGGTCAGGTTGTTGTCGATGCCCCACGCGAGACAGGCGCCGACGATGGCCAATGCTGGCCACGCGCCGGAAAACCGGGCTTCCCCCGTCCAGCTGAGCACGACCGCGCCAGCCATAATGGCGAGCATCCCCAAGCCGATACGCCGATCGAAGTTTTCCCGGAATGCGAACCACGCCAGCAACGCGGTGAACACGCTCTCGGCGTTGAGCAGCAGCGACACGCCTGACGCCGGCATGCGGGTAAGCCCGAACGTCAACGGCACCGGGCCGACCATGCCGCCGGCGACAATCGCCCCCGCCAGCCATGGCCATTCGCCGGCCGGCAATTTAACCGGCCGCGTCTTGCGCGCCAGGCGGTACAGGGAAAGGCCAGCGCCGGAGCCGAGGTAAAGCAGCCCGGCCAGCATCCAGGGATCGACGCTCGACAGCAGCCACTTGGCGAGCGGCGTGCCGCCGCCAAATGACAATGCCGCGCCGAGAGCCGCCCCTACGCCATGATGGTCCAGTCCATGTTTCCAATGTGGCTTCATAGGCCGCTTCTTGCTCCGCTCGCGGTGAGGGGGCGTAGCCAAGCCTCTTTGGGGAGCTCGTACCCCGTAAGACTTACTCTCGCTCGGTTTTCAGGATTTTTCCGCTGCTGTCCAATTCAAGCTCGAGTTCCTTTCCTTCCGATTTGATCTCCACCTCATACCCGGTGATCGTGCCATCGGGTTTCATCACTTTCTCGGCTTCCTTGATCTTGCCCTTGGGATGCGCCTTCATGACAGCTTGGCTAACGGGCTCAGGCAGCGTCATGGCATCGATTTATTCTTCCTTCTGAACCAGCGAGCCCTCGGCGTTATACATGACCTCATATTCCTTGCCATCTTCCTTATATTCCACCTCATAGGCCGCCTTGCCCTCAAACATTTCTTTCTCGAACTCCACCCCTTTGGCATTCGGATAGGCCTTTTCAAAGGCTTCGAGGACCGCCTTTGGCACCTGATGTTTAGTCAATTCTTTCTCGCCGGCATTCGCCTCACCAAGCATCACCGACGCGGCCAGCGCCGCCGTCATTAAAAGTTGGTTTTTCATAAATCCTCCGTTGCCGGAACTGAATAGGCACTGCTTAAAATCTGTCGATCCATTTGTCCTTCGGGGACCGGGAGATCGAAGAAACCGCCATGAATAAATTTCCGTTGACTCTTGTCTATCCTTAGACTGTACGATATTTAACAGTTCCGTAGCATAAGAACTAATCCAATGCCCTGTTCCTGGCTGGCCCTGATCATCAGCTTGCCCACCCACAACGCCGCCGGGCGCATGCGGGTCTGGCGCGCGGTCAAGGCTTTGGGCTGCGGGGTGCTACGTGACGGTGTGTACCTGCTGCCCAATCGACCGGGATTTCGGCCAGCCTTTCAGAGGCAAGCGGAGGAGGTGGCACTGGGCGGCGGGACGGCCCATGTGTTGGTGCTGGACAGCGAAAATCCGGAGCAGCAACAGACCTTCGAGGATCTGTTCGACCGCTCGGCCGATTACGCCAAACTGATCGAGTCGATTCAGCGAGCCGCTGGCGAGCTCTCTTCGGAAGAGCCGGCTAGATTGCAGCGGCAGGTAAGCCGGTTGCGTAAGGACTTCGAAGCGCTCGTGATCTTGGATTACTTTCCAGGCATGGCCCGGGAGCAGGCCGCGGCGGCCTTGGAAGATCTGGAGCATGCGGTGATGGATCGGTTGATGCCGGATGAGCCGCATGCCGCTCATCGGCGCATCCCGCGTCTGCTTGTCGAGGATTACCAGGGCCGGCTATGGGCCACCCGGCGGCGGCCCTGGATCGATCGTCTTGCCAGCGCTTGGCTGATCCGCCGGTTCATCGACCGGGACGCCCGTTTTCTGTGGCTGGCCACGCCGGCCGACTGTCCCGCTGACGCTTTGGGCTTCGATTTCGATGGGGCGGCCTTCACCCATATCGGCGCCAAGGTCACCTTCGAAGTGCTGATAGTCAGCTTCGGGCTGATGAAGGATCCCGCCCTCCAGAAACTCGGCGCCCTGGTGCACTACCTCGATGTCGGCGGGATTCCGGTGCCGGAAGCGGCCGGGCTGCAAACCCTGCTCCGCGGCATGCGCCGGCGCGTGACTGACGATGATGCCCTCTTGGCGGAAGCGAACCGGGTGTTCGACTCCCTGTATTTGGCCCTGCCCGGAACCGATTCATGAAACACGCTGAGCAACACGCCGCCCCGCCCTCCCAGCTTCATCCCCAACGTCCCCAGCCTATTTCCCAGGGACAAGCGGTCCTGTATTGGCTGAAGCTCGGCTTCATCAGCTTCGGTGGGCCGGCAGGACAGATCGCCATCATGCATCAGGACTTGGTCGAGCGAAGGCGCTGGATTTCCGAGAACCGCTACCTCCACGCGCTGAACTACTGCATGTTGCTGCCGGGGCCGGAAGCCCAGCAACTCGCGACCTATATCGGCTGGCTGATGCATCGCACCTGGGGAGGCGTGATCGCGGGCGGACTATTCGTGCTGCCGTCGCTGCTGATCCTGATTGGGTTGGGTTGGATTTACCAGGCGTTCGGTCACCTGCCCGCTGTCGCCGGGGTGTTTTACGGCATCAAGCCGGCGGTCACCGCCATCGTGCTGTTCGCGGCCTACCGCATCGGCTCGCGGGCACTGAAAAACAGGGTGCTCTGGACCATCGCTGCGCTGGCCTTTCTCGCCATCTTCGCTTTCAATGCGCCGTTTCCCCTGGTTGTGCTGACGGCCGGGCTGCTAGGGGCGATCGGCGGCAAGGTCGCTCCCAAGCGATTTGCCATCGGCGGAGGGCACGGCGCGGCGAAGCAGACTTTCGGGCCGGCGCTGATCGACGACGATACCCCGGTTCCCGCCCATGTCCGGTTTACCTGGGATGGGCTCGCCAAGGTAGTGGGAGCGGGCCTCGTGCTGTGGGGCGGCGTGATTGGGCTTCTCGGTGCGCGATATGGGTGGCATGGCCCTCTGACCCAGATGGGCTGGTTCTTCACCAAGGTGACCCTCTTGACCTTCGGCGGGGCCTACGCGGTGCTGCCCTATGTCTACCAGGGCGCGGTCGAGCATTACCCCTGGCTCACTCCCCAGCAGATGATCGACGGCTTGGCCCTGGGCGAGACCACGCCGGGCCCCCTCATCATGGTGGTGGCCTTCGTGGGCTTCGTGGCCGGCTGGACCCAACAGATCTTCGGGCCGGAGCACTTGTTCCTGGCCGGTGCCCTCGCCGCGACCGTGGTGACCTATTTCACCTTCCTGCCCAGCTTTCTGTTCATCCTGGCCGGGGGTCCCCTGGTGGAATCCACCCACGGCAACCTGAAATTTACCGCCCCCCTGACCGGCATTACCGCTGCCGTGGTGGGCGTGATCCTGAATCTCGCAGTGTTCTTTGCCGGACACGTCTTCTGGCCGGCGGGCTTCGCGGGGCGCTTCGATGGCGTGGCCGCCTTCATCGGCCTCGTCGCTCTGATGGCCCTGTTCCGCTACAAAGCCGGGGTCATCCCGGTGATCGCCGCCTCCGGCCTGACGGGCTTGGCCTTGGTCTTTCTCAAACCTTTCTTGGCTGAACATGGAGTTGGGCTATGAATACACGACCTCGCTCTCGGATTTCCCTGCTCTTCACGTGCGCCCTGTTGATCGGACCGGCCATGGGCCGCGAGGACAAAAGCCATCCGACAGCGCTGGATACCACCAAGATCGAGCAACTGACCGGCCTCAAGGGCAAGTTCGACCCGTCCGAGCACGTCTTCAAGGTCAGCGCGCCGCGCTCCGATCTCAAGGTGACCGTGGCCGGGGTCCACATGATGCCGCCCATGGGGCTGACCTCCTGGGCCGGTTTCGTGAAATCCGGCTCCGCGACTTTGGTCACGGGCGATCTGGTACTGCTGGAGGATCAGGTGAGCCCAGTGATGGACGCCGCGCTGGACAATGGTCTGAAGGTCACCGCGCTGCACAACCATTTCTTGTGGGAGACGCCCCGGGTGATGTTCATGCATATCGGAGGCCTCGGCGAGGAGGACAAGCTGGCCGTGGCGGTGGGCAAGGTCTTCGCCGAGATCAAGGAGACCGCAGGCGGTAGAGGCAAGACCCCAAGGCTGGAAATGGATACGGCCAAGTCCAAATTGACGGCGGACAAACTCGATGCGGCACTCGGCGTCAAGGGCGAGACCAGCGGCGGCATTTACAAAGCGAACTGGGGCCGGACTGCCCGATTGGACGGGACCGCGGTGGGCAACGCCATGGGCGTCAACACCTGGGCCGCCTTCGCCGGTTCCGACGAACGGGCGGTGGTGGATGGGGATTTCGTCATGCCCGAAGAGGAGCTGCAGCCGGTACTGAAAGCCCTGCGCCAGGCCGGCATCCATGTGGTGGCGATCCATCAGCACATGCTGGGCGAAACACCGAAGATGATGTTCCTGCACTACTGGGGCGTGGGCCGGACAGCCGATCTGGCGCGGGGACTCAAGTCGGCGCTGGAAACGCAAAAGTTGTAAGCGGACAGATGATCGATCCGTCGAGGTGCGCCATGAGTGGCATGACGCGCTTTATGCCTGGTGCAGGCACTGTCAGACGGAAACCCATCATTGACCATCTGCAGTGAGCTTCCGTCAAGCGAAGCAATTCCCTGTCCTCTGAACTCTTGGTTATAAGCAGCCGAATCAAGCTTCCGGCGATTTTTGAAATTCTTGTTTCGATTTTCACGGCCACTCGGAACGAAATAGGCTTTGTTGCGTTAACGGTCGCCTGATTGAGTAGTTCGGGCGGCTGGGCGAAACGCCTATTCGGGAGGCGAGTCCGCGCATAGACTAACGGGCGAACGGCCGTGCTGCGGCCTGCAAGCGTATCGTTGCTCCGAGCCGGCGGAAGAGAGCAGACCGAGGGATGGACTCCGCCCCTGAGCCGTGTTCTAAAATGCCGTGTCTCCGCCCGTGAAATCCCATGACGCTGTTGTCCGATAGCGAGATCGCACGCTGGACATCCATGATGCCCTCCCTGGTCACTCTTGACCTGGCGGATAAGGCGGTGGTTTATCGCCAGGGGGATGCCCACGGGCATTTCTTCTGGTTGATCAAAGGCGTGATCAAGCTTTCGCAAGTCACCGAGGGCGGTCGGCCGATCACTACGGCCATCCTGCGCCCTGGGGACGTGTTCGGCGACACTCTGGCGAACAGCCGGTCGGAGCACACGGCGACGGCGATCGGTGACGCTCGTCTCGGGCGAATCGCCCAAATGGAACTGACGACACTCCCGAGCCGCTGCGCCGAGCTCGCGGCCGACCTGATCGCGCGACTTGGAACCTGGCAGCGGCGTACCGAGCGCAGACTCGTTGGCGTCCTCACTCAGACGGTCGAGGCGCGCTTGATCGAGACCTTACATGAGCTCGCCCTGGTGTTCGGCAGCCGATGTCCCCACGGCTATGCGCTCGAGATTCGGCTGACCCAGCAGGACATGGCCGACCTGGTGTGCGCCAGCCGGCCCGTGGTCACCAAGGCGATGAACGACTTGCGCGACCGCGGTCTTTTAGACTACACGCGGGAGCTGATTTGCGTGGACGATACCGCCCTCAGGTCCCTTTCGTCGCCGCGCTAGGGTCGTTTGTCATCCGCATGACAGACCGGCCCACGAAATTCCTTCACGCTTGGCTCGAGCGGAGCGATGGTATCGGTCCGCAGCCCCTGACCTGGAATCGAAGGAGACTTCCCGTGAAACCCATTACCCCAACCCTCCACGGTTATCTGGACTACGCGACCGTCACCGTCTTGCTTGTGGCGCCCGCGCTGCTCGATTTTGGCGGCCTGCCCGCAGTTCTCTCCCGAGGACTCGCCGCGGTGCACTTGGCGGTGACGCTGATCTCGGCCTTTCCCTTGGGTCTTCGCCCCTGGCTGCCGTTTGTCATTCACGGAGTGATCGAGAAGGTCGTCGGGCCGCTCCTGGTCCTGGCCCCGTTCATCCTCGGGTTCACCTCGGCCGGTTTGGCCCCCCACTTCTTCGTGGTCATGGGCCTCGGGATCATCATTGTGGGATGGTTGACCGACTATGGGGCATCGCTCGACGCTTCGCTCCTCGGCAGTCACTGAGCTGATGGCGTATGGGCACGGATGGCGCATGCCCTGATTTTTCCCCTTGAAGTGGGTCCCCCCATTCCTGATCCGGGGAATCGGGGCGCTGTTCCCATCGCGTTCGATGACGTTCTCGACGGCATGGCTGCGGAAGTCCAGAGTCAGGCTGTTGGACAGCCGCCCCAAAAAAGCCGTCGGGGCGCCCGCTCGACGAGCATCCCATGCGGGTCGAGCAGGCTTGCTGAGGTGGTGGGATTCAGCCCCCGTTTTTCTCCATAAAGCTCAGGTACTCCTTCCCGGACACCCGACCATCGGCGTTCCTGTCCATCTCGTGGAACGCCCGCAGGAGACGGGTCGCCCGGAAGTCCCGGTCGGAGGTCGGAGTGGCGGCGCTGAGGTGGTTGGCCTCGGCGAATTCACCGCGCGTGATGAGGCCGTCCCCGTTCAAGTCGGTTCGGTGAAAGCTCCGCGCTCGAAGCTGCGCGGGGCTCTTGGGTTTGGCCGGTGCCAGGGCCTCGGCCGCGTGACTCACGGCGGACGCCGCCATCCAGGCGGCACTCAACAACAACAGATAGGGCTTGGCTGTCTTCATGGGGAATCTCCTTGGTGGGCTCGGGATTAGGATTAAAAGAGGCGCTGGACGGGCGGGCAGTTGACGATGATTCCGCTGGAGCCGAAGGGGCTCCCGCCGGGCCCCGTCAGGAAGCCGTCCTGAACCAGGGTGAGGATCTGGAACTCCTCGCGCAGTTGTGACCGGTAGCCTTGGGCTATGGCGTCGGGGGTCCATTCGTACACGTTCACGTCCCACAAGGGGCTGTAGTCGTTCGCGATGGTCGGGATGCCGCCGATGGTGTTGTTGGGGCGATGACCGTCCGTCACCGCGGCGAAAAGGCCCTTACGCTGCGGGTTGGCGCAGTCCCCTGGGCCGTTGAGCGCGGCGAACAGCCTTTCCACCGGACTGCTGAAGGAATCGTCGCCTCCCGTGGGAATGTTCCGGAGCAGCGGTGCGTAGGTCGCGCCTTCCACCGCGGCGACAACGGGGGTCGTTCACGTCAGTGGAGAGGTACATCAGGGCGCGGCCGAAGCTGAACCCGTTGACCAGCTGCAGGGTGACCGTCTGGTTTTGCGGGTCGATGGCGACCACCTCGTCATGAACCTTCGTATAGTCCACGTTCCCCTCCGGGAAGCTGATTTCGCCATCCTCGACCCCGAAGGCAATGATGGGCGCGTTGAACACGATCCCGCCGGAGTTGGCGACTTTGACCAAGGGGCTGTAATTCCGGTCTCCCACGGATCCCGCTTGGGCCGATTGCGGCGGGAACGGACGGTCGGCTGGACCCGGCACGACGGTGCGTACCGGGCTGAAGTCCACCCCGCCGGCGTCGAACACCAGGTCGTTGTTCTCGTCGAAGTTCGCGGTTCTCGCGCCGTTCGTGGCATAGGTGAGCTTGGCCGAGAAATTGAGCCCCAGGAAAGCCGCCTGAGCCGAATCGTTCGTGTCGGTCAGGATGTACCAGACGGGCTTCTTGCCGGCCTTCAGATACCCCTTATAGAGTGGCAGGGTGACCGTGCCCTTGACCACGTCCACCTGGCCGGATCGCAGCAATTGCACTGGCCCGACCTGGGTCTGATCCAGGGGCGGCGGACCGAAGTAGGACAAGCCTATGGTCGTGCCGATGGAGGCCGGGGCCGGGAACAGGTCGCATCCGGGCCCATCGCCCCTGGGGCCCGGGCCATCGGCGGAAGCCTGAGGAATCGTCAGCAGTTGGGCCGAAACGCTTAGAATCGTCGCGGCCGCTGTGATACGCAAATTCATAAGGAGCTCCTGATCATTCAGTCGAGTTGAAGAATCGAAACGCGAGGGCGCCCACCTTCATGGGGCGCAAGCATTGTGTGGTTCGAAAAATCACGAATTCATCACGGAGCGTTCAAATAAATGTGATTGGCCGGTCACTTCCGGCTGGCCGATAATCGGCGCCCGGTGATTCCATTCGAGCGGCGGGGGAGCGCAGGCGATGAAACGCATCTTGGTGATCGAAGACGATCCCGACATCGGCGATATGCTCGGCATCAACCTCCAGGACGAGGGCTTCGCGGTGGAGATCGCCATGGACGGCGTCGAGGGGCTCGATCGATTGAAGGCCCATCGTTACGACCTGCTGGTTCTGGATCTGATGCTGCCCGGCCTTGATGGCCTTGAAATCTGCCGCGAGGTCCGACACCGGCCCCATTACCAGCCGATCATCATCATCAGCGCCAAGTCGGCGGAAACCCAAAGGGTGCTGGGTCTCGAACTCGGGGCCGACGATTATCTGACCAAGCCGTTCTCGATCCCCGAACTGATCGCGAGGATTCGCGCGCTGTTTCGCCGTGCCGAGGCGATGGAGCGGCAGGCCCAGATGAAGACCGGGGTGATCGAGTGCGGCGGCCTGCGGATCGACCCGGTGGCCCATGAAGCCACGCTCGGAGGTCAGCCGCTCACGTTGACCCTGAAGGAGTTCGAGCTGCTGCTGTTCTTCGCCCGGAACCCGGGCCAGGCGTTTACGCGCGTCGCGCTCCTGAATCGGGTATGGGGCTATTCCCACGACGGGTACGAGCACACGGTGAATTCCCACATCAATCGCCTGCGAGCGAAGATCGAGCGCGACCCCACCCGGCCCGAATTCATTCAGACGGTGTGGGGTGTCGGTTACAAGTTCGCCGATTTCGGGGAGAGTCGTTCATGAGATTCCGTTCGCTCTACCGCCGCATCGCACTCACCTTCTCCGCCCTGATCCTCCTTTTCGGCGGGTTGTGCGGCGGGCTCGACCTGGTGGCGGCGAAAAATCACCAACAGGAAATCATCCAGCGCCTCAGCCGCGGCTTGGCCGAGCATATCGCCGGCCACTGGCCGCTGACGAAGGGGGGCGAATTCGACGAGAAGGCGGTGAGCGAACTGTTCCACATGCTGATGGTCGTGAACCCGAGCATCGAGCTCTATCTCCTGGATGCGAAGGGCACGATCCTCGCCTATGACGCCCCACCCGGACGGGTACGGCTAAAAGAAGTTGACCTGAGCCCCGTCAAGGCCCTCCTCGACGGCGAGTCCCTGCCCCTGAAGGGCGACAATCCCCGCCGCCCCGATCGCCGGGAGATCTTCAGCGCCACGCCCCTTGAGCGGGACGGACAAACCGTGGGTTATCTCTACATTGTGCTGGCTGGCGATGAGTATCAGCGGCTGGCCGAGGACGTCTGGCAGGGGCACGTGTTTCAAAGCGCTCTATGGACGGGAGCGGGCGCGCTGTTCCTGACTCTGGCCGCAGGTCTGGGGCTGTTCTCCCTGGTCACCCGCCGGTTAAACGCACTCACGCAGACCATCGCCACCTTCGACGACACGAATTTCGACGGAACTTTGCAACTGGATACCGCAATTCAGACCAGCCCCGACGAAATCGGGCGGCTCGCCGCGACCTTCGTGCGCATGGCCGAGCGCATCGCGACACAGGTGCAACAGATCAAGGCCCAGGACGAGTTGCGCCGGCAAATGGTGGCTAATGTCTCCCACGATTTGCGTACCCCGCTAACCTCCATGCAGGGCTATCTGGAGACCATGCTCCGGAAGTCCGATCAGCTCTCCCTGGACGAACAACAGCAGTATCTGCAGGTGGCCGTGCGTCAGAGCCAGCGCGTTACCCATTTGGCCCAGGAGCTGTTTGAACTGGCGAAGCTGGAATGCGAGGAAGTGCAACCCAACTTCGAGCAATTCTCGGTGCAGGAGCTGATCCAGGATGTGGTGCAGAAGTTCGAATTGACCGCCCGCGCCAAACGGGTCCATATCGCCGCCCAGCTCCGCGAAGCCATCCCCCTGGTCTATGCCGACATCGCGATGATCGAACGGGTGCTGACCAATCTCATCGACAACGCCCTGCGCCACACCCCGCAAGGCGGTCACATCGAACTGGCGCTGCACTATAAACCCGGCGATAAAGTGGTGGTCCGAGTCGAAGATAGCGGCACCGGCATCCCCGACGAGCATCTCCCGAGCCTGTTCGAACGGGATTCGCCGCTGCGCAACTCGCCACGGAAACACCCGGGTGGTGGCTTGGGTCTCCTCATCACCAAGCGGATCCTCGAACTGCACGGCAGTACAATCGAGGCCTTCAGTGCCCAAGGCCGCGGCGCCATGTTTACCTTCTGCTTGCCCACCGCTGCGCGAGCGTAAGGTCCCCCAGGGGTACCGTGATCGGCGGCGATCCCAACGCGCCTAACCGGCGTGTAGCGCTCCCTCTCAGTAACCGCTTTAGTTCATCCACCGGTCATTCCCTGGAATCCGCTGACCGTCCGTACCTGGCCGCAAAGTGCCCGTTGGCGGCTAGAGCATTTTTCATGGTGATGTAGCGACATATCCGCAGTGACGGAAGTAGTTCCGACATTCGGCCGGTGAAAATTGGTCGAGAACCTCGCCAATCCGGGTCCAGAGTCCTTCGACGGTACGCGCCTCGGCCTGGCGGAGCCGCGCTTTCAGCTTGGCAAAGGCCTTCTCAATGGGATTGAAGTCAGGACTATACGGCGGCAAATAAACGAGCTGCGCCCCGCGGGCTTCGACCGCTTCCTGGACACCCGCCACCTGGTGCGAACTCAGGTTGTCCAGAATCACCCAATCGCCGCGCTGCAGCGTTGGCGCTAAGTGCGGTTCGACCCAGGCGCGGAACAGTGCCCCGTCGACCGGACCGTCGATGACCCAAGGGGCCGTGAAACCCTCTTGCCGGAAGGCGGACAGAAACGTCGTCGTTTTCCAGTGCCCGGCCGGGGCCGAGCCGATGACCCGCTGGCCTTTGGGCCCCCAGCCATAGAGTCGAGTGAAGGCCGTGTGGGTCCAAGTCTCATCCAGAAACACGAGCCGGGCCGGGTCCCAACCGCCTCTTTCCGCTTGCCACTGAACGCGGCGGGCGGCCACGTCCGGGCGGGCCTGCTCGGCCGCCCGCAGGACTTTTTTTCAGCGTCAGGCCAAGCTCCTTCAGTTTCCGCCAGAGCGTGCTCAGCCCCACGGCCAACCCGAGGTCCCGGCGCACGTCTTTCAAAGTCGCGTCCGGTCGACTCTGAAGGTACGCCCGTAGCCGCTCGTCTTGGCCGGCCAGTTTCTGGGGCGGCGTAGGCCCGGAGGGCCGGGGCGCAATTTCCCCAGTTTCCCGCCGCCGTTGCTTGAACCGTCGCACCCAGGACTCACTCACCCGTTGCTTCGCGGCTATTTCGGACGTGCGCAAGCCGGCCTCACAATCCGCCAGCACCCGAACCCGCAAATCCATGGAATAGGCCCGCATGGCCACTCCTCCTGAAACCCACTCTCTCCCTCAGACACTTCAAAACTCCGCTAGAGTTCCCCGGAAAACGCTCTAGCCGCTTACTGGCTGGCCTAAGTTGAATGGGGGCGGTGCCGCGCAACTCTCGCCCAATTAGGCCGAACAGTCCGCTGCCCTTTCCAAATTTTTATGATGGCCCAAGGCTCGGTCAGGTAAACTGCGCTTATGGACCACGATCAAAGCTACAAGCTCCTCTTTTCCCACCCCGAGATGTGGCGGACCTGTTGTGGGGGTTTGTACGCGAAGACTGGGTTGAGCATCTGGATTTCGGAAGCCTCGAAAAGGTGAGCGGCACGTACGTCGCTGACGCTCTTAGGGAACGGGAAGATGATGTGATCTGGCGGGTCGCTGGAGGCAAAACTGGCTCTATGTGTACCTGCTGATCGAATTCCAGTCGACCATGGACCGTTATATGGCAGTAAGGATCCTGGTCTACCTAGGGTTGCTCTACCAAGACCTGGTTCGTACCGGGCAGTTCGCCGCCGAAGGACGATTGCCGCCGGTCATGCCCATCGTTCTTTACAACGGCAGCAGGCGTTGGGATGCACCGACTGAAGTGGCCGACCTCATTGTCCCGGCGCCCGGCGGATTGGAACGCTACCGCCCGCGGTTAAAATATTTCCTGCTGGATGAAGGGCGTAACGCCGACAGCGAGCTATCGCCGCTCCGGAACTTGGCCGCCGCGCTGTTCCGCATCGAGAACAGTCGAACGCCTCACGACGTCGAGCAGGTGGTGGCTGCCTTAGTGACATGGTTGCAGGCGCCGGAGCAAACCTCCCTGCGACGAGCATTCACGGTGTGGCTGAAACGGGTGTTTTTACCTGGCAAATTGCCGGGCGTAGAATTAGATAGCATCAACGACCTGGAAGAGGTTCAAAGCATGTTGGCAGAACGCATTACCGAATGGACGGAGGATTGGAAAAGGCAAGGGCGACAAGAGGGTGAAGCCGCATTATTGCAACGGCAGCTGGAGCTAAGGTTTGGTCCATTGGACGAAACTAGCCGGGCACGAATTCGCCGAGCTGATGCTGAAACCCTCCTTCAGTAGGGTGAGCGGGTCTTGACTGCGACCACCCTCGCCGAGGTCTTTAAGACCTGACGACTGGGTCGATTTTTCACCCACGGCATGCTACTTTAACCAACGTAGACGCGTCCCCCACCAAGGCTACGACAATTTCGCTCCCTTCAACCCGAAGAGGAGCGTGTCATGCAATCTCAAAACGTTAGCAACGGAACCGCCCATATTCCTTGGAATAAGGGCAAGCTCGTCGGTCAGAAACACCCATTGAAACTGAAAGACATCTGGACGATACGGATTCGCCTCCAGGTGGCGAGCAATATTAGGGAACTGGCGTTGTTCAACCTCGCGATCGACGGCAAATTGCGAGGCTGCGATCTTGTTTAGTTGAAGGTGAGCGACGTTGCGCAGGGCGGACGTATCGCTTCACGGACGATGGTCATGCAGCAGAAAACCCATCGGCCCGTTCTGTTCGAAATTACGGAACAGACTCGGGAGGCGTTGTCGGCCTGGATCACTCAGGCCCGCCTGCGTGCCGATCAGTACTTGTTTCCCAGCCGCCTTCGCGCCGGTTGTGCCACGGGAATTGGTGCTGACCTTCGCCGAGGGCGAGTATGCCGAGCCGGTCACGAGTGTGGTCACATTGAGCTGCAGCTTGAATGCGGGAGTACCAGCACCACAAGGCACACACCCTGATCCTGACCAGGCATGTGCCGAGCTGGAGAAGGCCAAGGCTTCGCTGGCCGGTCTTCCCAAGGATCCGAACACTGTGTGCCCGATGATCTACGAACCGGTCACTGTGACGATCAGCGGAGTCTGGGACGGCAAGCTGGTCTGGGAGCGGGCCACCTACGGCAATCGGTGTCAATTGACCGGTGAGACGGGGACTGTATTCGAAACATGGCCATTCCGGGCCGATTGATGGGATTGATCGGAATAGGGGGCGCTCCTCGGCTGAGCGTCCCCTCCCCCGCCACCCGGCATGCGGACCCGCTCTCCAAGGCGGTTCGAGAAGTTGAGCTCACGAGGGCTTCACCCAGGTTTCCTGTTAAAAAAAGTTGAGTGGACGCGAGAGGAGTTGGCAGTCCGTCAGCGCGCCGATTGAGCTTGTTCGGCCTCGGCGATGGCCCAGGCGGCGTTGATGAGGCCGATGTGGCTGAAGGCTTGCGGGAAGTTGCCGAGCAGCTCGCCCGTGTCTGGCTCGACCTCTTCGGCGAAAAGGCCCACGTCGTTGGCGTACCCGGCGGCGCGGGCCAGGATGGCCTTGGCGCGCTCGATCTGGCCCGCCAAGGCGACCGCGTGGGCCAGCCAGAAGGTGCAGAGCAGGAAGGTGCCTTCCTCCCCATTCAACCCATCATCCGTGCGGTAGCGATAGACCAGTCCGCGCGCGTCCGTCAGCTCCCGCTCGATCGCGTCGATGGTCGCCAGCATGCGGGGATTGTCCGCCGGCAGAAATCCGACCAAGGCCATCATCAGGGCCGAGGCATCGAGCTCGTCCGATCCGAACGCCTGGGTGAAGGCCCCCGCCCGCTCGCTCCAGCCTTGGGTGAGAATCGCTTGGTGGATGTCCTCGCGGGCCGCGCGCCAGTGTTCGACCCGGTCCGCGGCGCCGAGCAGGTCCTTCAGCCGGATGGCCCGGTCGAGGGCGACCCAGCACATCAGCTTCGAGTACAGGAAATCTCGCGGGGGGCCTCGGATTTCCCATATTCCCTGATCCGGATCGCGGTAATGGCGGGCGGCGGCATCGGCGAGGTCAGCGAGAAAATGGCGGGTCACGGAATCCAGGGTGGCGAGCTGTCCTTGCAGTCGGTACGCCGCATTCAGCAACTCGCCGTAGACATCGAGCTGCCGCTGGTTCCAGGCGCCGTTGCCGACCCGAATCGGGCGGCTCGCCCGCCAGCCGGACAGATGCGGGAGCTCCCGTTCGGTCAGATCGTGTTCGCCGCCGATGCCGAACATGATCTGCATGTCCACGCCGCGCTCGATCTGGGTCAAGGCCGCGCCCGCCAGAAAATCGAAGAATTTGTAGGCTTCGTCCGGACAGGCCGCCACCCACAGCGCTTCGAGAGTGAAACTCGCATCGCGCACCCAGGTGTAGCGGTAATCCCAATTACGACGGCCGCCGACGGCTTCCGGCAGCGAGGTCGTCGGCGCGGCCACGATGGCGCCGGTCGGAAAATAGGTCAGCCCCTGAAGCACCCGTCCGCTGTGGCGGACGAGCTCCCGCCACGGTCCTTCGTAGTTCTGGTGAAGCTCGGACCAGCTGCGCCAGGCCGCGATGGTGTCGTCCAGCCGTTCGGCGATGTCCGCTTGGGCCCAGGCTCGAGGGGCGGCTTCAGCACTCGATCGATGCTGCAAGGCGAATTCCAGGCGCTGACCGGCCTCGATCCTCACGCCGGCCCGCGCCGTCGAGCGGGTAATTTGAAACGGCACCGGCGAACTGAGCTGGAGCACCGAAGCGCCGCCTCGGGCGAAGAGACCGCCATCCGTAGGAATCAACAAGGGAAAGACCAGGCCGTACTCGGGCCGGGGCGCGTATTCGATCTCCAGGTCCGCGTGTCCGGCCAGGCAGCGGACGCTGCGGATCAGCGCATGCGGCGCTTCGGCGCCGAGCCGGTGGCCGCGTTCGTTGGGTCCTGTCGCCAGCGCGTCGATCAGCACCACGGTGCCGGTCGGCGTTTCGAAGGTCGTTTCCAGTACCAGGGTGCCTTCGAGATAGTGGCGGCGCGCGCGGGCCTCGCCAACCGGGCGGATGACCCAATGCCCGCCGCCGGCATCCAGGAGCCGGGCGCAGATCGCGGGCGCGTCGAAGCGGGCGAAACTCAGCCAGTCGACCGAGCCGGCGCGGCTGACCAGGGCGGCTCCATGGCAATCGGACAGGAAGGCGTAATCGGCGATAGGAAGCTGGCTCACGGGTCTGTCGCTCATCGGATTCGGCGCAGGACAACCTTCTGACATCAGCGGTGCCGCCCTGATCAAATTCGACCCATAGGGCGTGCCTGAGTGCCTTTACTCGAATGGGAGTCGGAAATCGAGGGAATCAACCCGGCGGGTTGGGGTCGATAACCGGTAAAACGGGAATTCTCCGCTGGGAGGCCATCATGACGAACCCAAGCGCTTCGAGTGCTCTCGGTAACGATCCGGCCTGGCCGGACCTGCCATTGGAAGCATGGCAAGACACGTACGCCACCTTGCACCTGTGGACGCAGATCGTCGGCAAAATCCGGCTGGTCTTGACGCCTTGGGTCAACCACTCCTGGCATGTCGTGCTTTATCTGACGGCCTCGGGGCTGACGACGTCGCCGATTCCTTATCAAGGCCGAACCTTCCAGATCGATTTCGATTTTATCGACCACCGACTGGTGATCCGGACCAGTGAGGGCGCGGTGCAAAATTTACCACTCCGGCCCTGCGCGGTGGCCGATTTCTATGGGGAGATTTTTGCCGCGCTCCGGGCGCTCAATATCGAGGTCGCGATCCGGAAAAAACCCAACGAAGTGGCCCAGCCGATCCCTTTCGATCAGGACCTTGAGCACGCCGCTTACGCTGCCGACTATGCCCATCGGTGCTGGCGGGTGCTGGCCCAGGCGGACCGCGTATTCAAGGCCTTCCGCGCGCGCTATCTCGGCAAATGCAGCCCGGTGCATTTTTTCTGGGGCAGCTTCGACCTGGCGGTCACGCGCTTCTCCGGCCGACGCGCGCCCGAGCACCCCGGCGGGGTGCCCAACCTGCCCGACTGGGTGGTCCGGGAGGCCTATTCCCACGAAGTGAGCAGTTGCGGCTTCTGGCCGGGCAACGAGGCCATCCCGTTTCCGGCCTTTTACGCCTACGCCTATCCGGAACCGAAGGGTTTTCCGGACGCGGCCGTCGGTCCCGAAGGCGCTTTTTATAGCCCTGAGTTGAGGGAGTTCATCCTGCCTTATGCCGAGGTGCGGCAGGCGGATTCGCCCGACGGGCTGCTCTTGGAGTTTCTGCAAAGCACCTATGAGGCGGCCGCCGATCGAGGGCAGTGGGATCGGCCATCGCTGGAGCGCGGCATCTCCGGTAAAGAGCCCACCTTTCCCAAGGCTTAAAGCCGCTAACCGCCCGCAATCGCGACAATCTGCCTAATAACCTGATGGATAAGGAAAGTCCCTACGTCCCTGCCAATATGCCTGCAGTGGGCGATCTGTTCGATAGGTCTGATTTCAAAAAGTAATCTTTCCAAGCGGCTTCGGCGTCTGGCGAAGCCGCTGCCGCATTGAGAATTATGGACAGGTCTTCGCCAACTAAGCCCAGGGAATCGTCTCCACTTAGCAGGAGCCCGCGCGGTGGGTGCGGGACGGCGGCCGAATCATCACCATATCAACCGGCGCGATCCGGCTGTATTTCCCCCAAGCCGCGCGCTATCTCGGCAGCAAGGGGTTAACGGTCCACGTCCGTCAAGCAAGACTGCTGTCACCCGCAGATGTAACGCTGAATCGTCGGCCCCAGCCACTCGAGAATCGCCTCGCGTCTCATAGTGACGATGGGCGGCAGTCGCAGTATGTAGCGGCCCAGGGCAAAGCCTAGAATCTGACTGCTCACCAAGCCTGCGCGAATGGGCGCCGACTTCGGATCGCGGCAGAGCGCGGCGATGGCCGGAGCGACCTGTTCGGCGAAGATCGAACGCACGCGCTCCGCCGCCCCCTCGTTGCTGGCGGCGCTCCGCAAAAGCGCCTTTAAAATGTCGTCGTCTTCCCAGCGTGTCAGAAAATGGTTAACGAGCCTTGCGCCCACCTCTTCGCGAGGGAACGCGCTCAAATCCGGCAAACGCAAGTCGAAATCGACGGCCGCCGCGAATAGGGAGGGATTGTCGCTGAGAGAGGCCGGAAATCGGCTTTCGCTCCCCTGGAAGACGTTGCAGCCTTGGGTCGCCGCTGCTCGCACCGGCACGCTCGGAAAGGTGGGCTCACCACAGCGCCCCCTTACCGATCTGGAAGCGGAGGTGTCGCGGCTGAAGCGGGAACTGGCCGAGGTGAAACTGGAGCGCGATTTACTAAAAAAGCCACCGCGTACGTTGCCAAGGAGTCGCTGCCCGGTACGCGCTGATGAAGACCTTGCGACTCGGGTATCCCGTGCGCTTGAGGTGTCGGGTGTTCGACATGTCTCCCAGTGGCTGGTACGCCTGGCTCAAGCGGCCGCCCTCGCCGCAGGCCCGGGATGAAACCCGGCTGGAAGTGGAGATCCGGGCCGCCCATCAGCGGACGCGGGAGACCTATGGGCCGGAGCGGTTACAGCAGGACCTGGCCGAACCCGGGGGTCGAGTGGGGGTGCACCGCATCAAGCGAATCCGGAAGAAAAAGCTGGGGCTCCGTTGCAAGCAGAAGCGGACGTTCCAAGCGACCACGGATTCCCAACATGGCTGGCCGGTGGCCGAGAACCTGTGGGACCAGGATTTCGCCACGACGCAGGCCCCTAACGAAGTCTGGTTAAGCGATCTGACGTACATTCCGACCGGCGAAGGCTGGTTATCCCTGGTGGGCCATAAGGACCTGTTTACCGGGGCGATCGTGGGCTACGCGAGGGGGGACCGCATGACGACAGCGCTGGTCAGCCAGTCTCTGTGGCGGGCGGTGTCGACCCGGCGGCCCGGTCCATCATCGACGGTATGCTACCCGGCAAGAGGCCATCGCGGGCATCACGGAATGGATCGAACTCTTCTACAACCGCCCACGGCGCCAAGCCCGATTAGGCTATCGGTCGCCCGCCGCCTATGCCCACCAGTTCTATCGAAACCGGCGGGCGGCTTAATCTTTGGCGTCCATTATTGCCAACCGACCTCACACTTACCTACAGCGGGCCAGGCGGAGGGGGATCAGCAGCTAGCGGTGGAAGTCTCCCGCGGCTTCCGGCTGATAGAGGATTTTCTCTATACTGATTCGTCTGCGGCCAGACGGGACCGGCCATTCAATGACATCGCCTTCTCGGTAACCTAGGATGGCCGTTCCGATGGGCGCCAGGACCGAGATCGATCCCTGTGCAATATCCGCATGCTTCGGAAAGGTTAGGGAGTAAGTCATTTCCTCGGACGTATCCATATCGCGGAGAAGGACCTTCGAGTTCATGGTCACTATATTGGGCGGGACCTGCTTGGAGGAAACGATATTGGCGCGCTCCAGTTCCTCCTGCAGATCACGGAGATCCTGACGGCTGTGATCGCCGAAAGTCTCGGCTACCGAGATGAGTTCATCGAGCCGGTCCTTGTCGAGCTGGGTAATGAATATCTCCCTTTGTCTCATGATCGCCTCTCCGAATCTAGAGCGTGTTATGCACTGTGCAGAAGTGGAGAGGCCTTGACGAGCATGAGGATGGCAAAGATGACGAAGTGCAAGCCCGCCAAGGTTTCGGCTAACCGCTTGTAATCGCGATCCAACCGCCGAAAC
>CADDYU010000034.1 GCA_902810705.1 Methylococcaceae bacterium
CCCATCACCATCCCCAAACACATCGACGACCCGGTCACCCTGTTGGTGTGGAGCGCCGACGAGTTCGTGCCGGCCGCTTTCCTGATGATGCTGGGAATGCTCATCGGGCAACTGCTGATCATGCTGGTTCTGTCTATGATCGTGATCAAGGCCTATCGCCGGTTCCGCGACAACCGCCCGGACGGCTATGCACTGCACGCGGCCTACTGGATCGGGATGCTGCCGAGCCAAGCCATCACGATTCCCAACCCCTTCATCCGGGGGTTCTATCCGTGAAGCTCACCCAACTCCTGGAGTCCTGGAGCCTGGTTCAGGCCGAAAACCGGTTGCATCGGGTCGTGCTGGTCGGTCTCGTGATCACCAATGGCGTCAGCGCCCTGGCGGCGCTGCGCACCGAACGCACCGTCGTGCTGGTCCCGCCGACCCTGACCCAAGAGGTGGAGATCACGCGCAACACGGCCTCCGGCGAACTGAAGGAAGCCTGGGGGCTGTACCTGGCGGAACTCCTGGGCAACGTGACGCCCGCCACCTCCGAATTCATCACCCAGGCCCTCGCGCCGCTCCTGTCCGCGGACATCTATCGTGCCGTCATGGACGCCCTGGCGGAGCAGATCAACGCCCTCAAGATGGATCGCGTCGTGACCAGCTTCAAACCCCGGGAGGTCATCTACGAGAAGGAAACCGACAAGGTCTTCGTCTCGGGTGAGTTGACCACCCAAGGCCCGAATTCCAAAGCGGAAACCCGCCACCGCACCTACGAATTCGTGATTTCCACCCGCAACTACCGTCCGCGCCTCGACTACATCGACGTGTACCCGGACGAACCCCGCACCGTGGAACGCCTGAAAGTCCTCAAACAACCGCAGGAACGTCCATGAGCAATCTCCTGAAACGTGAAACCGCCGCCCTCCTGACCCTGTGCGCCCTCGCCGCGGGGGTTCAGGCGGAGACGGGCGAGGCCGTCGACGTCGAAACCCCCGGCGTGCCCGCCAGCGTGTTGACCGAGGCGAAGCGCGAGTCCGCGGCAGGCGCTACGACACCGCAAACCTTGCAAGTCGTTCCCGGCGTCAACGAAATCATTCCCGTCGCCATCGGCCATCTGAACCGCATCGTCACCCCGTTCGACTCGCCGCAGGTTCGCACGGTGAGCCAGGCCACGACCCAGATCGAGGGCAACGTGCTCTACGTCGCCACCCCCGACGAAACCCCGGTGACGCTTTACATCACCCCGGGCGCCACGGAAGACCTCGCCCTGTCGCTGACCCTGGCGCCCCGGCGCATCCCGCCGCGCGAAATCCGCCTGACGCTCGATGCCGCCGATTACAAGAAACTCGGCGCCTTGCAGGGCCAGTCCACCAGACCGGGCGGCAAACTCGGTCATGCCGCTCAGGACTACATCGCCCATCTCAAGGCGACCTTCCGCGCGCTGGCGCTCATGAGAACGCCCAAGGGCTATGCCCTGCGGGATCCCGCCGCGGGAGAAAGCATTCGCTGTACGCAGGCAGGCCTCCACACCCGGACCGGCCAGGCCCTCGAAGGGCGGGACATGGTGTTGCTGGTGGGAGTGGCCCGGAATAGCGGCGGGACAGCCTTCGAGGTCGACGAGCGGTCCTGTACGGACAACGGCGGCGAGGTGCTGGCGGTCGCCGCTTGGCCCAAGGTGATGCTCGAGCCGGGCGAAGCCACCGAACTGTACGTCGCAGTGAGACGTCCGCGAGACGAAGACACCACCGCGCGGCCCTCCTTGCTGATCGGAGTCCATCGATGATCCGGGACATGAAGGACCGCTGGGAGGCCCTCGGCCCGAACGCCAAACGCATTATCGTCGTGGGCGGCATCGTGACCGCCTCACTCGGAGTGATCGTCGCGATCTCCCATCTCGCACCGGCTCCGCCGCAGAAGGCCGATAAGCAAGCCGTGGTGAAACACATCCTGACCGACACGGACCCGCGCTCTCTGGGCATCGATGGTTTGGCCTCCCAGATCAAGACCATGGCCCAGAAGAACGAAGAGCTGATGCGCCGGCTCAGTTCGCTCGAGGAAGACCAAAAAAGATCGAGGCTCTCGGACGAGGAACGGCTCAAGAAACTGGGCGGGGAGCAGACCGCGAGCCACCAAGGGCAAATCGAGTCGCTGAAATCGGAAATCGACCGTTTGCGAAGGACCCAGGACAATCCATCGAGCGAGAAACCCGAGGCCACGGGAACGCAAGCTGTACTTCCGCCCGCCGAACGGGAACGGTGGCCCAAAAGGCCACCCCCGAAACCGCCCGCCGGCCAGGACCTCGACGCGCTGTTCGCACAGCCGCCGGCGCCGCCTCAATACGGCGGCTCAACCAACAGCCCAAGCGGGGGACCGTCCCAAGGCGCCGTTCCGAACAAGGGGCGGCTGGAAATCCGCGTCATCAAGCCGGAATCCCCCAAGGGGGCGGTCGAGGGGCCGGAGGGCAAGGCGCCCGATCATCCCAACTCGCAGCTCGAGATCTTCATCCCCGCCGGCAGCATTTTGTCCGGGAATCTCCTGAACGGCCTGGATGCGCCCACCGGCAAGGGCGCCCGCCGGGAGCCGTTCCCGGTGCTGGCGCGCCTGAAGGACGAGGCCATCCTCCCCAACCGCTACCGGGCGGACGTGCGCGAATGCTTCCTGGTCTCCGCCGGCTACGGCGACCTCAGTTCGGAGCGCGCCTATATCCGGGGCGAATCCATTTCCTGCGTCCGCGAGGACGGCGGGGTGATCGAGGTGCCCATCGACGCCTACGCCGTGGGCGAGGACGGCAAGGTCGGCATCCGCGGCCGGGTCGTCAGCAAGCAAGGGCAGTTGCTGGCCAATGCGCTGTTGGCCGGATTCCTGCGCGGGTTCTCCGACGCTTTCGGCCGCAACCAAACCCAGGTTCTCGCCCTCACGGGTCCGGGCGGCGTGGCGACCACTCCGTTTCAGCGGTCATTCAGCGGCGCCGCCATGGAAGGCGGAACGCTCAAGGGCGCCGGCTACGCCATGGATCGTCTGGCCCACTACTACATGGACCTGGCCGAGAACTTGTTCCCGATCATCGAGGTGGATGCCACCCGCAAGATAGAATTCGTCGTCCAGAGAGGAACGCCGCTCAAGCTCTATGCCGAGAATGATTCACGAAATCGCAATTTAGTGCGCTAACCGCGCCCGGAATGATCGGTATCTTCTCCACAACAAAACCGAGGAACACATGAGATCAAGATCGCTCTCGACTATCCTGCTTTGCGGATTTGCGGGTAGCGCCCTGGCGGACGCCACAACAGCCCCGGGAGCCGTCTCGGAAGCGGCGGACCTGCTGATGAAAGCCCGGATCGAGGGGATGAAAGCGCTGCCGATCAACGGTCTGCAAATGGTCAAGGCCGGCGGCAAGACCTTCTTCATGTCGAACAACGGTCGCTTCGTCATCACCGGCACCTTGATGGACGTCTGGAACCGGGTGGCGGTGACCGATCTCGACCAGGTCGACCAGATCGCGAGTCGCATCGATCTGGCCAAGATGAAGCTCAAGATCGATGACCTGGGCCCCGTCACGTACGGAACCGGCCGGGAACAGGTCGTGGTGTTCGTCGATCCGCGTTGTCCGTACTGCGCCAAGGTGCAGAAACAGATGGAGGGACTAAAGGACCGGTACACCTTCAAGCTGGTTTCCGTCCCCGTATTGGGCCCGGAGTCCCAAAACCTCGTGACCAGGATCGGCTGCCTGCTGCAAACCAAGGATAAGGACAAGGCGCGGGATACCTTGATGCACCAAGCCTACGACGCCCTGCCGGCCGAGGTGGACCCGAAGTGCAACCGGGAGCCCGTCCAACGCGCGCTGGTAACGGCCCACCTCTTTGGCATCGAGGCCGTGCCGTTCCTGATCGCACCGGACGGCCGCACCTTCAAGGGGGCGCCCGACAGCCTGGCCGATTGGCTGGCCGACAAACCCGCACCGCCGATTAGCCAGCAACAGCCCAAAGAATCAACCGTTCAGTCAATTCATGGACAGGCGCCATCGACAACCGAGGGCGTCAAGCCATGAAACGACTCGCAACTATCGCCGTCGCACTCTCCCTGACCGGCTGCTCGACCACCAAATACGGCTGCAAGGGCATGCCGGAGGATCCCACCTGTCTGTCGGCCGTGGACGCCTACAAGATCACGGATAAAGCCAACACCACGATCCGTCCGGCGGATGCTTCCACTTCGACATCAACATCCACGACGCCCGTAGCCACCTTGATTCCGCCGGCCAATCCGGCGCCGGCGCCCAAGATCGACGATCCCACGCCGATCCGAACGCCCGCCAAGGTGATGCGCGTCTGGGTGGCGCCGTGGGAGGACGCCGACGGCGATCTCAATGTCTCGGGTTTCGTGTTCACCGAACTCGAGCCGCGTCGCTGGATGATCGGCCGGCCCTTGCCGATGCTGAACCCCTCGATCTCGCCGCTCCAGGTTCTGCAGCGGGCCAAGGAGCTTGGTCGGAAACCGGCGCTACCTGCGGAAAAAGGCAAGGAGACGCCGATGGCCCCGTTGTACGGCGAGCCCGAAGAGGCGGATCACTGATTTCACCGGCTGCGTGTTCGCGCAGACCGAGTCAAGGGCGGGCGACCGCCCCAGCATCAACCGGAAGTCCACCCCTTCCGAGGCCCGGCGGGCAACCGCCTTCTACCTGGAAAAGTGAGATGAAAAATGCCAAATACCCTGCCCAACGGATGCGGTCTGCTGGTCGCCGCGCTCGCCGCTCTCGCCATGCTGCTGATGCTGGCCGCCACGAACTCCTTCGCGGGGACCGGCGGTTCGACCGAATTCGGGTCCATCTACACTATGCTGACCGGCTGGTTGCAGGGCACCCTCGGCCGGATCCTGGCCATCACCTTCGTCGCCGTCGGCTTGGTCAGTGGCGTGGTGCGCGGCAGCATCATGGGGTTCGTGCTGGGGATCGCCGCCGGTCTCGGTCTCTACACCGCACCGACCGTGATCGACGCCATCGTGACGGCGGTCATTTGACCCGCCAGAACTGGAGGCCTGGCCATCCGAGAACCGGCGGGAAACCGTCGACCCATTAATGATCGTGAGGCGAACCGCCATGTCCACCGTACTCGTCATCGGTCTTCAGGGCGAACCCCTGAACCCGTGTCATCCGGCCCGTGCCCGCCAACTCGTCCGCAAGCAGCGTGCGGAGGTCGTGTCCACGCGCCCCTATGCCATTCGTCTGGTGTCCCGGGCATCTCCCGCCTGCGAGATCGCCCGGCCAACCCGCCCCATCCGGCTCTTCGATGAAGCCTGAACGGCACCCCCGGGCGAGCCGGCTGTTTTCGGCGCTGGCCTACGACCGCGAGGACGGGCTGTTTCTGATGGAGGACCGGAGCCTCGGCTTCGGATTTCTCTGCCAGCCCCTGTCCGGCGCCGATCCCCCCGTGGCCGATCGCGTCAACGTGCTGCTGAACCAGGAATGGCCGGTCGACACGCTGTTGCAGGTGAGCCTCTGGACCTCGCCCGATATCGACGCCACCCTGGCGTTGATGCAGACCCGTCGGATCGACCAGCCGCAGCCGTTCTACCAGGACATGGTGCGAGCCGGCGTCGATTTTCTCCGCCGGGGCACGCAGACGCCTCTGGAAAGCACGGCCGGTACCCGCATCCGCCGCACGCGCGTCATCATCTCGGTGAAGCTGCCGATGGCGGGATTCAAACCCACCGAGAAGGACCTGCAGCGCGCCTCCGAACTGTGTCTGTCGACCTTGCAATCGTTGAGCATGATCGGCCTTCGGCCCGAGACTTTGAGTTCGGATCACTACGTCCGCCTCCTGACCACGATGCTGAACTGGAGCCCGAAGGCCGGCTGGCGCGATCAGGTGGTTCCCGAGTGCGATCCGACCCAGCTCATCCGCGATCAGTTGTTCGACTACGACAACGATCTCAGAACCGATGCCCGGGGCCTCTGGCTGGGAGAAAGGCGGGTCAAGACGCTGTCCGTGAAGCGCTATCCGGACCGCGTCTATTTCGGCTCGGCGATGAGCTATCTCGGCGATGTGATGTCCGGCACCCGCGGGATCCGCCAGAACGCGCTCCTGACGCTCACGATTCACTATCCGGATTCCGAGGCGACGAGGGCCTCCATGGATACCAAGCGCCAGTGGGTCACCCATCAGGCCTACGGGCCGATCCTCAAGTTCCTGCCCCAGCTGGGCCTCCGCAAGCAGAATTTCGACGCCTTGTTCGAGGCCTTCCTGGACGGCGATCGCCCGGTGAAGGCTTATTTCGGCGCGGTGCTGTTCTGCGACCCGGACGAAGAGTCCCTGGCGGTGTCCAACGCCCGCGTGTACTTCCGGGAACTGGGCTTCCAATTGTTGGAAGATCGGTTCTTCTGCCTGCCGTTCTTCCTCAATTGCCTCCCGTTCGGGGCCGATCGCCTGGCGATCCGCGACAGCAACCGCTATCGCACGCTGGGGACGCGCCATGTCATTCCCCTATTGCCGCTGTTCGCCGACTGGCCGGGCACGGGCACCCCGACCCTGAACTTCATCTCCCGCAACGGCCAGCTGGTCAACGTGTCCCTGTTCGATTCCGGCTCGAATTACAACTGCTGCATCGCCGCGCAATCGGGATCCGGCAAGTCCTTCCTCACCAACGAGATCATCGTCAACTATCTCACCGAAGGTGCCCGCATCTGGGTGATCGACGTGGGGCGCTCCTACCAGAATCTCGCGGAAACCCTGGACGGCGAGTTCATGGAATTCAGTGCCGAAAAGCAGATTTGTCTGAACCCCTTCGAACTCATCCGCAGTTGGGAAGAGGAGGCCGACGTGGTGGCGGGACTGGTCACCGCCATGGCTGCCCCCACCGAAAAGCTGTCCGACTATCAGACCGCCGGGCTCAAGCGGGTCCTCAAAGCCGCCTGGGATGCCCAGGGTCAATCCGTGACCGTGGACGACATCGCCGAACGTCTGTGCGCGGAAACCGACCGCCGCCTCGTCGATGTCGGCGAGCAATTGTTTCCGTTCACGACCCAGGGCGAATACGGCCGTTTCTTCAACGGCCAGAACAACATCCGCTTCGCCGGCGATTTCACCGTGCTGGAACTGGAAGAGCTTAAAGGAAGAAAGCACCTGCAACAGGTGGTCTTGCTCCAGCTCATCTACCAGATCCAGCAGGAAATGTATCTGGGCGAACGTGACCGACCCAAGATCGTCATCATCGACGAGTCCTGGGATCTCCTCAGCATGGGCGATGCGGCCACCTTCATGGAGCACGGCTACCGAAGGTTCCGCAAATACGGCGGGGCCGCCGTCACCATCACCCAGTCTGTCAACGACCTGTACCGATCCCCCACGGGACGCGCCATCGTCGAGAACTCGGCCAACATGTACCTGCTGGGTCAGAAGGCGGAAGCCATCGATGGGCTCAAAGCCGACCGACGATTGCCGCTTTCCGAGGGCGGCTATGCACTGCTCAAGACCGTGCACACCGTTCCCGGCGTCTACTCGGAGATCTTCTTCATCACCGAGCGCGGCATCGGCATCGGGCGTCTGATCGTCGATCCGTTCAAGCGTCTCCTGTTCTCGACGCGCGCGGACGACGTCAACGCTCTCAAGCAACTGCGCCGCCAGGGATTGAGCCTCCCGGACGCCATTCATCGGCGCCTGGCCGAAAAGGAAGGGTCGTCCCAGCGCTCCCGGGACGACCGTTTGCGATTGGAGAAATCCCGTGCCGGCTAACACCGCCTGGCTGATCGCCGTCCTGCTGTCGTCCGGATTGGGATCGCTCGGAGGCTATCTCGCCACGAGCCGGATGCTCGAAGAGCCACTCCAAAAGCTCAGTCTGACGACGCCGGTGTTCGTCCTGGACCGGACCCACTGGGTCAAAGCGATTCCGCCCGACGCCACCCCCGAAGTCATCGCCAAGGCCATGGACGAGTGGCGGCAAAAAGCCGATCGGCTCGCCCGGGCCGGGTATCTCGTCATCGATTCCGGCATGGTGGTCGCGGCCCCGGAGGATGTCTATGTCCACGCGGAAAAATGAGACTCCTGCAACCGTCCGGGAGCGCGCGATATTCCTGCTCAGAGCGGTTCCGGCTCTGGCGGTCGTTCTTGGCGTAGGTGCCTATCTGGGCGACCGATTTCATGTCGGCATCGACGACCAGAAGGAACTATGTCTTCCCGGCGATCATCGCTGGTTCGTCATCGACCGCCACGATCAGAATGTCTGGCGCGGGGATCTGGTGGCATTTGCGGCCGACGCGCGGATGGCACCCTGGGTTCCGACCGGACGGGTGGTCGTGAAGATCGCGACCGGCGTGACCGGCGACCGGGTCGAGGTCGACGAGCACCGGACGGCGATCAACGGCAAGACCGTTTCCGAGGGGCTGGCGCTCAGCGAGAAGCTCGGCAGGACCCCGGCCGATTTCACCCGACAGGAGAACGTCCCGGGCAGTGCGCTGTGGGTGACCGGCACGCATCCCAAAAGCTTCGACTCGCGTTACTGGGGCTTCGTCTACGAACGGCAGATCATCGGGAGGGCGTATGCGCTGCCGTTCTGATTGCTCCCTTCGACTAATGGCCATTGCCTTGTTGAGCATTTGTGGCGGAAGCCCTGTCCAGGCGGAGGAAGACTGGGTGGCTCGGTCCCGGGCGATTCTGAACGCCGCGGAACATCAGGCCCGCCCCCAATGGCTGGACGGGAATCCTGCAACCATGGCCGCCCGCCGGCAAGCCATGGAAACGCTGCAGGCCGCGCCAAAGCTTCAGCTCGCCGAGATAACGCCCAACACCCAAGCCGACACCAGCCGGAAAACCTTCGTCCTCTACGCCTCCACCTCGCTGGGCGAAGCTGGATTACTGGACATCCTGGACGAGGCGGCCGGACGGGACGACGTGCTGGTCGTGTTTCGGGGCATGAGGCCGGGCCAGAAAGTGCAGGCCTTCATCCGTGAACTGCATGCCCTGGCCAGGCGTTTCGATGAAGGCAAGCAGCCCCACATCGTCATCGACCCGATGCGCTTTCGCGCCGCCGGCGTCATGGCAGCGCCGACCCTGACCCTGGAGGAAAACGGCCAGGTGTTGGGCAAGGTTCAGGGCGCGATCGGCACGGCCTGGTTGCAGTCCAGAATGGAATACAAACAAAACAATGGTGCGAAAACGCGCGATCTCGGGACCCACGGCCCCACCCGCGACATCATCGAAGTGGATCTCATCGAGGAGATGCAGCGCCGGGTCGCGCAAATCGACTGGGCCGCCAAGAAGCGCGAAGCCCTCACGCGTTTCTGGGAGCGCACGACCTTCCATGAACTCCCCGAAGCCACTGAAGACCGACTACGCCAGATCGACCTGACCGTGACGGCGCCAAGGGACGTCACCGCACCCGACGGCACGGTGATCGTCCGCGCCGGACAGACCGTCAACCCCTTGGACCAACTGCCGTTCACCCAGCGTCTGGTCATCTTCGACGCCACCCGACCGGCCCAGGTCGAACTCGCCAGGCGCTTGAGTACCGAAGCCGCACCGCGTCGGGTCACGTACATCGCCACCCGCCTGGATAGGGCGGCGGGATGGGAGAGCTTCGAAAAAATCGAAACGGACCTCGGCGCACCGGTGTACCTGCTCACCCCGGATCTCAGGGACCGCTTTCGGCTCGAGCACGTACCGGCGCTCGTGGAAGCGAAGGACAAGCGGTTCGTGATCCGCGAGTTCAAAGTGGGAGGAAGGTCGTGAGGAAAGCCAAGCCGTGGACCGCCCTGTGGGTGTCTCTGCTGCTCCTGGTGGACGGGACCGTCGAGGCGGACTCCAAGAAACTCGGCCCGCTCTGCCCGGATGCGGAAGTCTGGTCCGGCAAACTCATCACCGACATCTGCTGGGGCTGCCTGTTTCCCATCCGCATCGCCGGGGGGAAGATGGGCTCCGGCAGCGTTCCCTCCGGTGCCACCGACAAGGTGTTCTGCTCCTGCGATACCGCCGGCGGCATTCCCGAAATCGGCATGACCTTAGGTGTGTGGTCGCCCGCCCGGTTGATCGAGCTGGTCACGACGCCCTGGTGTTCGCCCGCCCTGGGCGGCATGAAAATGGGATCGTCCCTGTTGCGCCTGCGCGGTACGGTCGGACAGGCCGAGTACGACAACGGCGAGATCGCCTTCTTCAATTACCACTATTTCGCCTATCCGCTCTACATCATGCTCGACCTGTTCTGGGAGGACCGTTGCAATTCGGACGGCTTCAAGGACTTCGATGTGATGTACCTGTCCGAGTTGGACCCCACCTGGAACAACGACGAACTGGCGTTCTTCACCAATCCGGAAGTGGCCCTATTCGCCAATCCCGTCGCAATCGCCGCCTGCCTGGCCGATGCCGCCGCGGCGACCGCTGGCAAGCCCATCGATAGCATGTTCTGGTGCGCGGGCACCTGGGGTTCGATGTATCCCTTCGCCGGCCTGGTCAACCCGACGGTGGGCGCCGATCCGCGCCTGACCAGCTTGCTCGCGACGCGGGCCACCGCCGCGCTTCACCGCCGAGGACTGGCATTGAAGACCTACGGCAACGATGCCCTGTGCGGCGGCAACATCTATCCCTTCATCCCCAAATCCCAATACCGCATGACCATGTTCTATCCGGTGGCGGACACCGACCGTACCCACGCCATTGGCGAGAGCACCTTCCGTTGGGGTATGGCGCATACCTATCCAGGGCCCGGCGATAGTCACGTCTATCTTCTGTGGCGCTGGCAGGACTGCTGCGCAGGGTTCTAAGGATGGGTGCAGCAATTATGTTCTCGAGTTATCCCAGGGCGACCCGCGCGATGTGCTTGAGCCTCTCTCTGGTCCTGTTCTGGACGCCGGTCCATTGCGCCATGGCTGACGCCATGCAAGATAGCGCCAAGCTCGGGCAGGCCGCGGCCAAGAAGAGCATCCAGGACTTTCCCTTGCCGGCGGTGAGCGAGGATGGGCGAACCCTGACCCTGTTCCCGGGTACCGGCAACGATCTCGACATCCCGGCTCAGGCGTTGTTTCCCGATTCCGGCAACGGTCAGACCTCGGCCTTCACCAACCTGTATGGCGACAACGCCAACGCGGTTTCCGCCGGCTTGGGCGCCCAGACCACGCTCAAAACCGAGGCCAGTCCGACAGGGGAGGCCTACCGCACACTGGTCAAGGCCGCCAATCGCTCCCATCCCGATCTGACCAACGATCCCATCTGGGGAGCCACCGACTACGTCATGGACAACCATGCGTTTTTCGCCAAGTCGTTCGCGGACTGCACGTCCACCACGGTGTTCAAGGACACGAATTTCTCGGCCAGGCTCCCGGATTACAAGACCTGCGTGCGAGGCCCCAATCCACCGCCGAACTGCACCGCCAACCGCCAGTACACCGTCTCGCAGGAGACCGCGGAGGTCAAGCTCGGCACGGTGGGCAAGCACGATGTGTCGTTCACCTTCGATCTCAGGAACGGAACGGGGTCCTGGTGGAGCGACATCGGCGCGGGCGGCCAGGTGGCCATGCCCAAGCTGGACTACGCCAAGATCTGCGACGGCTCGGGCGCTTACACGATCCGCCACGTCAAGACCGTCGGCTGGACGGACTCCGGTCTTTGGGGTTCCGACGGCGGCTATCAGGTGGATGATTCGGTTTCGCAGGGCCTCTCGCAAATGCCGTCCTGCGCCAACGGTCTGGTCGGCCAATTCTGGCAGCACGACGTGGGCGATGGCGATTGGGTCATGGCCGCGACGCTCTATTTCAGCGCCGAGAAGATCGATGCCATCGACTGGCTATGGTCGAATGCCCGATGTCCGGATCTGATGAACGCCATCCAGGACAACCTGTGCCCAAGCACCAGCGTCACCTGCAGCGCGGACCCCGGCGTGTACAACGGGACACAGAAATGCTTCGAATATAACGGCGTGCAGATCTGCGAGTCGGATCTGCCCGACCCGCTTTTCCCGAACCTCAGCAAGACCTGCGGCACGGTATCCCTCGCCACCGATTGCGACTTCGGCGGGACCGGGAGCACGAATTGCTGGACGGACATCCACGGCGCGACGGTTTGTCCCGGAGATTTTGCCGGACAGGGCCAGACCGAAACGTGCAAGACGCTCGAACAACAGGGCTGCGCGTTCATCCGCTCGGATTGCGTGGATGGCACGACCGGCGACGCCACGGGCACCTGTTGGCTGTACAAGGACGTCTACGACTGCGGCACGACCACGACGATTCCGACCACGGAGGGCTCCACGAAACAGGAATGTGCTGGCCCCGTCCGTTGCATGGGCGAGGAGTGCGTCGCCATCGACCGCCAGCAGAGCAAGGACTTCACCCGCGCGGTCGCGGCGCTCAATGCCGCCCAGCAGATGGCCATGGACACCGGCTGCGAGACCGTGACCAACACTCAGCAAGGTCACGGTTTCCAGTTCACCACGTGCAGCGTCTTCAAAGGCGAAGGCGGTACCTGCAAGACCGTGGGCGCTCTGGTGACCTCGGTGGATTGCTGCAACGCGCCGACCAGTATCGGACTGGGGGAATACATCGACCTCATCACCAACATCAGTCAGATGAATAATGCCGTCATGCGACTGGATGCGACCAATGCCGTTCGTGGCTCGTGGGAGGTACTCAGAACGCCGGTCGTGAGTGCCTGGGACGCCGTGGCCAATACCGTCGGCAGCGCGGCCGATAGCATCACGGGGGGATATTCCGCCGTGGTGACCGACTTCCTCAAGGACTCGCTGATCGATACCTTCAGCAGCATGGCGATGGAGCAGATCGCCACCTGGGTGGGCCAGACGTTCGGCGCCACCGCCGGTAATCTGATCTTCAGCTCCGCCGGTAGCGCGGCCTTCTCCCAGTCCGGTGCCCTGAATCCCGGGGTCACGGGGTCTACCCTGCAAGTGGGCGGCGGCGCGGCGATGATCGGTTCGATGCTGAACGTGATCATGATCGCCTACGCTGTTTATCAGATCCTGGTGATGATCGTGCAATTGATCTGGCAATGCGAGCAGAAGGAATACGAATTGGCGGCGAAGAAGAGTCTGAAAGCCTGCACCTATCTGGGCTCTTATTGCGCCACCCAGGTATTCGGGATGTGCGTGGAAGAACGGGAAAGCTATTGCTGCTTCTCATCGCCCCTGGCGCGTATTCTTCAGGAGCAAGTCCGCCCTCAGCTCGGAATGTCCTTCGGCGACAAGAAAAGCCCGGATTGCAGCGGAATCCCCATCGAGAAGCTGGCCGACATCGACTGGAGCAAGGTCAATCTGGGCGAATGGATCGCCATCCTCCAGTCCACCAATCATTTGCCGACGGCAGCCAATGCCGCCCAGAAGCTCAACCTGGACAGGTTGACCGGCCAGGGGTCCAGATTCAATGTGGACGGTACCCGACTGAATACCCTGGACCGCAACGTCGAGCGCATGAACGGGCTGGATATTCCCGCCATTCGGACTCAAATCGAAGGAGAAGGTTGGTCCCTGGGGCCGAAGAACTAAAACGGATCGACGGGCTTGCCAAACCGGGATTCCATGACAGCATTGAACCGGGCGACAAGAGGTCCGGGCCTGACCGAACCAACGGAAAAGAGGATATTCATGCTCAAGAGAATTGCGCTGATCACGGGCCTGGCGATCTGGCTGACGGGCTGTGTTTCAATCGGCAATGCGATCCACGGTTACCACGACCTGTCCGTCCCGGAGGACAAGCGGAAGGATCTACAGATACAGGAGGCCAGAAATCTCTCCTGGCTCATCCGGGAAATACTGCCGGCCAACACCTCGCGCGTGAAACTGGAGAAGGCCATGGGAGAGCATGTCGGGCAGGTCGCGTCCGCTACACACGACACCGCGCTGGCGGCGGGCACGATTGCGGCGGCCGCGACAGGGTTGCCGCTTTCCTCGACCGGAGGAAGCGCCTTCGGCGCGGCGGGTCTTGGCGTATCTGTTTTGGGCTCCTTGAGCGGGACGGGTAACTGGTACTACCAGCTCGGTCGCCTGTATCTGGGGGACGAGGTGAACTCTGCCCTGGATATCAGACTGATGGCCAGGGAAGACATGCTGACCCGATTTCAGGCGGGCCTACTCGAAGCCGGCTTGAGCGCCGAGTGTCGGACGAACTGCCAAGGGTCCGAAGTCGAGTTGCCATGGCGGGTCTATGAGCTGTCCGGGGCCTCGGAGCCCTTGTGGGCGCTACTCCGACTGGGCGACATGATGACGGCGCCCGCCGACCCCTTGCGGGACCGGACACTCGGATTCAGGCCGCGACGGCAGAGCGCGGAAGTCGGTTACAACTCCGGCTTGAGTGCGCACGGAATCATGATTTTCAGGGACGAACCGAAAGACCCTGACGTGGTCAGGCACGGCAAAAGGAACAGTTACGCGCTGGACAATCCAAAGGCCCAGAAGCTCCTGAGAGCCATGAGCCGGGACGGACGTTGGGTGTTCGTCTGGAACGTAGGGGGCGCTCAGAGCATTGTCGCCTGGTCGGGAAGGCTGTATAAACACGACAGCACCCCGCCATCGTTTGGCGATGCCTCCAATATCATCGACTACGAAATCCTGGAGTAACCGATGTGCGAGCACGACGCCTCTTCATCGCCAGCGTTCCTCGGGCAAATTTCCAGTCGATCGCTCATCACCGACCGGGCCTGTTCAGACGAGCGTCAGCATTTTCTTTCCCTGCAGTCGGTCCAACCAGCGCAACCCCGCTTGCCCCCGAGTTCGGGTACTCAAGGTCACCCGTCCGTCCTTACGAAGGAGATGTCGATTTTCATGCAGCGTCCGCGCAGGTAATCGGCCGAGAATCGCAACCCTCCGTTGGCGAACCGGAGGCACTCGAACAGGTCGTCGACGGTGAATTCGTCGTCGTCCACGAAATCCTGATCGGAAATGCCCCGTGGACGTGCATCGGCAAAGGAGAAAACCGCCAGGGCGAAGACCGGACCGAAGGCCGCCCATTCGGCGATATCGGCCGGCTCATCCTCCTCGTCGTAGGTTCCCAAAATCCGATCGACCTGGAGAAAGCTCTTTTCTTCGCCGGTACAGGCCTGGATGATGGGTTCACCGATCCTGAAATCGACCAGTGAGGTCGTTTCCAGGAGTTGATAGCCAGCGCTGCGGTCACGGGGGTTCATATCACCCGTTGCCGCATCCTTTAATACTTGGTAATTCCTAACGAATCTGGACCAATTTCGAGTTGATATCTTGCCTGCTCGTTGCCTTGAGAAGCTTGACCAGCCAAGGTTTCAAGTCCTGGTCTCGGTGATTGAAGCGGTAGCAAACTTCCCCGAGGGACAGATGGAAGTATTTTCCAGGCACGCCACGGTAAGGATACCGCCAGTTTTTCGCATAGCTCCAGAACCCCTCGATGCCCTTGATATGATCCCGCCCCACCGGCTTGCCCTTCGCCTTGCGGATCACCACGCGCTTCCCACGCATCCTCAGCGTGGCATAGGCTTGCCACTCGTCCGTGTAGGACAACGCACCCTCACGGGTATGGGCCTGGATGTGGCGCATCACCTCCGCCCGACCGTGGGCCGCGATCGGCAGGGCCTTTACCTGTCCGTTGCGCTTGATGATGCCGAACACGATCACCTTGCCGTAGGCTCCCCACCCGCGCTTGCCGTGCCGAGCCCCGCCAAACGTGGTTTCGTCGCATTCGAGCGCACCTTCGAACGGCTCGCGCAGCTCCTCCGTCCAGGCCATGCAGGCGCGCACCAGCCGATAGAAACGTTCGATCGCCGGGGCGCTCGCAGGACCGCCGAAGCGCTGCCGGTAGACCGGCACGCCCCAGACGAAACGGCGAAGCAGTTCGTGTTTCGTCGCATCGCTCAGGCGGCCCGCCGACCATGCACCGCGCCAGCGGTAACGATAACCACAGCGTTTGCATTTGCTGCGCCCATCGGCCAGTTCATACGCTCGTGCGTGACCGCAACTCGGACCTTTCTTCATGACCAAATCCTTCCAGATTTGGTCCAGTTTGGTTAGGTATTACCTAATACTTTCGCTGCACTGAATGTCGGCGTTTTACGCGCAGCAATCTGGATCGTTGCACCGGTTGCGGGATTCCTTCCCGTTCTGGCCGGCTTTTACTTCACCGTGAATTTGCCCATGCCCGGCAACATCACTTCGTTGCCCTGTGCCAGGGATTCCCGCAGGCCATCCCCCAGCGCGTCAATGAATTCTTCGGTGATTTTCTTGGATTGCTGGGTACGTTCGGCGAGGGCTTCGACCAATTCTTTTTTCGTTCGCATCAGGGTTCCTTTTTAGGTAGTGAATAACCTGAGAATGATGAAGTCTAAAGTAGATCAATTCTTCAGTGGTTTCAGCGATGGTTGTTCAAATTCTTCTGTGTCGGCACTGCGGAAGTGACCGGCTAGTCCGAAACGGTCACGCACCGAACGGGAAACAAAGATTCCTGTGCCACACCTGTGGCCGGCAGTGTCGTCGAAATCCCTCGCCACGCGGTTATTCCGAAGCCGAGCGCGAACAGATTCTGCGCGCCTATCAGGAGCGCAGCAGTTTGCGGGGGCTCCAACGTACCTTTGGCGTAGCGCCCGCCACGGTCGCCAAGTGGCTAAAAAAAAGCCCGAAGTCTGCCGCCTCTGAACGTCACCGTAGTCGAACCGCCGCGGGACAGCGGGGTTCGACCGGTGCTTGAACTCGATGAGGTCTGGAGCGATGTTGGCCGGAAGGCCACACCGGTCTGGCTGTGGATCGCCTTCGCCTGGCACTCTCGCCAGATAGTGGCCTACGCCTTGGGGGACCGCACGGAATCGACGGCCCGGCTACTTTGGGACCGACTCCCGGCCAGCTATCGTGAGGCCCAGGTCTACACCGATGGCTGGGAACCGTATGCCGCGGTGATTCCCGTGAACCAACATCGGCCTTGCCCGAAATCGGAGGGTCAAACCGTTCACGTCGAGCGCTGGAACAATACCTTGCGCCCGCGCTTGGCGCGCTATACCCGAAAAACCCTGGCCTTCTCCAAATCGACCCCAATGCATGAAGCCTCCATAATTCTCTTTCTCCACCGCTACAATATCGATCACATCATTCTCTAGTTACTCACTACCCCTTTTTAGTTCAGTGAGAGGAGTGAAGAATAGGCAAACCGCCAAAATCCAGAGGATTGGGGTTGCTGCGAAGAATTTCTAAAAGTAATTGGCCGAAATGTCCAGCAATAAAGCCGGATATGACCGGACAATGCGAGATCAAAGTCTTTGACCGCCCAAATGATGCTCCTGCCCCCAAGTTGTGTCATTTGACCCATGACTCTGATCGGCCTAAAGCTGCCGTTCGCCGGATGTCGAGGCCATTCCCGGCGGTGCCATTCGGGATGTGCTAACTCCGGGGTAATTTGTCGAATCGCAGCGCGATGTATTGCCCGCGCCCGCCCGTGGAAGTCTTGTACAGCACACGCGAAAGTCAGCTAAGCCAGATATTAACAGTGGATGTTGATGCGCGTGTCGGCGACTTGTAATTCTCGTTCTTGAAACGCCATTTGCCGGCTCCGGAATGCAATTCGTCATTGCCGAGCGGAACACCGCCTTGCCACGGTCGACGATCAAAACGCCAGTTTCGTGGAGATACAGACATCCCTTCTCTAGAGCGGCGATTTCGTTTTTGTGGTGTCCTGCCAAGGTGTAACCATTGCTCCGGGCTTGGCTCTCCGCTCATTGACCGGTTTTGTTTTCAGTTAGCACGCGAAGTATGAAAGAAAGTTCACATCTGAATCTGATCTCCGGAAAAGTTTTTCACTAGAACATGCACCCATAATCCCTGGTAAAAGGATGCGGTTGTAAGGCTTTGATCTAATGTCAAAAAATAATTTCAGCAACACTTCGAATCAATGGCACATTCCCTGCTTTTTCATGGCAATAAATGGTGAAGCATATGGACGATTTACCGCTCGAGAATATGCTCGTACGCTTTAGGATAAGAGATATTTATATTCCATCGCCACACGAGATACTCGATACACTTAATGGCGACGATATTTTGGAAGGGAGGGTCGTGAGTATCACCAGACATGTTGATGGGAGGATATTCGCAATAGCGGAAGTGAAAGATTTAGAAACTCCCATAATAATTCCGATTGACAGAATTATATTTAATGGGCCGGAGTAATTAACCAAACTCTGAGCAAGTAAAAACTCCAAGGTAGCATTCATGGCAGTTTTATTCGCGACTAGCCAAACGCTGGCACATGTAGTGCGTGAGCGGTTGAAGGCTGACGCTCAGTTGAAGCTGAAATTCGATGGGCCAGGGACCATGAAGCTTTCGCTTGGCACTCCCAAGGAGATGCGAGATCGAAATCAGGAGGGGCTATCCATCTGGTTATACAGGGTCATCCGGGATGAAGAGCGGCTCAATGATCCTCCCGTTCGGAATGGTTTTGAGGAAATCCGGCAGCCCCCCTTACCGCTCCGTTTGCATTATCTAATTGTCCCGATAGTCAATAACGTTGATCCATCCGCAGGTGCGGAAATGGAGCAAAGGATTCTGGAGAATGTCATGCAAACCTTCTACGACCATCCCCGTCTGCGGGGGATAGACCTTCGAGGAGATTATGATGGTACTGACGCCGAACTGAGCGTCCGTCTCGAATCATTAAATCTGGAGGAAATCACCCGCGTTTGGGATACCTTGGAAGGTTCTTATCAGCTCTCGGTTTCATATGAGGTTAGCGTCGTTTATATCGAATCCGGATTGCAGCTACAAAAGATCAGTCCGGTTACCGTGGCATTGCCGGAATACGGTGTGAGTATTCCAGTGGGCGTGTAGGGGAAAATAAATGTCGCGTCGTACCGTCACCGTCGGAAATCTGAGCTACCTCTTTTCGCCGGATGATGCACGTTCGGAAGGGGAGCGTTTTCGCGCCCTGCTGCGGGCGCGGGTTGTCGATGAATTGACGGCACAGCCTCCGCGAGGTCGAATTAACCTTGAGACCGATGCGCCTCGCTGCATTCCGCGCGTGGCGGAGGATGGGCTGGTGGGTTTGGCCGGCATACCTCGTCATGTTTTGCGTCCCCGCCCACTCGCCGACTATGTGTTAAGTCTTTGGTTGCGCTTCGATGGCTATGTACCGCGGAAAGTCGATGCCCATATCGCCGATGACCGGAGAAGCATTGCTGCGCCGGCCCCGATAGTGGGTGACACCGAGATCACGCTGAACAACATCGCGCGTCTCCGTCCGGGCGAGTTGCTTCTGATCGGCACACCGGGACCCGGAATGGTTGCCGTCAAGATCGAATCGCTGGACCCCTCAGTGAACCAAGTCACCATTTCCGCAGAAATATCCACCGGCCGTCGAGGCCTGCCACGCCCGTACGGGGTTGGGCAACCGGTGTTTCCGATCGTTCCGGTCGATTTCGCGCCGACTGACTTGGGAGAACTGAGGCTACATCGTGAGCCGACGGTACTCGCCGGCAGGGTGGTAAGAGTTACCGGTAACACGACCTTACCATTAGCGGGGGCATCGATTCGCATCACGGGTGTCTGGCGCACTCTACCGCCAGCCAATGCGAGCATACCGCCATCTCCGCCGAATCTCATTGCCCTGCAGGCACCGCTCTATGCCGAGCGTCCGGCGGGTGCCGGGCGCCTGAATCGCCGGAACCTTCCTCCCATTCCGGACCTGCCTCCGCAAGAAAAGCGGCTGCTGATGGACGTAGCCGCCGGGGAAAGCTCGCTCCGCCTGACGAATCGTATCGGGCTCAGTCTTCTTCCCAACCCGAGCATTCTGTTGATCGACGCGGAAAACCCGGATCGACGCGAATATATCGCCATCAACGCCATGAATGGGGGAAGCAATCCAGCCGAATCCGCGATGATCGGACTCCGCTATCCCTTGGCGTTCTCGCATTCCCGTGATGCCTTGGCGCAACGTGTTAATCCACAGGCCACAGGCCCTACGAAATCCTTTTCCGCGGACCCAAATCCCGGCGAACCGGATGCACTTGCCGGAGATACGACGGTCTTTTTAAGCGATCTGACCGGATTGACCACGGGAAACCAGGTTCAGGTCACGGGCGGGCCGAGTTCCGAATATCACCAACTGCAGCTCTTTACAGCGGTGAGCGATGTCCAGGGTTATTACCGATTGCCGCCGCTGAGCCGCGTCGCGCAGATCGAGATTCAGGCTCAACAAGGGGCGTTAACGCCGATCCAGTTCGAGTTTCGCCCCGATTACGGCCTTCGCGAGAATCGGCTCGACCTGGTATTCCGATGAGCCGCCAGTACATGAGATTTGAAGGAGAGAGCCACCATGCCTGAGTATCTAGCGCCAGGAGTCTACGTCGAGGAAATCGACACCGGCAACAAGCCCATCGAGGGAGTGAGCACTAGCACGGCGGGTATGCTCGGTGTGACCGAACGTGGGCCAGTTAATGTTCCCATTCTTATCACCGGCATTGGGGAATACAACCGTTGGTTCGGGGGACGGCTCGACCGGGCAGTGTTCGGAGATCATTCCTATCTGCCGCATGCGGTAGAGGGATTCTTCACCAATGGCGGCAAGCGGGCTTACGTGACACGCATGCTTGACACTGAACTCGCCGCCGCATCGAACGTGCGACTGTTCGATCGCACGATGCCGGTGCCGTTCGCAAGCACGCTACTGCTGCGCGCCGCCTCGGAAAGTACCGGCACGGTCGCGAATCCGCCGCCGCTTGTCGTGCTGCCTGATTCCAATCTTGCGAAGGACGACTGGGTACGCATCGGCGACGGCAGCATCGCGGAATACCCGAAAGTTGCGGCCGTGCCGGCGGCGGAAAAGGTGCTCGTACCGCTATCGATGCTGCTAGCGCACTCGCATGACGTTGGTACTAACAACGCACAACAGTTTAACCGTACGCCCGCAGGGGGTGTAGTCGATGTTGCCGAGGACGCGCAGGCCGGCGCCTCCGCGCTTATCGTCGACGGGGCGACAGCAGATGTAGACGCACTGAAGAAGGATGTATTGGTCGAAATCGGCGGCTCGACGCGGGGTGAATACCGTTTTGTTACGGTAGTCGCCGACAAGGCGCCGTCAAGCGCGGGACGACGCGCACGCATTGTACTCGACGCGCCGCTCGCACTCTCGTATTCGAAGACGACGAGCAAGGTGCAGCGAATCACCGTGCCTGCGCCCGGTGCGCCGCGAGCACATATAACGCCGGCCGTGCGCGCGGGCGATAGCTTATTGTTTGTGAACGACCGCGGCGCAGACTTTGTCGACCGCACTAAACTCGTGATCCTCGATCGGGGCACGGCTAGCCAGGAGGTTCGCCGCATCGGCGAATTGCGGCAGCTGGATATCATATCAGTCGCACAACAGGCCTATGAGGCCGGCTCTCTCGTGCAAGTAATCACGCTTGGCGATGATGCGCAGTCGAGGCTCACCGCAACCGTTGCCGCAGGGCTGAATCCCTTGCAGGTGAACAACATTCAGCCGTTCCGCGCCGGCCAAGACCTACTGGTTGGCCCTGCAGGTGGACCTTATGAGGTCGTGACAGTGCAGAGCATTGCGCCTGGCGTCGCCCCCGTTGGCACCATTACACTTGTCGGTCCGCTCCTTGCCAATAAGAATTCAAGCGACTTGGTGCTACTCAGGCGTCTGCTAACCGCGTCGCCGCGCGCTGGTGCAGTGTTCGTTGCGCTGAGCGACCGAACGGGGCTTTCCATCGGTGATGTCCTACGGCTTAGCAATGGTACCGACGAAGAGTTCGTCGAAGTCGCAGCGCTTCCTAGTCCTTCAGCACCGGGGGTGTGGCCCAATCCAGGTAACGTCGTGCTGCGTGCGCCGATCCTGAATGATTTCGACCAGACGAACACGCAGATAACGCGTCAAATCGCGCCGACCCCGGATAGTACGCTCCAAGCTTCAGTACTGGCGCTGGCGGCTTCCGTGCGTGCCCCCTCTCTGCTTGTGGCGGATGCGAATGGCTGGACAGAGCTGGCGCCCCCAAACGGCCGCTTCATTCAGATTCTTACACCGGGTGGGAGTCGTTTCTACCATCGTGTTACTAAACTCGGTGACCCGGTTGCACCGAACCCACCGGCAGGCAAAGAGGCGAAACTTGTCACGCTCACCACGCCGCTCGCTCGCGCGCATCCGGTGAGTTCCCCGGTTATCAAGCGGAAGCCTATTTTTGTCGTGCAAGCACTTGACGCCGGCTCATGGGGTGACCGCTTGCGTCTTTCGATCGAAGACGAACCCACTGGCCTCGCGTCCGCGACGCGGTTCCTGTCGGTCGTCAACCCGACGCGCGCGCGCCTCGCGTCGACCGCCGGTATCGAGCCCGGCACAATCCTTGAACTGTACCAGCCGGCCGACGGCTTGGTGCTTGGCGCGCCGGTCAAGGTTGCGACCGTAAATCGTGGCAACGGTGAAGTGACGTTGGATGCGAGCAATGCGTTATCACCGGCACAGATGGGCGCAGCACTCGCGCTCGGGGTCCGCTCGCGCGAGTTCCGCCTGACAGTCTACCTGATGCGTCAGCCCGACCCTGCCATGCCAACTCGAAACGAAACAGCACTGGATTCCGAGGTTTTCCGTCATCTCTCAATGGACCACCGCCACAGTCGTTATGTCCATACGATTATTGGGACCACTTGGGACACGGCACCAGGAACGGCCACAGATCGTGATGAGAGACCGTTACGGCGCGAAGACCGTCGTTCGGAGGGTGAGTCGCGCTACATCCGGGTGCGCGACTTGGCGCAAGACCTGCCTGAAGGCCTGCCTGCCCCGCCACCTTATCGCATTCCAACCCTGGAAAGTCCTCGCCCCGGCCCGGAGTCGCTCGTGGACGCGCTTCCCGACGGACGCCGTCTCCCGGCTAGGCATCCTCTGACCGGAGGGAACGACTCCCTCATGACCATCAATGACAACATCTATATTGGTCAAGATCACCCGACACCGGAAAACCGCACCGGCCTGCACAGCCTGCGCAACATCGAGGAGATTAGTATTGTCGCCTGTCCAGGGCGGACGAGCGTGCAGATTCAGAATGCGCTGATCAACCATTGTGAACTCATGAGTTACCGCTTCGCGGTGCTCGATGGGCTCAAGCCACCGAATGACACCCTGGCCGATGTTCAAACCCAGCGGCAACAGTTCGACACCAAATACGCTGCCCTGTACCACCCCTGGCTGCTGATCCCCGATCCTTATCCAACCAACTTGGCCCGCATCGCGGATTACCCGATTCCGCCAAGTGGCCACATGCTGGGTGTTTATGCCCGCACCGACATCGAACGCGGCGTTCACAAGGCGCCGGCCAACGAGGTGGTACGCGGCATCCTCGGGTTACAGCGCGTGTTGAACAAAGAACAGCACGACATTCTGAACCCTTACCCGGTCAACATTAACGTCATTCGCGACTTCCGCGACAACAATCGGGGCATCCGGGTGTTTGGCGGGCGGGTCATCACCAGTGACTCGGACTGGAAATACGTCAATGTCCGCCGCCTGCTGATCTTTATCGAGAACTCCGTAGATAGAGGGCTGCAATGGGTCGTCTTCGAACCCAACGCGGAACCCTTGTGGGCGCGTGTGCGCCGTTCGATCTCCAATTTCCTGACCCTGGCCTGGCGCAATGGTGCTCTCGAGGGAACGAAAACGGAGGAAGCCTATTTCGTAAAGTGCGACCGCACCACGATGACGCAGACGGATATCGATAGCGGCAGGTTGATCGTGGTGGTCGGCGTGGCCCCGGTCAAGCCGGCGGAGTTCGTCATCGTCCGAATTGGGCTGTGGACATCTCACGCCGAAGATTAAGGTCAACAAACGGGGAATTAAGTCATGGCAACAGCTGAACGTAGGGATCCTTACCGTTCATTTAACTTTCAACTCGAAATCGACGGCGTCCCGCTCGGCGCATTCAGCGAGTGCAGCGGACTGACCGCCGAGGGGGATGCCGTTGACTATCGCGAGGGGACCGACTTTCAGCCCAATGTGCGCAAGCTGATCGGGTTAAGAAAATATACGAACATCATGCTGAAGCGCGGCTATACCCAGGACAAATCGCTTTGGGACTGGCACGACAACATCGTTAATGGCCTACCCGACCGGCGCAACGTGACCATCGTATTGATGAATGAGCAACGGCAGCCGGTGGTGCGCTGGCACGCCGAAAACGCCTGGCTGAACAAAATCGAAGCTCCGAGTTTCAAGGCGAGCGGCAACGAAGTGGCGATGGAATCCGTGGAAATCATCCACGAGGGCCTGACCATCGACAGGTCCTGATTGGAAAGGTATAGGTCGTGTCCATGTATCTAACACCCGGAGTCTATTACGAACGCGTGGATGCGTCGGCTCCCGGTATTGCCGCCATCCGCACCGACATCACGGGGTTCGTGGGTATCGCCCGCCGCGGCCCGCTGAATACGGCGGTGCCGGTACAGTCGTGGCGGCAGTTCCAGTCCTACTTCGGGGATTTCACCGGAGCGGGCTATCTAGCCTATGGGGTACGCGGCTTTTTCGAGAATGGCGGCAGGCGTTGCTGGGTGATTCGCGTCGCCTCGGAGGTAGCTGCCGTCGCCGGAACGATCGTGAAAAACACGGCCAAACAACCGGCCTGGCGCATTGACGCCTACAGTCCGGGGGTCTTTGGCAACGATCTCGACGTCACCGTCAAAGAAACCCACCGCGCTCAAACGCTCACCGATCCGAAGAGCAGCACCCCGGAATACGCGGTCGTGGCCTCCATTACGGGATTTGCCCGTGGCACCCATGTCCGGCTGACCCAGGACAAAACGCCGGACTGGAAAATCGTTTCCGATGTGGATGCCGGCGAAGGTAATGCTGCGGGTGAAAAGCGTTTGATTTGGATGCATCCGAATCAGGAAAAAAGGCGTCATGTCTGGAAGGACGAAAAAACGAAGGAATGGCATGGCTATGAAGACTTCGCACTGGCCGGCTTCGATCCGGGCCGCCCCATTTTGATCGAAAGCGTGGAGTACACGGTACTCGTGCGAGATCTGGGGCGGCTCATCCGCGTTTACGAAGGGCTCTCGCTGGCGCCCGATCATCCACGCTACGGGCCGCAGGTGCTTGCTGGGGTGGTGATCCCTAAAGAGACAGGGCCATTGCGGACGCTTCCCGTCGCCCCGGAGCCGCTCGTCATCACCGAGTTGCGTGATTTGGACCAAACACCGGCGAATTGGCTGACGCCCCTGCAAGCCGACCCGGCAACGCCGATTGCGCTTACGGAAGGAGCCGACGGCCTAGCGTTGCTGAGCGTCCACGACTTCATCGGAGAGGAAGTCTCTCCAATGGAAAGCGATGAGGCGAAAAAGTTGAAGCAGCGTGGGCTTCGGGTGTTGGAGGATATCCGGGAGGTGGCGATACTGGCTGTGCCGGACATCCACATCCAGCCGGTCGATGTCCCTGCCAAACAACCTTTGCCGCCCTGCGTTCCGGATCCCTGCCTGCCTTCGGGTCCGCCTCCGCCGGCGATCCCGCATGCACCCGCGGTGGGCGATCTGCCGCCCCGATTTTCCGAGGGCGAGATTTTCCAAGTACAAGCCGCGATGGTGCAGCAATGCGAGCGGCGCCGCGACCGCATCGCCCTGCTGGACCCGCCATTTACCGTCGCCCGCAACGATAGCCTGGGGACCGGGGCGGTGCGCGCCTGGCGCCGTCGCTTCGATTCAAAGTATGCCGCCTTTTATTTTCCCTGGCTGAAGGTCGTAGACCCCTTGCGCAGGGCTTCGGCAATCACCCGCGAAATACCGCCGAGCGGCCACGTCGCCGGCCAATATGCCCACACCGATTGGCAGGTGGGCGTACACAAAGCGCCCGCCAATGAGCCTTTGGTTTGGGTTCAAGATGTCACCGTCTCGGTCGACGATGCGGTGCACGGAACACTCAATCCCGCCGGGATCAACGCGATCCGAACATTGCCCGGAAGAGGCATCCGCATCTTTGGGGCGAGGACCGTGAGCAGCGACCCCGATTGGTGTTTCGTCAATGTCCGCCGTTTGCTCATGATGATCGAGAAAGCCATTGACGTTGCCATTCAATGGGCCGTGTTCGAACCCAATAACCACTTCACCCGTGCCAAGCTAAGCCTCTCCTTGACGAGCTTTCTGCTATCTCTGTGGCAAAAAGGAGCGTTGATGGGAGCGTCGGCGAGCGAAGCCTTCTTCGTTCGGTGCGATGAGGAAAACAATCCCGAATCCGAGCGCAGCAACGGCAGGCTGCTGGCGGAGGTCGGCGTAGCTCCTTCCCAGCCGTTCGAGTTCGTTGTTCTTCGAATCGGCCGGACCAACAATGAATTCGAGATCAGCGAAGCGACAACCCCAGTCTTTTCGGGAGGGCTGACCTGATGGCAACCGTCGGCAGGACCGCGGTGCGCCGCGATCCACTCCTGAATCATAACTTCGTCGTCAGTCTCATCGACACTAGCAGCGCCCTGGCGATCGCAGGTCCCGCGGCTTTCTCCGGTATCCTGGATGCACCTATGGGAGGCTTCAGCGAATGCAGCGGCCTGGAAATGTCGTTGAAGGTCGAGGACTATCGGGAAGGGGGCCGCAACAGCGCGGTGCTCAAGTTTCCCGGCCGAGTCGAGTGGACGAACGTTACCCTGAAAAAGGGGATCGGAGCCGGAACGGAACTTTGGGATTGGCACTTCGGATTTGCGCAAGGCAGAGGCAGGCGCCGCGACGGCATCATCGCCCTCCTGAACGACCTGCGCGTGCCGAACAATATCTGGTATTTCCGGCGGGGGCTGCCGGTGAAATATACCGGCCCTTCCCTCAACGCCACTCAGAACAACGTGTCGATCGAATCCATCGAGATCGCCCACGAAGGGATCTTCCAGCTTTCCCTCGGCGGCTTGGGTACGGGACCGGTGACCTGACATGGAAGTGGAAATCGGCAATATCGTCAGTACGGTCCGCGCGGTGGACGGCGACTCGCTGCTCGCTCCGCAGACGCTGGACAAGATCATACGCGCCGTGTTGCAGGCTATTCATGAACAGGAGGAACACGGTAAACGCAGCCGTGCGGAACGACGCATCACCGGAGGCGTGAGCCACGAGCGGGACGAGGGGGAGCGATAAGCGATGGAGCAATTGCAGAAAGCCATGCTGGTGGCCACTTACCACAACGGAGACATGGATTTCATTGAGGTCCAGTTCAACCCGACGGAGTTCTCCCTGGACAAAGGGGCGCAGATTGCCGAAATCGCCATTCCGGGACTCGACTCGCCCCTGCTGCAATTCGTCCGTGGCCAAAACGAGAAGATGACCCTGGATCTCTTCTTCGACACCACGGAATCCGGCATGGGACCGGGCGCGACCAGCGTGACGACCTTGACCGATAAAGTGTATTCCCTGGTGAAGATCGAACCGTCGCGGCATGCACCGCCCATTTGCAGTTTCCTGTGGAGCAGCAGCTTTCCGGGCGCGGACCTATCGCCTCAGGCCGGCAACCAACGGCGTAACGAGTTCCAATGCCTGGTCGAGAGCATCAAGCAGAAGTTCACCCTGTTCAGTCCCGAAGGGGTTCCCCTGCGCGCCACCCTGACGCTCACGCTGCGTGAGTACAAGACCCTGAACGAACAGTTGAACCAGTTGAACCTGAGTTCTCCCGATCGTACCCACAGCCATGTCGTCCAGAACGGAGAGACGCTGTCGAGCATCGCCGGACGGTACTACCGCCAGCCCGGAGCCTGGCGATTTGTCGCCGACGCCAATGGAATCCAGGATCCACGCCGGCTCGATGTGGGAAGATTCCTCACCGTTCCGCCGATCGCCCAGGAGTAGCCGTCATGCCGTTCGCCACGCTCAGTGAAGAATCGGTCAGACAAAGCGGCTTTTACGTTCCTCAGTTCGAGGTCAAGATTCAAGGCGCCGGCTTGCCGCGAGATGTGCTCCGCGACGTGACCCAATTGACCTATAACGACAACATCAAGGAGATCGATAGTTTCGAAGTGACGGTCAACAACTGGGACCCGGAGACCCGGGACTTCAAATACGTGGGCTCCGAAACCGCCGAACGTTTGGCGCGGAAAACCGGGGATGATCGGCGATTACGGCTCTTCGAGCCATGCAACAAGGAGGTCGAAGTCTGGATGGGTTACCTGGGCGACCTGCGCCTGATGTTGAAAGGAACGTTTACAACCATGGAGCCCAATTTCCCGGCGAGCGGCGCACCGACGCTTGTGGTGCGCGGTCTCAACGTGCTGCATCAACTGCGCCGCAAGCAATACAGCACCACTTGGGGCGACAAACGCGACAGTGAGGTCGCAAAAAATATTGCCACTCTGATCGACACCGACCTGGGCAAGAACCACAAGCGCTTTCCGCTCCCCATCGTCATCAACGAGAAGGCCATGGGACTGGAGGAACGGCTACCCTACGTGGCCCAAAAAAACCAATACGATATCGATTTTCTGCTCACCCGCGCATTGCGGCTGGGCTATGTGGTCTTTGTCCGGGAAGGCGATCGCAAAGCCCGCAATCTCGACGAACGCAAACAACACCTTTATTTCGGCCCTTCGGACGGTACTGTTCCCGGGCAACGCGACGTCACCTTCAAGCTGAAATGGGGGATCTCGCTCATCGATTTCAAGCCGACCCTGACGATGGCCAACCAGGTCCGTTCGGTAACGGTGAACGGCTGGGACCGCGCCAAGAAGAAGGCGATTACCGGCAAGGCCACCCTGGACGACAAAGAGCTCAACATCAACGTTGACTTGCATGAAGTACTAAAAGAATGCGATCCGCGCGAGGAAATCGTGGTGGACAAGCCGGTGCACTCCGCAAAGGAAGCCAAGCTGTTGGCCCAAGCCATTCTGAAGGACCGGCACAAGGAGATGGTCAAGGCCAGCGGCACCTGCATCGGGCTTCCCGACCTGAGGGCGGGGAAAAAAGTGGAGATCGACGGCCTCGGTTCCCGTTTCAACGGAACCTATTTCATCACCAAATCGACCCACAGCATCAGCGACAGTGGATATATCACTAAATTCGATGCACGCCGCGAACAGAAGGGCCTGCTGGAAGGAATAGAGTGAAACAGCACAACGGCGTGGTCATCGGCATTGTTAAGGAGATAGATCCGGCACTGGGACGGATCAAGGTCGATTTTCCCTTGATGAAACCACCCCAGCGCAGCAATTGGGCACCTATTGCCTCGTTGATGGGCGGCAAAAAACGCGGCACGTTTTTTATGCCGGAAATTGATGATGAGGTACTGCTGGCCTTCGATCAAGGTGATTTCGATCATCCTTACGTGTTGGGGTTTCTTTGGAATGGGGTAGACCCCTCGCCGGAAACCAACCACAAGAATCGCGTCATCGTGACGCCGGGCGGGCATACCCTCCGCTTCGAAGACCGCGACAGGGCAAAAAGAACCATCCTCAGATCGAGCAGTGGACAGGAAATCGTGTTGGACGATGAAGATCGATCCATTCAGCTGCGGGGTGGAGGGCGGGTTCTGATGCTGAAAGATAACAAGGTCCAGATTACCTGACCGTTATTCGACTACGACAAAGCTTTATCGGAGGAAGGGGATATGCCTCATATATTGACGACCCGAGCGTCCATTCTCTGTCCTCATGGGCATCTGGGGGTGAGTATATCTTTGAGCCCGAAATGGTCGATCGACGACGGAGATGTTCTTTGCGAAGGCGATTCGGGCACCTTTCCGACCTGTCTTCCTCCCGCCGTCCCGGTCCCCTGTGTCGGCTATACGCTGCAAACCATGGAATTGAATGCGACCTATATCGATGGGCGCCGGGTCATGCTGGTCACCGATTTCAATAAGACAGCCACCGGTCTGCCGCTCATCATGAAGGAGTTTCACAGTACGTTTGACGATAGCATCCCGGCGCCGATTCCGGTCGGACAACCTGCGCCCCTCTTGTCCCCGGAACTAGCCGATATGTTGGCGCCGGTAGTCACCGTTACACCTCAAACCCTGACCTTCAGCCAATCCAGCAACAGTGCTCCGAGTGTAACGGCGACATTCACGCTGCTCAGCGATCACCCGCTGCGGTGGATACTGACGCTGATCATGGAGAAGGAGAAGACCCATGTCGATCTGACGAACGGTCCGCCACCCAGTCTACCACCCGGCATGACGGTGACCTCGAAGGGTGGAACCTGGCCCGTTTCGCCACTGCAGATCACGCTGACCATGAATGCCGCATTCATGAAGACCTTGACTCCCAATGGCGATTACCGCTTCTTCATGACCGGAGTTAGCCGGCGGGGATTGTCCGCTTATGCGAAGCCCGAACTTGTTCTGCATGTCAATCCGTAGGAGCAAGCCGTGAATAACCCAACGCGCGAGTTTCTTGGAATTGGCTGGAAATTCCCGCTGCAAGTCACGCCGGGCGGAAAAATTGCGCAAGCGAAATACGAGCAGCGCATCGAGGAATCCGTTTACCTGATTCTGAGTACTTCGAAAGGGGAACGGCCCATGCTGCCGGATTTCGGCTGCGGCATCCACGATTTGGTGTTTGCTCCCAACAATGCGGGGACCATCGCAATGGTCACACAAACAGTGCGAAAAGCCCTGGTGGCCTATGAACCGCGTATCGACGTGCTGGATGTAGCCGTGGAGGCGCCACCCGAACAACTTAATCTTCTTCTGATCCGGATCAATTACCGGATACGCGCCAACAACGCGCTGGGGAATCTGGTTTATCCCTTTTATATCTCGGAGGGTACCTGACGATGCCGCTGGCTGATCACGTCCCGAGCATAGACGACCGTCGCTACGACGATATTGTCGCCGAGCTGCGGACCCGCATCTCCCGCTACACGCCGGAGTGGGCGCCCATCTGGACAGACGTCAACGACAACGACCCCGGCATTACCCTGGCTCAGTTGTTCGCCTGGCTGTCGGACATGCTGCTGTTCCGCATGGCCAAGGTTCCGGATCTCAATTATCTGAAGTTTCTGCAACTGCTCGGCATCGAACTGAGGCCGGCGGAACCGGCCCTGGTCGAAATCACCTTTCCGGTGAAAGAAGATCATACCGCGCCCTATGTCATCGTCCCCCTGCGCACACAGATCAGCGCCGAATCTCCGGATGGCGGCCCGCCGCTCATCTTCGAAACGGATCGGGCTCTGGTCGCGCTGAAAGCAAGCTTGGATGCGGTGCAGGCCTTTGATGGTTATGGCTTCAATAACCTGAGCGAGGCAAACCTCAAAGCGCTGGAACCCTACGAACCCTTCGGTTCTATGGTCCGAGAGGGCGCCGCGTTACTCTTGGGGTTTCACCTTCCTAATAAAGCCGAAGAATTTCCGGACCTCGATCTGGATCTGGCCCTATGGAGCACACCGCAGCAGGGGCAGGGTGAAGCCTTGCAATGCGGCTTTCCAGATACCCCCGCGTTCGGTTCAGCGCGCATTCGTTGGGAATACTGGAATGGCACGGAATGGCTGAGCCTCAAGCTTCTGAACGATGAGACCCGTGCCTTTACCCGCTCCGGCCATATCCGGCTTAAGACCCGCGCCAAACCACCGATGAAGAGGGCGGTGATCGGCGAGGTCAAAGAGGAGCGGTACTGGATTCGGGGGGTTATCGAACGTAGCCAATACGAGCGAGCGCCGAAATTGCTGGCGATCCGCACCAATACCGTCAGCGCCCGGCAGGCCGAGACCATCGTCGACGAGGTATTGGGCGGCAGCAATGGGCGACGCGACCAGGTTTTCCGGCTCGCCAGCGCACCGGTCCTTCTGGACGGTTTGCGCCTGGAGGTGGATGAGGGCGATGGTTACCAGCCCTGGACCCGGGTCGACGATTTCTTTGCCTCCTCTCCCGACGATCCACATTTCGCCCTGAACCGGACCACCGGCGAAATCCGTTTCGGCGACGGGCTGAACGCGCATCTGCCGGTCGCGAATCCGAACAACCCGGACGCCAATATCGTGGCTCGCTCTTACCGAATCGGTGGCGGCAAACGCGGTAACGTCCCGGTACAGGCTATCAAGACGCTCGTCACCCCGATCGAAGGCGTTGATGAAAACGGTGTCGGCAATCTGCAGGCGGCACACAGCGGGCGAGATGAGGAAACGCTGGCCGAAGCCAAGAAACGTGCCCCGCGGGCGATCAAGAGTCGCTGCCGTGCGGTGACCGCTGAAGATTATGAACATTTGGCCATGCAGGCCGGAAACGTCAAGCGCGCGAAGGCGCTGCCCCTCTTTCATCCCGATTTTCCGGGGGTCAAGGTGCCGGGTGTGGTGACCGTCATTGTCGTGCCGGATGCCGACGTGCCCAACCCGATTCCAAGCGACGGCACGCTACGCACCGTTTGCGCTTATCTGGACCAGCGCCGCCAGTTGACCACCGAACTCTATGTGATCGGGCCGACTTATCAACGGGTGGAGATTCAGGGCGAACTCATCGTGAAGGGCACCGCCGACCTTGCGGAGGTCGACGCGCAAATCGAAAAAACGCTGCTGGACTACTTCCACCCGCTCAGAGGCGGCGAAGACGGTCTGGGTTGGCCGTTCGGCGGCACGATCTATTACTCGCGCGTTTATCAGCGGGTATTCACCGTGAGCGGGGTTCAGAGCATCGAACGACTCGTGATCCTGCTGGACGGCGAGGAAACCCCGGTCTGTAGCGACGTGGCGATTCAGGAGAGCGCTTTGCTCTATTCCACGCAGCACAACGTGCAACTGCGATACAGCTTTGACGGGTGAACACGGAATGAGCGCACCGAACTTTCTGCCGCCGATACCTCAGCCGCCGCACGATCCGACGTCATGGCTCCTGGACGCGCGAGTCGGATGGCGTGACGCCGAATTGATCCGGGTGGAAAAAAACCTCGTGTCCCGATCTCTGGCGCTCGCCCCGCTGCCGGGTTCCGGCCGTTCGCTCATGGAGCCCAGCGGCAGCTTCGGCGGTCTGACCCTTCCGGCGAACGTGGCCTTGGGACCGGATGGCAGCCTTTATCTGCTGAATGCGAAGACGCTGGAGCTGAAGCGGTTCGACCCCTGCGAGTGCTCGTTCAAGACCGTTCCCTGTTTCGGTGGCGAAGGCGACGGAGCGCGGCAGCTGCGCACACCGAATGGCATCGGCATTTGTTCCGGCAACCTCTTCGTTTGCGATACCGGCAATCATCGCCTGAGCGTCTTCTCATTGCACGGGTTCGCGCTGCGCGGCCACTGGCGACCGCCTGTTTCGGCCCATCGGCCGCCCGATCCCAAAGTGATCGATTCGTGGGAGCCCTACGATATCGCCGTTGATGGGCGCGGCCGGGTCTTTGTAAGCGATGGCGCGAACGGCTGCCTCCATCGCTTCAACCCGATTGGGCAATGGGAGGCCTGTCTGCCCGGTTTCGGCAAAGCGACCTTTCTCGCCATCGACTGCCGAGACCGGCTCTATGTCGGGGTCGAGGGAGTGAAGCAAAGCGTCCGCGTCGTCGACACCGATGGGAAGGGGATGGAGACTGCTAACCGCCCGGAAGCGCTGGCGCCGCTGTTCCCCCGCCTGCCCTTTGTTGTTGATGCGCAGGGGAACCTCCACCTCGGACCGCTCTGCTCCCAGACGGAAACGGATAGAGAAGAGTGCGAGACGCAGAGCTTGCCGGCTGCACTGGAGCGCGGCGTTTTCGACCTGAGCGGCGACCCGGTAACCTCGGGTCCGGCGTCTGCGCCTCCGGCTTATCAACCGCAGGGCTTTTATTACAGTGGAGCCCTGGATAGCGAGATTTACCGCTGTCAGTGGCACCGCATCATCCTCCATGGCGAGATGCCTCCGGGATCACGGGTCGTGGTTTCGACCTATACGGCCGAAGCCCTTCTAACGGATGAACAGGTGCAGATGCCGAACCTGCCCTGGGAAACCCGGCAGAGTTCCAACGCGATGCCGGCCGGTCAATGGGATTGCCTGATTCGGAGCGGCGGCGGACGCTACCTTTGGCTGCGGCTCGATTTCACAGGCAACGGCAAGGTCACCCCGGCCATCGACCGCATCGTCATCGAGTTTCCGCGTATCAGCTTGCGACGCTACCTCCCGGCCGTATTCGGGATGGAACCGGTCAGCGCGGATTTTACCGACCGCTTTCTCAGCCTCTTCGACACGACTCTCCGCAGCAT
>CADDYU010000035.1 GCA_902810705.1 Methylococcaceae bacterium
CATGACCCGGGCGCGTATGGCGGCGCTGGTTTCCTCGCCGCCCGGCGTGCCGTGGCGCAGCATCTCGTGCGAGACGCGCGGCACCTCGATGTGCATGTCGATCCGGTCCAGCAAGGGGCCGGAAATGCGGCCCCGATAGCGCAGCACCTGCTCCGAGGTGCAGCGGCAACGTCCGGAGGCATCGCCGAGATAGCCGCAGGGACAAGGATTCATGGCGGCGATGAGCTGAAACCGGGCCGGGAAATCCACCTGCCGGGCCGCCCGCGAAATGGTGATGGAACCCGTTTCCAGAGGTTCGCGCAGGACTTCCAGGACTTTACGGTCGAATTCCGGAAGCTCGTCCAGAAACAATACCCCGTTGGTCGCCAGGGAGACTTCCCCCGGCTTCGGGTTTCCTCCCCCGCCCACCAGAGCCGGCGCGGAAGCCGTGTGATGCGGCGCCCGGAACGGCGGCCTACGCCAGTGGCGGGGATCGAAGGGCACTTCGCTCACCGAAGCGATGGCGGCGCTCTCCAGGGCCTCGTCATCGGTGAGGAGCGGCAGGATGCCCGGCAGGCGCGAGGCCAGCATGGATTTGCCGGTGCCTGGCGGCCCCAGCATGAGGAGGTTGTGACGACCCGCGGCGGCCACTTCCAGGGCGCGCTTGGCGTGGTAGTGGCCATGGACGTCGGCGAAATCCGGGAGGTCTGCATCGGGTTCGGCCGGCACGATCGGCTCAAATTCGATCCGGCGCTGGCCGTTGAAGTGGGCGCAAACGTCCAGGAGATGGCTGGCGGGCAGAATCCTGGCACCGTCCACCACGGCCGCCTCGGCCGCGTTGGCCTTCGGCAAAATCAGCGCGCGGGAGGCGTTGCGGGCTTGGATCGTGACCGGCAGGACGCCCGCGACGGGGCGCAACTCGCCGCCCAGGGACAATTCGCCCACGCATTCCACCTCCCGGAGCGGATCGGCGCGGAGCTGGCCGGAGGCGGCGAGTATCCCCAAGGCGATCGCGAGGTCGAATCGCCCGCCTTCCTTGGGAATGTCCGCGGGGGCCATGTTGACGGTAATGCGCCGCAAGGGAAATTCGAAGTGGCAGTTGAGCAAGGCGCCGCGTACCCGGTCCTTGCTTTCCTTCACGGCGGTTTCCGGAAGCCCCACGATGGAGAGGCTGGGCAAGCCATTGGAAATGTGGACCTCGATGGTGACCAAGGGAGCCTCGATGCCCTGCCGGCCTCGAGTATAGACGACGGCCAGGGACATAGCGGTCTCGCCGGCCTTATTCGCGATCGAGAATCTGCTTTTCCAGTTCCGCGACGCGCGCTTCCAATCCTTCGAGTTGCTCCCTGGTCCGGGCTAGGACGGCCCGCTGGACCTCGAACTCCTCCCGGCTGACCAGGTTCATTTTACTGAAGGAGGCTTGCAGCATGGCATGGAAATTCTTTTCAAGCTCACCCTTGAAGGCGAGGAAGTCGGCCGGCAAAGCTTCGGTGAGACGTTTGGCGAGATCGTTCAAAGCGGAAGGATCGAACATGGCGGCAGCATGGATTGAGTTGAGTTTGGATAGACGGACTTGGCCGGGATCGGCTGGCCGACGATTTATAAGCTAGACCTTGTAGCACGAGATGATTCTCGGCTCAGGTGACTTTAATCATAGCAAGGTCTTGGCGGCGGCGTCCAAACCGATCCTGCGCATCCGGCACTTTAAGAATATTTAAAGAATAAAGAGCTTTAGCCCCAAGATCCTGCGGGCTCACGCGGCGAATTTCGGGCTAAGACTAGCCCCGGGCAACGATATTGGATCGGCTGCAGCCGGTGAGCAAGAAATGTCGTTGACTCGGAACGACTCGGCCATAGTGGGAGGAACCTCGCTAAGCCGTTAGACTGAAATCGAAAAAGTGGCGCGGCGACTCGCATAGAGAAGATAACGCAACTTTAGTACTGGCGATCCTGGTTTGGACGACTTTTCTAGCTCTCTACAGGTTCATAGGTCTGAGCTCCGCTAGGCTCTCGATTCTTGAACTCAAAGTAAAATCAATGTTCCTGTGTAATTGTTCATTAATGCACCAAGTTTGTGCATTCGCATTAGCTTGTCTTAAGCTGGTGCAACGGTCGCCGCTTCATCATTTCTTGATTTTCCCGGCGATAAACTCGTCAATCCGTTCCTCTACTTTAATGGGAAGGTTTTTTGGAGCCTAAGGCCACAAGCTCCGATCGCCTCTTGAGACAAGATGGCATGGGTTCTGCAGTATGTGCGTGAGCAACTTTACCCGGGAACCCGTCATTGCGGTTCGGTACCAGATTGCGCGCGTAATTCCGACCATCGCCACCGAGGAGAACCCTTCTGATGAAATTCGTAACCGCCATTCTTAAGCCATTCAAATTGGACGATGTCCGCGAGGCCTTGTCCGACGTCGGCATCTCCGGAATCACTGTCACCGAGGTGAAAGGCTTCGGCCGGCAAAAAGGGCATACCGAGCTTTACCGAGGGGCCGAATACGTGGTCGACTTTTTGCCCAAGGTTAAGCTGGAGGTCGCCGTAACCGAAGAGCAATTGGACATTGTATTGGAGGCGATCGCCAGAACGGCGAACACCGGAAAGATTGGGGACGGCAAGATCTTTGTATTCGATCTGGAACAGGTCATTCGGATCCGTACCGGGGAAACCGGCGCCGACGCACTCTAAGAATACTGCACTCTAAAAATAAAGGGGACTTCCATGATAAAAATCCTAAAGTCGCTTGCCTTACTCGCTTTACTGGGCTACGCGGGGTTTGTTTCCGCGGAGGAACTTGCCGCGGCCCCCGCTCCCACTCCAACGGCCAACAAGGGTGACACCGCCTGGATGATCGTGGCTACGGTGCTGGTCATTCTCATGACCATTCCGGGTTTGGCGCTGTTCTATGGCGGCATGGTGCGCGCCAAAAACATGCTGTCGGTATTGATGCAAGTTTTTGTCATTTTTTCATTGATTGCTGTATTGTGGGCATTATATGGCTATAGCGTGGCCTTTACGGAGGGCAATGCTTTTTTCGGCGGTCTCAGCAAAGTGTTCCTCAAAGGGGTGACGCCGGAATCCCTCGCTGGCACCTTCAGTAAAGGCGTCTACGTGCCAGAATACGTCTATGCCATGTTTCAACTCACCTTCGCCGCGATCACCCCGGCCCTGATCGTTGGCGCCTTTGCGGAGCGGGTAAAATTCTCCGCGGTGCTCTTGTTCATGGTTTTGTGGTTCACGTTCTCTTATCTACCCATCGCCCATATGGTCTGGTACTGGCCGGGGCCCGATGCTTACACCGATGCCGCAGCCGCCGAGGCTGCCACGGCCACCGCCGGCTTCCTATTTCAGAAAGGCGCTTTGGACTTCGCGGGCGGCACCGTAGTGCACATCAACGCCGGTATCGCGGGCTTGGTTGGCGCTCTCCTGATCGGCAAGCGCATCGGCTTCCGTCGGGAAGTGATGGCTCCTAATAACGTAGGCCTGACCATGACGGGTGCCTCGCTACTGTGGGTAGGCTGGTTCGGCTTCAATGTGGGCTCGAATTTGGAGGCGAATGGCGCTGCCGCTCTGGTGCTTGCTAACACTCTGCTGGCGACCGCGGCGGCCACCCTCGCTTGGACGTTCGCAGAATGGGGGACACGAGGCCAGCCAAGCACGTTGGGTGCGGCCTCCGGGGCCGTCGCCGGTCTCGTGGCGATTACCCCGGCTTGCGGATACACGGGCCCGATGGGCGCCATCGTCCTCGGACTCATTGCCGGCGGCGTCTGCTTCTGGGCCGTTACCAGCTTGAAGAACAAGCTGGGTTACGATGATTCGCTGGACGTATTCGGTGTCCACGGTATCGGCGGCATTATCGGCGCACTGAGTACGGGCGTCTTTGCCTCTCCTGACTTAGGCGGTACCGGCGTTTACGACTATGTCGCCAACGCCGTCGGCCAATACGATATGGCAGCGCAACTTACCAGTCAGGCGTGGGGCGTTGGCGTGTCGATCGTCTGGTCCGGAATCGTATCCTTGATCGCTTATAAAATCGTGGATCTCGTCATCGGCTTGCGCGTCCCCGAAGAAGTCGAACGCGAAGGTCTCGATATCAGCGAACATGGCGAGACCGCTTATCATCTATAATAGATTTCGTTCCCATTCAGCCTATCATTTGGGGCGCCTTCGGGCGCCCTTTCTTTAACTCAAGTCCTGGGCATCCAATCGGCTTGAGGAAGCAGAAATAGCCATCTCCGCCCGTCGCCTCGGCTCAACCGGGTTCGTCGTCTGACAGTCGGGACTCCAGGCCCGCTTCTCTCTGCAAGCTCCGATCTTGGAACCCGTCCGAGAGCCCCTATATCGTCAGTGAGGCGCACGCTATCGGCCGCCTATCTTTTTCGGGATAACATACATTCCCAGCATTGCTTTCCCGTGAAAGCTTTTATCCACAGGATTTGTCACAGTAAACAGACCGCTGCCAATTTTCCGGCCAGAGTGGGACAATGCGGGGCGAAACTTGCCAAGGCATTATTTATTTCTTTCTTGGAGATACGAATGAAGAAATTATTGTTGCTTGCGCTGACGTTGATCGCTTCAACGGCCCAAGCGGCCGATCTGCCGGACTCGAATCTGACTCCCGGAGCTACCGATCCGGAAGTGACGGAGGGCAATATTAAGGAATCAATCTGTAAATCTACTCACTTTACCTGGACTGAGGGTCATGCGCCACCAGCCTCCTTCCTCCAATCCATAGCCCAGGAACAGATCAAGCAATACGGATATCAGGATACCAATATAAACCATTACCAGATGGATCATTTGATACCCTTATCCTTGGGAGGACACCCCACCGACCCTAAGAATATTTGGCCGCAGCCCTTAATTGCCAAATGGTCCGCACGGCGCAAGGATTACCTCGAAGAAGTCCTGCATGACAAGGTCTGCAAAGGGGAAATAGGCTTAAAGGCAGCACAGGATTTGTTCCGCACCAATTGGATCGAAGCCTACAAGAAATATATCGGCGATCCGGACAAACCTTCTTGAGGTCACCGCGCCTGCTCCCGTCCGCGCTAGAAAAGCCCCCGACCTAGTCGGAAGGCATGCGCTGAGCGATGTCCCTCAGCCGCCAAAGTCACCTTGCTCTAGACCGGCCGTACGGATAGCATGCTTTTCCATCAAGCGGTAAAGGGTCACACGGGAAACTCCGAGCTGGCGCGCCGCACTGGAAATACTCTTGGTCTCGGTCAACACCCGGATCAATGCCTGTTCCACCGCATTGGACTTGATCTCTCGAAGCGTCTTTCCGGTGAAGTTCACCACTCCCGGCAAACCCAGATCGGCTACAGTAATCAATCGGCCACTGGCTAAAACGGCGGCGCGGTTCACGCTGGCAATCAATTCCCGCACGTTCCCAGGCCAGGGATAATTCAGGATCCGGTCGATAGCGCTACGGGCAAGACGCTTCACGTCCTTTTTCCTATCCTGGTTGAATTGATCGAGCACCTGCTCGGCGATCTCCACCGCGTCCGTACCACGCTCCCGCAGCGGCGGCACCTCTACTTGCAAGACATTGAGCCGATAATACAAATCCTCCCGCACCACGCCCCGAGCCACGGAGCTCGTCAACGAAGGACTCGCCGATGCCATGATCCTGACATCCACGGGCACGACTTCCTTGCCTCCTCGGATTACCGCTTTTTCCTGCAAAAACCGCAGCAGGGTCACCTGCCCCAAGGGAGACAGATCCTCGATGCAATCGAGGAAGAGCGTGCCACCCTTTGCGGCTTCCAGACGTCCGATACGAGTGTCGACGGCTCCCGCGAAAGTATCCTGGCTGTAGCCAAACAGCTCGTTTTGTATCGAAGCGTCCGAAATCGCCCCGCAATTCACCACCACGAAAGGCTGGCTAGCTCGCTTGGATTGACCATGGATGGCTCGCGCCACCAATTCCCTGCCGGTCCCAGCTTCCCCGGTTATGACAACCGGCTCGTCACTGTTACTAATCTTTTCCATATCCGCGAATAACCGGCTCATAATCACGCTGGAGCCGATCAGGCCGAATTTCTGCCTGATCGCCGCCCGGAATTCTCGCCGTCCGGCCTCGCCTAGCTTGGCCATTCCATAGGCATGGCCAAGAGAGAACGCTAAGCGGCCGATGTCCACCGGCACTGTATGAAAATCAAAGAAGAATTCCCGGAGAAAGGCCGCATGCTCGACGGCATTGATCAAGTTTGGATCAATAATGGCAATCCACTCGGTTAAAAAGCTTTGGTTCATGATTTCCATGAACTCATAGCGCGCCTCTTCGGTAAAATTGGCGCCCAGAACAATGATTCCGATGTAAATATTTTTAAACTTGAAGAGCTTTTGAACCTCTCTACGATCCGAAAAAACCACGGCATTCCAACCCTTGCTTTTGAGGTCCTCCAAAAATTCCTTGGGTATCAAGGGATCAGTCTGAAACAGAACCAAATCACGCTGACCTGTGGATATTTCGTAATTTCTCCAATCTGTTGCCGCGCGGTACTTTCTGGTCATTAAGGTCATCCTTTCCATAGTGCCACTCCATGCATGAATGGAAATCCGAACAGCCAGTTACATAAAATTAGCAGTTCACTCTAATTGACCACTAAAGTTATAGGGGCAGCCTTCGGTACAGCGTTCATTCGGAATCTCATTCCGAATGACGGATTTGGGAAAATAATGAACAGGCGTGAAACGATGATATTTCCGCTGGTCTCGCCCAACAACTCGCCTCTGGCGAGAAGGCGCGGGTGAAAACAACGGAAGTATTTTAGCTTCCTTCCGCCAATTCGCACTTCGGGTTATATCTTGTAACAAGAATTAATTTATCGCAACCTGGTTAAGGTGATATTGGGAGAGCTTGAAGTCTCGCTAGCTCTTTAAATTTGAATATATTTGTTCATCATTTCGCATTATCGCGGTCGAGAGCATTTCTGATAACCGCATGCTATTTGCCAGAGTATCGCAAAGGGCTACAGTACAGTATTAGACCAACGGCTGATTAATGGGGGGCTTAACTGGATACCGGAAGGTAAGCCAAAAGGTGAGAGGTGTCCGTACGCGGTATGAGTCCCGCGATTGAAACGCACCTCTCACGTAGCTTTTAATGACATAGGCGGCGTTGACAGAACGTGGCTCCCCTAAGCCAAGCCTCCTTCAATCCGATGTGTCCATCGCGCCGCTCTGCCGCACCTTGGGGACATTGGGCCTCGGCAATAGAACAATCGGAAGAGAGGGCAACAAAAATGAAAAGCTATCGCAAAGAGCTTTGGTTTGATACCCCGACACGGATATTCTTCAGCAACATCACGCCCCAAGTTTAAGAATGCCTAAAGGAAAGCGGTGTACAAGAAGGCCTCGTTCTGGTGAACGCCATGCACATTACCGCTTCGGTCTTCATTAATGATGATGAGCCGGGATTGCATCACGATTTCGAAGCCTGGCTAGAGCGCTTGGCGCCTCATGAACCTATCAGCCGCTACGCTCACAATCTGACTGGCGAGGATAACGGGGACGCCCACTTGAAACGGCAGGTCATGGGCCGCGAAGTGGTGATCGCCACTACCCAGGGCCGCTTGGATCTCGGCCCGTGGGAGCAGATTTTTTATGGCGAATTCGATGGCTGCCGCAGCAAGCGGGTGTTAGTGAAAATTATCGGCGAGTGAGCCGCCTCGGCCGGCCCGCTCACCAGTTTTCTTCATCGTCCCGGTATGGCTTGGGCTTGACGCCTTCGGGAATTTTCGGCTTTTTTGCCGTCCGCAGCAGGGTCAGCGCATTGCCGAGCACGATCGCGATCACCAGAACGAGAAATATCCAAAACAGCGTCATAATGACTACACTTCACAAAAGGGATGCTGAGGTACTAGGATAAACCGGAAACCGTCCGACTCGCGTGGGCTGATTCAAATAAAGCTAATGCCTTCACACTCGCGCCCTTTTCTCTTCCTCGCCGAATCCACGTCGGCCAACGCCGGAGCCTCATCATGAGCAGCAACGCCGCCTGGCATATCGGTCAATGGCTCAATGCGGTCCAGAGCACGTTCGTCGGGCTCCTCAGGGTCTGGTCGGTGCCGATCGTACTGCTCCTCAGTGTCGCGTCGGGCTACACCACCTGCTACGGTCTTTCGTATTTCATCACACCCTGGATCGCGCTGATTGTCACGGTGGCCGTCCAGTCCATCGTCGTGATCTGTTCCCTGGAGCTGGCCGGCATGCACTGGCGCGCCAATCCGACCCGCTTCGCCACCGTAGTGATATCGCTCCTGGTGGCTTTGACCGTGTCGATCTCGTTTTCTTACTTCAAGTTCTATGAATTTTCGAACCGGGATTCCATTTTGATCGACCGACAGGTCCAGCTAAGTCAGGATGTCAGCCGTTATATCGACGGCGTGATCGGACTCAAAAGCCAACTTATTGCAGCTCAACAAAAGCGTGTCGAACACGCTTCCCAGGAAGCGACCCAGGCCTATCTGGGCGCTCATCCCGGCATGCCGGGTGAAGCCCGGCATCAGGTCGGCAAAGGTCGGGTTTGGACCTATTACAACGACATCCTCTTGGCCGAGCAGGCTAAGCTGAAACAGCTGGACGCGCAGTTCCAAACCCTAGAAAAGCTCCTGGCGGAGGTCAGAGCCTCGCTACGAGAATTCTCCCTAAGGATGAATGATGCACCCGCCTACGAGCGGCTCGTTGGGGCCTTTCAGAACCTGCAAGCGGAAGCGGAAATCTTGGCGGCCAATCACGGCGCCGCGCCTATTGAAGCGCCAAGGCTCGGCATCTACTCGGAATTCTCCCGCGGCATCACACCCTCCTTTGCCATGTGGGAGGACATCTCCTGGTTCGCCCTGGCCTGCGCCGCCATGGTCGATTTTTTCACCTTGATCCTCTCCTATCGGCTGGAATCCACCGCGCCCGGCCCGCTCACCGAGGAGGAAAAGGAACTGGCGTTCCAAGGGCTTCGGCAATTCGGCGAGTTCACCATCAACAAGAACGACGAGCTCGAGTTCGTTATCGAGCGAACCGAGTTGGAGCGGGCCCGTCGCGTTTCCGACTGGAACCGCATGTTCGCGGTGGCATTTCTGCTCAACCGCGGCTATCTACGCAAGATGAGCGACCGCACGGTGGAGTTCGCCCCCAATCTCTATCCCCTCATCGCTGAGCGCATGGCCGCGAGAAAAGCCACAGAGTTGAAGACTGAGCCGGCCAACGAGGATCCGCTGGCCGAGGCCCTGAAAAGGAAAGATCATGGATGAGTGCAGCCCCTCTCTCGAAGAACCCTACTGGGAAGCCGGTTTCGAAGGAGACCGCCGCGTTGTGGTGTCGTGGCTTGGTCCATTCAGACGGATATTCCCGCACCCTAAGCGCTATGCTAAGCGCTTCTATCAGCAGGTCTACGAGCTCGCGATCGATGATTGGCATATTCCCCTCGAGGCTCCGCCCCTGGGCCCTTTCTGCACCGTCGAGGCGGTCTTGGCGATCCGCTTTCAGCCCACCTTTAAATTCGCCCGGGAACACCTCGACTGCATCGACGACCTCAGCGGTTACATTAAGACCGGCTATCAGGTCTTGCTGCAAGACGCGGCGGAGCAGGAATTGCGGGCCGTGGAATCCGCCGAGTGGCTGGAACAAGGCCAGACCCGATTGGAGCGTCGGATCGAAAATATCGTCCATGAACTGCTGGCGATCCGGGATATCCAAAGCCGCGCCCGGTGCCGCATCGAGACACGCTTCGCCAGTCCGCAGCAATGGGACGATTCTGCGGCCATGGCAGACACGAGGCACAATGGCATCGCCCTTGAGCTGCTAAAGCGCCGCCGCGAAACGGCTGAACGTCTGGCCAGGGAGCACTACGAGCGTGAAATCAACGATCACCGGCTCAAGCTGGAGCACGAGGAACGTCTGCTGGAACTCCTCAAGCGGGAAGCAGAACTACGTTATTTGAAACAGAAACAGGAAACCGAACAGGCGCGCGAGGAATTGGCAGCCGACGAAACCCGCCAAACAGAGCGGGTCGACAGCGAAATCCGGCTCCGGGAGGAACGCATCCGCCAGGAAGCTCGGCTCCGGCAAATGGAACTGGAAGCCGAGCTGGCGGAAAAAAGCTTGCGCGCCGAAGCTCTCGGCGACGTGGAGCATTATCTCCGCCGCGAAATCGAACTGCTGGCCATGGAGCGGCAGCGGCTCGCTCTGGAAGAGGAAATTCACGACGTGAAAGTGGCCCGGGCCCGGGGTTGGGTCATCAATGCCCGGCGCCGTTTCCCCTTGGGCGAGGATGAAGCCAACGCCAACCCGCAGGACGCGGAAATTTCGCACGAGTCCGGCAATCGCTAGCGGGAGCTAACGATGATGGATTCGCCGAATTCGCAAGGCGGCAACCCTACCAATAGGCGGATCGTTCCAGCCGGGCTAAAAGGCCCATGTCTTCTCGCTCAGGGCACGGGCCACGCGAGTACCTCGGCAGGTTTAAAGAACCTTCTCCGCTCAATCATCGATGTCTTTTGATCTTGTTGCGAGTGCCTCATTAGCCCATTCATGTACGTACTCCGGTCCATTCCCTTAATGCTCGTGCTGTTCCTCGTTCGTCATGCTCTCGCCAATCCTTGGGCTGAAGTCTCCGCTCCCAGCAATGGCCTGTCCCGCGCCATCGGCGAGACCTCGGCCGGCTGCCAGAGCGGCGCAATCACCCTGCCCAGCGAAGGCAAGGGCTACGTCGTCATGCACCTGGAACGCCATCGCTACTTCGGTCAGCCCGAATTGATCGAGGCGATCCAAACTCTAGGCGAGAGGGCCGCCCACGGCATCGGTCTATTGCACGTAGGCGATCTGGCCCTGCCGCGCGGCGGTCCCATGCCTTCCGGTCATCGCAGCCATCAGACCGGACTGGACGCCGATATCTGGTTCGATCTCAGTCCCAGCCTGCATGCCCGCACCGATAAGCTCCGTTCCAACGTTCAGGCCCCCAGCCTTCTGAGCAGTGCAACCAAGGAACTGGATTACCGACTGTGGAGCGATCGCCACGTCCAGCTACTCAAGGCCGCGGCCCGGCTGCCCGCGGTCGACCGCATCTTCGTGAACGCCCAGATCAAGCGTGAACTCTGCGACACGGTTGGCCGTGACCGCGCCTGGCTGCGCAAGATCCGCCCTTGGTACCACCACGACGATCATTTTCATCTGCGGCTCGCCTGCCCTTCCGACAGTCCCGCCTGTGTTCGCCAAGAGGCGGTTCCGGAAGGTGACGGCTGCGATGCTAGCCTGGACTGGTGGCTTCATCAACAGCCCGCGAAGCCGGCCCACCCGGCTGCGCCAACCCCGGTTCTGCCGGTGGCATGCCGAGAAGTATTGGAAGAGGAATGAATCGAGTGAGAGGCGAGGAGTAAACGATCAGGGCTACACCGAGTCCAATTCCATGAATCATGGCGGATTCGGTGTATTTACAGGCTGGTGTTTTCCGCATCCTTGCAGCTGAATGAAGCGGCCTGCGAATTGCAACGAACCGTTACAAGCACTTCCTAGGTAAATCTGGGTCCTATCAAGAAAGTACCCCCTCGGATACTTTCCAAATGGATTCTTCGCCGCCTGTGGCCGTCCTCTTGAGGGTTATGACCATGGCTTTGAGAGGAATACGCTTGATCCTTGAGGCAAATCTCGTAAAACCCTTAGTCGGTCAAAGTTCTATTGAATAATCCCATGTTTTCCCTTATACACTGGGTCCGGCCGCACCGTAGCGTTCCACTGCACGACCCAAGGCTTCGCCTACAATCGCGGCTTCAGTTCATCCGAACATTCACTGTCGTACCCCAACGCTCCTACCGCTTTTCACTACTTCTACAAAGTCTTGATTACAATGATTAACGGTTTGCTCGATCTCCCCTGGTGGGGGCTCATCCTAGTGACCTTGGCCTTGACTCATATCACGATCGCATGCGTCACGATTTTCCTGCATCGTCATCAGGCGCACCGCGCTCTCGAACTCCATCCCTTGGCGAGCCACTTCTGCCGGTTTTGGCTATGGCTGACCACCGGCATGGTCACTAAGGAATGGGTCTCCATACACCGCAAGCATCACGCCAAGTGCGAGCTGCCCGAAGACCCGCATAGTCCGCGCATTTTCGGAATTCACAAGGTGCTTTGGCAAGGCGCGGAACTGTATCGGGCCGAAGCGGCGAATCCCGACACCCTTGATAAATTCGGCCACGGCACGCCCAACGACGCCTTGGAACGCTGGCTCTACGCCAGGTATCCTGGTTGGGGCATTGCCTTATGCTTTGGTCTGGACGTGCTTCTGTTCGGGGTTTACGGCATTACCATCTGGGCGGTGCAGATGGCCTGGATTCCCTTCTGGGCTGCGGGCGTTATCAATGGGCTGGGACATTATTGGGGGTATCGGAATTTCGAAACCGCCGACGCCTCGACGAATCTGGTTCCTTTCGGACTTCTGATCGGGGGCGAGGAACTTCACAACAATCACCATGCCTATCCGTCCTCGGCGCGCCTGTCGAACCGCCCCTGGGAACTTGATATTGGCTGGGTCTACATCCGCCTTTTGGAGCTATTGGGGTTTGCCCAAGTCCGCCGAATCGCTCCCAAGATTCGCATACACCCAGAACTCAAGCCCATCGACCTCGCGACTGTTCAAGCGGTGGTGCGCAATCGGGTCCATATTCTTGCGTTATATGGCCGCAGCGTGGTGCTCCCCGTCTTTCGCCACGAGTGGAAGAACCTGGCTCCCGCGGAACGGCACTTGCTGAAGGGCGTGAAAAAACTCCTCGTGCGGGAAGATATCGCCCTCGACGAAGCTACTCGCCAGACTTTGCGGCAGACGCTGAGCCTGAATACGAAGCTGGAGATCGTCTATAGGTTCAAGGAAGAACTGAAGTTATTGTGGGCCAACTCGTCCGTCACTTATGAAACCCGGATCCAGTCCCTCAGGGATTGGTGCAAGCGCGCCGAAGAAACCCACATTCAGGCTCTCCAGGACTTCGCTCTGCTGTTGCGCGGGTACAGCCTGCAATCGGCCTGACCGGTGAAAGAATCGCATCGATAATAATCGATAGCAGAAGACGCATCGGTTTTTAGGCGTAAAAAAACCCCATCCTCGCGGATGGGGTTTTTCGCATCTAGGCTTTAATAGCGCGGCTTACATCATGCCGTCCATGCCGCCCATTCCTCCCATGCCGCCGCCTGGCATCGGAGCCTCTTCCTTGGGTTCCTCGGCCACCATCGCTTCGGTGGTGATCATCAGGCCGGCCACGGATGCCGCGTTCTGCAAAGCGGTGCGGGTGACCTTGGCGGGATCGAGGATACCGAAAGCCACCATGTCACCGTATTCGCCGGTTGCGGCGTTATAGCCGAAGTTGCCGGTGCCTTCGGCCACTTTGTTCAGAACGACGGAGGCTTCATCGCCAGCGTTGGTGACAATCTGGCGTAGCGGCTCTTCCATGGCGCGACGGGCAATGCTGATGCCCACGTCCTGGTCATGGTTGGCGCCTTTCAGATCCTTGATTTTCTGCAGAGCGCGAATCAGAGCAACGCCGCCGCCCGGCACGATGCCTTCTTCCACTGCGGCGCGAGTCGCGTGCAGCGCATCCTCCACACGAGCTTTCTTTTCCTTCATCTCCACCTCGGTCGCGGCGCCGACCTTGATGACGGCCACGCCGCCCGCCAGCTTGGCCAGACGTTCCTGCAGCTTCTCCTTGTCGTAGTCGGAGGTGGTCTCGTCGATTTGCTTGCGGATTTGAGCGATGCGGCCCTGGATCTTGTCCGAGCTGCCGGCGCCGTCGATGATGGTGGTCTCTTCCTTGGTGATCTGAATGCGCTTGGCGCTGCCGAGATCGCCGAGGCTCGCTTTTTCAAGGCTCAGGCCTACTTCCTCGGCGATGACCGTGCCGCCGGTCAGAATGGCGATGTCTTCCAGCATGGCCTTGCGACGGTCGCCAAAGCCCGGCGCCTTCACCGCGGCCACTTTCAGGATGCCGCGCATGTTGTTGACCACCAGGGTCGCCAGCGCTTCGCCTTCGACATCCTCCGCAAGGATCAAGAGCGGACGGCCGGATTTCGCGACACCCTCAAGGACGGGCAGCAAGTCGCGGATGCTGGAAATTTTCTTCTCGCAGATGAGGATCAGCGGATTTTCCAGCTCGCAGCTCATGCTCTGCTGATTGTTGATGAAATAAGGCGACAAGTAACCCCGGTCGAACTGCATGCCCTCGACCACGTCCAAGGTATTCTCGAGGCCCGAGCCGTCTTCCACGGTAATGACGCCTTCCTTGCCCACCTTGTCCATGGCATCGGCGATGATCTTGCCGATGGCTTCATCGGAGTTGGCGGAGATGGAGCCCACCTGGGCGATGGCGTTGCTGTCGGCGCAAGGCACGGACATCTCGTGAATGGCTTCGACCACGGCGGCAGTGGCCTTGTCGATGCCGCGCTTCAGGTCCATGGGGTTCATGCCCGCGGCGACGGCCTTGAGCCCTTCGACCAGAATGGACTGGGCCAGCACGGTGGCGGTGGTGGTGCCGTCGCCGGCCACGTCCGAGGTCTGGGAGGCGACTTCCTTCACCATCTGGGCGCCCATGTTCTCGAACTTGTCTTTCAGCTCGATTTCCTTGGCGACCGACACCCCGTCCTTGGTCACGGTCGGAGCGCCGAAGCTCTTCTCCAGCACCACATTGCGGCCCTTGGGGCCCAGGGTCACTTTCACCGCCTGAGCCAGAATATTAACGCCGCGAACCATGCGGGTGCGGGCTTCATCGCTAAATCTTACGTCTTTGGCTGCCATATCGATTCACCTTGAAATATTGTCGAATTCGGTTCCGGGAGCGCCTTGAAGGGTTAGCCTTCAAGCACCGCGATAATGTCATCCTCGCGCATCACGAGAATTTCTTCGCCATCGACCTTCACGTCGGTTCCGGCGTATTTTCCAAACAGTACCTTGTCACCCGCCTTGACAGCCAAGGCCCGGACCTGTCCGTTGTCCAGAACCTTGCCGTTGCCCACAGCGATCACTTCACCGCGAATCGGTTTTTCCGCCGCGGAATCGGGGATGACGATGCCGCCCGGGGAAGTACGTTCTTCCTCCAAGCGCTTCACAATGACTCGATCGTTCAACGGACGAATTTTCATCGGACTCTCCTATATTGTTCGTTGGTTATCTGCTGTGACGGCCTGAGCTTTAGGAATCCAAGGCATCGGCCGGAGCGAACCGTTCAATCACCATTCGGCCGTGGCGCTCTGTTAGCACTCGGCCAGAGTGAGTGCTAATCATAGTCATCCGGCTTCTGATGTCAAGGCGAGACCTTAAGGCAAAGGCGGTAGGAGAAGGGTTGCAGGCCACCATCCCAGCTGGGGAACGATGGAATTGAGCAATTATTTCGACGAAACCTTACAGACTGATGGAACGATGCCGAGCTGATGGCGGCTCGGAGGAATTTAGCTCCGATTTGAAGCTTGGCTCTATGCCGAAGATGGACTCTCAGTGCCTCCGCCCTCAAAGGCCTTCCAGCGCCAACAGCGTTCTTGCCACTTCCACCACTCGCATATTCCGATCCATTGCTGCCTTGCGCAGCAGTTTATAGGCTTCTTCTTCAGACATTCCCTTGCGCTGCATGAGGATGCCCTTGGCCTTATCGATCACCTTGCGATCGGCCAGCTGATTTCGGGTTTCCTGCAATTCCTGGCGCAAGGCCTCGAACTCGCGGAAGCGAGCCATGGCGACCTCGACGATCGGCATGATCCGCTCCCGACTGAGGCCGTCCACCACGTAGGCGCTGACCCCCGCCTGCACCGCCTGGCGAATGTAGTCGCCATCGCGCTTGTTGGAAAACAGAATGATGGGCTTGGGTTGGTCACGGCCGATCTCGCGCATTTGCTCCAGAGTATCGCGACCGGGGGACTCCATGTCGATGATGATGATATCGGGCCGGCAATCCTGCACTTCCCTCAGGAGGTTCCGGCCCGGTTCAACCCGGGCGATGACCTTGTGTCCGGCATCGGATAAGGCTTGTTCGAGAATGGCGCTCCGTCCTGGATGCTGATCAACGAGCATGATCTTGAGGCTCATGGGTTTAACCGCGCCAGATTGACCAGTGAAACATCCAAGCTGTGAGTTTCGAAGCCGGCCAAATAACCCACGGGATCAGCCGGATCGAAAGCCCTCCCGTCGCAGAAGCGGTCAGGTCCTAGAAGCAGCGGGGCCGTTGCCTCGTCCAGCGTGTGAGATTCCTGGTGCAGGCCTTCGCTTTTATAGCCGGTGAGCGGGAAGGCTAGGCCTAGTTCCCGCGCCGCTTCCCGGTAAAGGTCAGGACGATAGACCTGTTCCGCTACCTGTCGGATGTTCAAAGCCTCGTTGAGTTGTCCCCACCGGTACATTTGGGTAAGGAACCAGACCGCATGCGACGGCCAGGGAAACGTGGCCGCGTAGCGGTGAAAGACGTTGAAATCCGGCAAAGCGATCGGTGGATCGTCGCAGTCGTAGCGGAACGAACCCAGCATTGACATTTTCACGATGTCCGGTGCCGCGTTGAGATATTCCTCGCGACACAGGATTTCCACCACTTCCATGCGGTTTTCCGGCCGGTCGATCCATTCCGCCGCTTCCAAAAGCGCCATCAGCACGGCCTTGTGGGTATTGGGATAGCGCTCGGCCCACTCCAGACTCACGCCGAACACTTTTTCCGGGTGGTTGTTCCAGATTTCATAATCGGTGATGAGGCTCCGCCCGATTCCTTCGGCCACCGCCAGTTCGTTCCAGGGTTCGCCAACGCAGTAGCCAACGATGTGACCGCAACGAAGGCCCTCTACCATGTACGGCGGCGGAATCACCTGGAGATGCACATCGCGATCCGGCATGAGTCCCGCGGCGGCCAACCAGTACCGGAGCAGATAGTTGTGGGTGGAAAAGGGAAAGACCATGGCGAAATTCATGATCTTGCGTCCGACTGCGCGATCCGCCGCGATGACTTCGGCCAGGGCGCGGGCCGTCAGGGGCCGCTCCGCCGCGGCTTCGGGATCGGCTTCTCGCATCCGCCGGTACAACTCGCGCGACACGGTGATGGCGTTGCCGTTCAGGTCCAGCGACAAGGCCGTGATGATAGGCTTTTTGACTTCGCCGAGCCCCAAGGTGGTGGCGATCGGCATGGCGGCCAACATGTGGGCGCCGTCCAGGGCGCCGGCCACGACCCTGTCGCGGATGTTGGCCCAGGACACCTGCCGGGAAAGCACGACGTCCAGGCCATATTTTCGAAACAGGCCCTTTTCCAGGGCGATGACCAAGGGCGCGCAATCGGTGAGGGGAATGAAGCCCAACTTCAGGCGGGTTTTTTCCAATCCTTCGCTGCCGCCTGCATAACTTGCGAGGCGTAGCCAATCGGGCATGGAACTCATAGGCGCGCTACCCCTGGATACAGCCGGGGAAGTTCATAGTCGTAGCGAATCATGAAGAGTATCCTTGCAGGTAGTTTTCTTTGCGCCAAGCACAAAGAATACCAACTCCAAAAAAGCCATGATTCGCTTTAAGACAATTCCTCCAGCAAAATCTTCAACTCCGGCAGGCACGAGCCGCACCCGGTTCCCGCGCGAAGCACAGCGCCAATGCGTTCCGGGGTCCGGAGATTTTGCTCTAAAATGGCTCGTTTCAAGGTGTTAAGCCCAACTCCATAACAGGAGCAGATGAGCCGTCCCCGGTCCTCCTCCGCCGAAGCCGGCTTGCCGCTCAGGAGATAGCGACGGGTGGACTCCGCCAGGCGCTCTTGGGAGAACAAGCCGGAGAGCCAATCTCTTGAGGGCAGCGGGCGGACCGAATCGACCAGTAGACAGGCTTCCAGTCTTCCCTCCTGGACCACCGCGTAACGGTAGCGTCCGGCGTAAGAATCGGCGAATTCCAGCCATTCGGCTGAGTTCGGATCCGAGACAGCCATCAAGGCCCTCGCCTGAGCTCCCCAATCTTGGGGCATCTTCGCGTCGGCCAGCTCATAGAGCCAATATCCCTCGCCCCGCACGGCTACGGTGTAATCGAAATCAGTAATGGCTCGCGGCTCTCGGGTCAGCAGAAAGCCCTGCCAGGCGGCCCGATAGGGATCGATTCGGACCGGGGTATGCTTGGATTCCGGCTCACCGGAATAAGGATCGGTGACCGGATTGACCAAGGCATTGACCAGGCTTCGGCTAGCGTAGGAGCCACTCCAGTGCATGGGTACGAACACCGATCCTGCTTGCTGGTCCACCGTCACGCGGGCGCGGGCCAGCGCGGTGCCGTAGCGGCTGATCAAACTCACCAGCGCGCCATCGACGACGTGGTGGCGAAGCGCGTCATCCGGGTGGAGCTCCGCGTAGGGCTCCGACAAATGCTGCGTCAGCCGCGGAGTCTTGCCGGTGCGGGTCATCGTGTGCCATTGATCGCGAATCCGGCCGGTGTTGAGCACCAGGGGATAGGCGGCGTCGGGAGCTTCCGCCGGCGGCTGCGGCGAGAGGGCCAGCAGCTTGGCGCGGCCCTTCGGGAAACCGCCATCGCCGAACAGTCGCTCGGTGCCCAAAGGATTCGCCGCATTCACCGGCCATTGCTGCGGCGCAAGGGCCTCGTAGCCGGACGCATCCAGATCGGCGAACGCGGAGATGTCGAAGCGCCGCTCGCCCCCGTTCCTAAATCCCGAGAGTCGGGCGTGCTCCACGAAGATTTCGCGGGGCGATTCGTAGCCGAATCCCTCTCGAAAGCCAAGGCGCCGCGCTACTTGGGTAATGATCCACCAGTCCGGCTGGGCTTCGCCGGGCGCTTTAAGGAAGGCGCGCTGCCGGGAGATCCGCCGCTCCGAATTGGTGACGGTGCCATCCTTCTCGCCCCAGGCTAGGGCAGGCAGGCTGACATGGGCGTAAGGCGAGAGATCCGTGTTTGCCTCACAGTCTGAAATCACGACGAATTCGCACCGTTTTAAGGCATCTCGCACCGAATTTATATCCGGTAAGCTGACCGCCGGATTGGTGGCCATGATCCAGACCGCTTTCACCGCGCCTTCACCGATGGCTCGGAACAGATCGACGGCCAAGAGACCAGGCTTTTCCGCCATGCGGGGAGCCTTCCAGAAGTCGCGCACCAATTCCCGGTGCTCCGGGTTTTCGAGCTCGAGATGCGCGGCCAATTGATTTGCCAGGCCGCCGACTTCCCGTCCGCCCATGGCATTGGGCTGTCCCGTGAGCGAGAGCGGCCCCATGCCAGGCCGGCCGATGCGGCCGGTAGCGAGATGCACGTTGAGAATGGCGTTGACCTTGTCGGTGCCGGAGGAGGATTGGTTCACGCCCTGCGACCAGGCGGTGACGGTCTTTTCGGTACGGGCGAACCATTGGAAGAAGCGGGCGACATCCGCTTCCGGCACGCCGCAGGCCAAGGCCACGGCGGGCAGTGAAGGCGCGGTCTCGCGCGCCTTTTGCAAGGCCGCGGCATGGCCCGAGAGGTGCCGTTCCATGAACTCGTAATCCAGCCGGTCGTGGCGGCGAAGATAGTCCAAAAGGCCATTGAACAGAATGACATCCGTGCCGGGCCGAATGGGCAGATACAGGTTCGAGGCTTGCGCCGTGGCGGTACGGCGGGGATCGATGTTGACGATCCTAAGACTGGGATTGGTGCGCTGGGCCTTCAGAATACGCTGGAACAGCACCGGATGACACCAGGCCGTGTTCGAGCCCACCAGCACAATCAGATCCGCAAGTTCCAGGTCTTCATAACAACCTGGCACCAGATCCTCGCCGAAGGCCCGCTTGTGCCCCGCCACGGCGGAGGACATGCAAAGCCGTGAATTGGTGTCGATGTTGGCGGTGCCAAGATAGCCCTTCATCAGCTTGTTGGCGACGTAGTAATCCTCGGTCAGCAGCTGCCCGGAGACATACAGCGCCACGGCATCCGGACCGTGCTCGTCGACGATCCGGCGAAATCCGCCAGCCACCGCATCCAACGCCTCGTTCCAGGACACCCGTTGTCCGCCGATGTGCGGGTAGAGCAAGCGGCTTTCGAGCGACAGAGTTTCGCCCAAGGCCGAGCCCTTCGAGCACAGCCGCCCGAAATTGGCCGGATGCTCGGGATCGCCCGCGATCGCCGCCGATTCGCGGCCGGTCGGAGTCGCCAAGACGCCACAGCCGACACCACAATAGGGGCAGGTGGTGCGGATGGGTAAGTTTTCCGAATACATGACAGGAAGCCCGTTTTAAAGCCCGCGAATTCGGTTAAGGCGCGAGCCTCAACCATATCGTTCCACTCTCGACCTTCACCGGAAAGCACGCGATCTGTCCCTCATCGGGCGCGCAAGCGTCGCCCGATTCCAGGTCGATGACCCAGTTGTGCAGCGGACAGGTGACCCGGTTGCCATGGACAATTCCCGCCGACAGGGGGCCGCCCTTATGGGGGCAGCGGTCGCGCACGGCAAACACCCGGCCTTCCAGCGTGCGGAATATCGCGATGTTGCCGAAGGCCGTTCCGACCGTGCGGGAACCTTGCGGCGGGATGTCATCGATCCGGCCGATTTCGATCCATTCGTTCATCGCTCTCACCCTACCCTTCTCAGTGGCATGAACCGTTCGCGCTCGGGCTCTTTCGCCAGTTCCGCCCAAGGATCGACCTGAGCGTTTTTCTGAGAGTCCAGGAATCGTAGATACAAGGCCTTCCGGCCCTCTGAATCGTCGATGATGCGCTGCTTGACGTAAGAAAGACCCACCCGCTCGATCCAATGGGCGGTGCGTTCCAGGTAGCGGGCCTCCTCGCGGTAAAGCTGCATGTAGGCGCCGCAATATTCCTTCACCTCCTCTTCGGTCTCCACCTTGCACAGGAAATCCGTGGCCCGCACCTTGACCCCGCCGTTGCCGCCCACATGCAGCTCCCAGCCGGAATCCACCGCCACTACGCCGAAATCCTTGATGGTCGCCTCGGCGCAGTTGCGGGGGCAGCCGGACACGGCCATTTTGACCTTATGAGGGGTCCAGGAACCCCAAGTCATTTGTTCCAAGGCGATGCCCATCTTGGTGGAATCCTGAGTTCCGAACCGACACCATTCCTTGCCCACGCAGGTCTTTACCGTGCGGAGGGATTTGCCATAGGCATGGCCGGAGACCAAGCCATGCTTGCCCAATTCCGCCCAGACCGCCGGCAGCTGCTCCTTGGGCACGCCCAGAAGATCGATCCGCTGGCCGCCGGTGATCTTCACGCTGGGGATGTTGAACTTCTCCGCCACGTCGGCGATGGCGCGAAGCTCCCGCGGATTGGTGACGCCGCCCCAGATGCGCGGCACGACCGAATAGGTGCCGTCCTTCTGGATGTTGGCGTGCATCCGCTCGTTGACGAAGCGGGATTGCGGGTCGTCCTGGTAGTCGTTCGGCCACTGGCAGAGTAGGTAATAATTGAGCGCCGGGCGGCAGGAGTGGCAGCCGTCGGGAGTCTTCCACTCCAGATGGCGCATGACTTGGGAAACAGTCTTGAGGCCGCGTTCGCGAATGGCGGCGCGCACTTCCTCGTGAGTGCGCTCGGTGCATTTGCACAGCGGCTTCTTGGCGGGGCTCACCGAGTAATCGCCCAGGGTGCTTTGCAGTAGCTGTTCCACCAACCCGGTGCAGGAGCCGCACGACGCCGAGGCCTTGGTGTGGGCGCGCACGTCATCCACCGTGCCCAGTTTCTTTTGCACGATGGCGTCGACGATGGTCTTCTTGCACACGCCGTTGCAGCCGCAGATCTCCGCGTTGTCGGGCAATAACGCGGCGCGGTTCTCCGCGCCGTGCCCGGAGTCCCCCACGTGGGCCTGGCCGAACAGGATGTTCTCCCGGAACGCGGAAATGTCGGTGCCGTCCCGCATCATCTGGAAATACCAGGCGCCATCCACGGTATCGCCGTAGAGCACCGTGCCGTGGACCCGGTTGTCCTTGACCACCAGTTTTTTGTAGACGCCCCGCGATGGATTCTGGAAGAGCATCTCCTCATAACCCTGGCCTCCCTGGAATTGGCCGGCGGAAAAGAGATCGATGCCGGTGACTTTCAGCTTGGTGGAGGTCACCGAGCCTTCGTAGCGGGCGATGCCGTATTCGGCCAGATGGTTGGCGCACACCTTGGCCTGCTCGTAGAGCGGCGCCACCAGGCCGAACAAGGCGCCCCGGTGCTGCACGCACTCGCCCACGGCGTAAATGCGGGGATCGAACGTCTGCAGCGTGTCGCTGACCAAGATACCGCGGTCGCAAAGCAGTCCGGCGGATTTCGCCAGTTCAATGTTGGGGCGTATGCCCACCGCCATGACCACCAGATCGGCGGGGACTTCCGAACCATCCTTGAACCGGACGGCGCGCACGCGGCCGTCGCCCAGCAGGGCTTCGGTTTGAGCTTCCATCCGGAATTCCAGGCCCGATTCCTGGAGCGCGCGCTTGAGCAGCATCGCGGCCGGCTTGTCTAGTTGACGCTCCATGAGGGTGTCGAGCACGTGCACCACGGTGACTTGCATCCCGCGCTTCTTGAGGCCGTTGGCTGCTTCGAGGCCAAGCAGCCCGCCCCCGATCACGACCGCGTGGCGGTACTTTTCCGAGGCCTCCAGCATCAGGTCCACGTCGCGGATGTCGCGGAAACCGATGACCCCTTCCAAATCCCGGCCGGGCAGCGGCAGCATGAACGGCGTGGAGCCGGTGGCAAGCAGCAGTCGATCATAGGAGGCTTCGATGCCATCCTCGGTGTAGACCCGCTGCCGCCTACGGTCGATCTTGACGACCTTCTTGCCCTTGTGCAGGGTGATGCCGTGCTCCGCGTACCAGGCGTCGCTATTGATGACGATATCGTCCAGCGTTTTCTCACCCGCCAGCACCGGGGACAGCAGGATACGGTTGTAATTGGGATACGGCTCGGCGCCGAATACGGTCATGTCGTATTTCTCCGGCGCCAGTTTCAGCAGTTCCTCCAGCGTACGGACGCCGGCCATGCCGTTACCGATGAGGATAAGTTTCTGTCTTTTCATGGTTCACCTACCTGGGGATGTCCCCGTTAATTCACGATGTTCGTAGTCATTCGTAGGCCGGGATGAGCTTACGGATTTCAAGGATCGGGCCCGCCTTGGAATTGCTTAGCTCATCCTGATCTACATCCGTCCATAAGCCTGAAACAGGCATCCCATCAGCAGCCCGAACAGCAGCAGCGTCGTCAGCTGCCAGAACAGCAGCGGATTGCGTTCGTACAGGGGCAGCGGATGATTGGGGTTCCGCTTGCCGCCACCCTTCTCGAATCCCGATTCCAGCTCGTAGGCCAACTCGACGACATCGGCATAGCGCTGATGCGGGTCGATTGTGATGGCGCGGGCCAATACGGCGTCCAGCCAGGCCGGCAAATCCGGGCGATAGGCCGTCAGGGGTTTGGGCTTGCCAAAGCGGGGGGTGCTGAAAGGCTCGATTTCGCCGAATGGGTAGGCCCCACCGGCGAACATCCGGTACAAGGTGACGCCCAGGGCGAAGACATCGCTGGCGATGCTGCCCCGTTCGCCGCGGAACATTTCCGGCGCCATGTAGCTGGGGGTGCCGGGCACGGGTTCGCTACTGCCCTCGTCCCAGGCGGGCAACCGCGCGATGCCGAGATCCAGCAGCTTCAAGCCGTCGTCTTCCGTGAGCAAGATGTTGTCGGGCTTGATGTCCCGGTGCACGATCTGCTGGCGGTGCAGGGCATGGACCGCCTTGCAGAGCTTGAGCGTGAGGTCGATGCCTGGCTCCAGGCCGAGCGGCGCTCTCCGGTAGAGAAAGTTCTCCAGAGTGACGCCTGGATAGTAGGGCATGACCGAATAAAGGCGGGTCTGGCGCCCCGGCGGCTGCTCCAAGATTTCAGCCACCCAGGGGCTCTTCACCCGTGCGCCGATCCAGGCTTCCCGTAGGAAGGCGTCATGGTATTCCCGTTCGCTGGCGACCCGCGGATGAGGAAACTTCACCACCACCTTCTTGCCGCTTCGCGGGTCGGTGGCGACGAACAGCGCGCTATAGCGACCCGAGGACAGCAGCCTTTCCAGGTAAAAGCCATCCACCGTGTCGCCGACCGCCGGCAAGTCCAGCAGCGGCAAGGCTTCGATGGCGTCCCGCAGGGACTGCCGGTCCACAGCCGGCAAGGTGATGACGTCCACCACCAGAGCGGTGATATTGTCGTTGCTGCCCTGCTGGAAGGCTCGTTCCGCCAAGGCTTCCACCGTGCTTTCGGGAGTGGCCCGCTCGAGCAGGAGACGAGCGATCTCGACTTCCCTGAGCGCCGCGTGCAGGCCATCGCTGCACAGGAGGAAACGGTCGTGCACCTCCAGAGGATGCACGGCGTAGTCGGTGCGCAGATTGGATTCCAGCCCCACGGCTCGGTATAGGATGTGACTCTGGCTGGGGTGGCTCAGGGTGTGGTCCGTCGTCAAGAGCTCGAGCTGCTCGCCACGAAGGCGATAAATGCGGGAATCCCCGACGTGGGCCACATAGGCCCGCCGTCCGCGCAGCACCAGGGCGCTAAAGGTGGTGCCCATGTGGGCAAGATTCGGATCGCGCCGGCCTACAGCGTGGATCCAGCGGTTGGCTGCTCCGAGACACCGGTCCAGCAGCTGCTCCATTCCCAGGGTTTCGGTCAGGCTGTAATAAGCATCCATAAAGCTCTGCAGGCAAAGTTCCGCCGCTACCCGGCCACCTTTGGCGCCGCCCATGCCATCCGCCACCGCCGCCACGACGCCGCGAGCGGCCGCGATCCGGGGCGGCGGTTCGGCGATGCCGACATAGTCCTGGTTGTCCTTGCGCCGCCCTTGGAGAGAGACGAATGCGGCGCGCAGGGTGAGTTGTCCTTCGGCGGTCATGGGCGTTTCCGGATACGTGCTCGGTAATTCGTGAGGCTCAAACTTGCGCTCCCGACACCGCACCCCAGGTAGTGCGCCAGCGTTTCTTCACGACCATCAGGCCGAACAGCCCCAATAGGGGAAGGGCCGCGAACACGCTGAACCCCAAGGCAAAGCCATGCTGCATCTCCCACGACACGCCCAGGGTCTTGGCGAGGAAGAAGCCGCCCACGCCGCCGGCGCAGCCCACCAAGCCGGTTACGACGCCGATTTCCTTGCGGAACCGTAACGGCACCAGCTGAAACACCGAGCCGTTGCCCATCCCGAGCGCCAGGGTGCCGACGAAGAAGATGGCGACCGCCACCCAAGCCACCGGTGGCAGCGCCATCAAGCCCCAGCCGGCCACCTTGGCGCCGCCGGTTTGCTGCGGAGCTACGGGACCTTCCGGCATGAAGGAGATGGCGAGATAGCTCAAGGAGACAATGATGAATAGGAACTGCAGGGCGCGGATACCGCCGATCCGATCCGCCAGAAACCCTCCCACGGGACGGAACATGGAGCCAGCGAACACCACCACAGCCACCATCAGGCCGGCGGCGATGCCGGAGACGTGATACCAGTTGGTGAAGTAGAGGGGCAGCGCATTGCCCAGGCCGACGAAACCGCCGAAGGTAATCGAATAGAAGAACATGAACCACCAGCTATCCGGGTCCTTCAGCACGGCGGCATAGTTGGCCAGGGAGACCGGCGCGCGCTTGTCCGGGGCATCCTTGACGAGAACGGCGTAAATGAGGAGCACCAGCACCAACGGGATAAGCAGAAATCCGAACACCGCCTGCCAGCCGAATCTCTCCGCCAGCCAGGGGACGATCATGGAATCCAGCACCACGCCCATGTTGCCGGCGCCGGCGATGCCCATGACGATGCCTTGGAACTTAGGCGGATACCAACGGCTGGCTTGGGGCAAGGCCACGGCGAAGCTGGCGCCGGCAATGCCCAACAGCAGGCCCAGAAGCTCTACTTCCAGCTTGGAGTGCAGGCCAAACACGAATACATAGGCCAAGCCCAAGATAACCAGCAGCTGGGCCAGGATGCCAGTCAGCTTGGGTCCCAAGTGATCCGACAGAGAACCCAGAATGATGCGAAACACCGCACCCGACAGAATGGGAATGGCGACGATGGTGAACTTCTCGCCCACCGGCAGTTCCAGGTCCTTGGTGATGTAAAGAGACAAGGGACCGAGCATCACCCAGACCATAAAGGACACGTCGAAGTAGAGAAAGGCCGATAATAGGGTCGGCCAGTGGCCTGCTTGCTTGAATTCTTTTAGGTTCACAATAAAGTCCTCTCGCTTGCCTGCGCCTCAATGGCAATAAAAAAAGCGCCTGGCGGAACGTCGCCTGTCAGTAAGCGAAGTCCGCAAGACGCCTTTGTCGTAAGAGGTGCGCCGCCATTGGCGCACCGGTAAGAATTTAGTTAATCCTTAACAAGGATCGTGCCAATGCTGATTTATTTAAATAATTAATTGATTTTTATAATAATTTTATAATCGTACAGAACACTGAAGACGCCTTCTTGCTTGAGGCTCGCACCACTTTGGAGAGCACCCTCATACCTTACTGGTGCAGATTTCATCATTGAACTCAAGAGACTTGTTTGAGCTCCGGCCACGCGGCTTTGTCCGTGGCACGAGCCAGTATGAGCTTAAAGTGCCGCCCGTCGTCTCGTTCAGGCGGCGCATCAGCTCGTTCCAAAAAAAGAAGTCCCCCGCTGGCTAAAGTTCTCGAGTTCCAGACTCTTGGCCGCGACTTTTTCCAGGAGGGATTTAAGGGTGCCCTTCCGAGACATCTCCTCGATGGTGTCGCTGCCTCCGACCAGTTCGCCATTTACGAAGAGCTGCGGATAGGTAGACAAGTTGGAAATCTTGGGGAGCCTCTCGCGGATGAAGGGGGTCACCGATACATTGACGTAGGCGAACGGGACACCGGTGGCTTTCAACGCAACGACCGCCTTGGCGGAAGAGTCACACTCAGGTCTATCGGGCAAGCCTTTCATGTACAACAGAATCGAATTGGAGGCGAGCTGCCCGCGAATCTTGTCTTCGGTTTTCATGGCTGGCGTCCAAAGCTGAAATGTGAGTTAGGATAAAGCTGGCTCAAAGTCTCACGGCAGCACGCCGCAGTTGTCTCAATATGTCGAGATTGGCGGCCAGTTCCAGAGCGCTGTAGCCATCCTCGGTCCTGAGTTCCGGGTCAGCGCCGGCTTCGAGCAAAAATGCGACAACATCGGTCTTGCCGGCAGACGCCGCATAAATGAGTGGCGTCGCGCCGATCCGGTTCTGCCGATTCAGGTCGGCTCCCGCCTTGAGCAGAGCGCCGATGGTCCTCAGATCCCCGCTGTAGCAGGCCGACCAAAGCGGATCGTTGCCGTAAGCATCGGCGCAAGCCAGCTTAGCGCCTGCCTGGAGCAAGGCTTCAACCACTTCTGCGCGTCCCTTCTGGCAAGCTTTGATGAGAGGTAGCGAGCCATCGGCTAGAGGCGCATTGACATCGTCCGGATTGCCGCCCTCGTCCAAAATCCAGTCCATGGCAGGATTGGAGTTGACCACCGCTGGACTTGCCACCGACCGCTCTATTTCCGCGTTGCCGGCGTGCCAAGCCTGAAACCCGCCTTTAAGGCTATAGACCTCGCGGAATCCGAACTCGGAAAACAACTCCGCGAAATCCTTGCTGATATCGCCGCGATAGCAATAAATCAGCAAAGGCGCGTCCCGCCCGAACTTGAAAGCGGTTTTTATAGTGGAAAGGGTGACGTGAATGGCGTTGGGAATCCGGGCGTCACTATAAGCCGCGGCATTCCTGACATCGAGAATCACGGGCGATTTTTCGCGAATCAACTGCCTGGCCACTTCGATGGAAATCTGTGTAGACATGGTCGCTTGAGGAGAAGCGGGTCCTTTCAGCCTGAAAGTTGAATAACTCCGGCTCCGGCGTTGATTAGCCTCAAAGACTTGGCTTGCTGAAATCGCCGGAAGCCGCTTACGTCAAGCAAACTTCTTGCCAGAAACGAAAAACGGTTCAATGACCGGAAAGAAAGCCGTCGGCGGAGCGGGGGCCCGGCGAGTGCTATATGGCCTGAGCCGGCGGCTTTAGGAGGGAAAGAAAAGCGGGATCTTCACCTGAGGTGAAGTACTCGTTGGTGGTGCAGCCGCGATCCGGTGAGGCACACGATCGCTAGACTTAACGCGCTCTTGGTTCGAACGAAGCGCGGCATGGATTTGGAAGAGCGCGTCCCACACATGGCCGCAGGACGCACTCTGAGGGGATCACTCGACAAAATCGATCAAGTTAGGCGGACACATGCGCCTTCAGCCATTTAGCGATCCCCGAATGAATCTCCTTTTGGGCCCGGCCGCTGACATAAATACCGATATGTCCACCCTTGAAGGTAAGGGTCGAATAATCTTTCGTCCCCACATAATTTTCCAAGGGAATGGAGGCGGAGGGGGGCACCAGGTGATCTTCCGTGGCATAAACATTTAATACCGGCATGGTCACGTCAGCTAGGCTTACAGTCCGGCCGCCGATTTCCAGATTACCCTTGATCAACCGATTTTCTTGATAAAACCATTTGGTGAATTGGCGAAACAACTCGCCGGGTTGATCGGGGCTGTCGAAAATCCATTTTTCCATACGCAGGAAATTCTTAAGCTTATCCTGATCCTCCAAAAGGTCCGCCATATCCAAGTACTTCCGACCGGTCAGCCGGAATGGCTTCAGCGAAAGAAAGCTCCAGTTGAGCAATTCGCCAGGGATATTGCCGAGGGTGTCCACCATGAGATCGACATCCAAATCCCGATACCATTGGCTGAGGGTGTTATCGGGCGTCTGAAAATCCACCGGCGTCACCATGGTGACGAGATTTTGAACCTTCTCGGGGTGCAGGGCGGAAAAGCATAAGCTCAGCGTACCACCCTGACAAATGCCGAGCAGATTAATGGCGGGCAGCTTGTGGCGCCGGGTGATAAAGTCAACGCATCGGCGAATGTAACGGTTAACGTAATCATCGAGCTCCAAAAAGCGGTCAGCCCCGTCCGGATAGCCCCAATCGACCAAATAAACGTCGATACCCTGATCGAGAAAGTTGCGTACGATGGAGCGGTCTTCCTGGAGATCGGTCATATAGGGGCGGTTGACCAGAGCATAGACGATCAGCAGCGGTACTTTCACCGGATCGGCGACGCGCGGGCGGTACCGGTATAGAACAAGTTTGTCCTCCCGATAAACGGCCTCTTTGGGGCTCGCCTCGACGTCCACGCCATCGATTTGGCTGAGCGTCACCATGCCTTTCGCAAGGCGGCGATTGAAATCGTAAAGTTCTTGGGTGATCCGGTCCGGACGTAGCATGAGCGAGCACTCCTAAAAATTTAAGTTGTCGATTTTAATCCACCATTCTTGCGCGGAGGAGAAGCCGGTTTGGCAGCACCAGCCGGCTTGGCTGCGCCGGTTTCCTGAGAGGCTCGGAGGCTTTCCACCTGCTGTCTCAAGGCGGTCACTTCCTCTTGTAATTCCGCTCCACCGGATTCTTCCAATGCCTGCTCCACCTGCCAGAGCCGACGCTCCAATTCATGGACGCGGCGATGGCTGGTATCAAGCTCGCGCCGGGTGGGCATATTGAATATGCTTTGGACTTCCTCCATCATCTTTTGTTCCTGACGCTTGATGGCGAAGAGCGTATTGGTGAGGCGGGCTTGGGCCTGGATGAACTCGGGCGAAATGGAGATTTCCGAGTAAGCCTCCTCGGCGCAATCGACCCACAAATCGTAGAACTCTCGCAGACCGCTCAACAGCTTGTTTTCCGCCGCTCTTTGGGAAAGCGTCTTGCCGAACAATTCGAGCGCCCGGAGCGAGATGGTCACCAAGACAATGCCGAATTCCCGAAGAGCCTCGATATGATCCAGCCAAAGCAGGCCCCAGCGTTGCAGTTCCTCTTGCCATTCACGTGTATAGCCTATGGCCGGCATAGACAAAAAGCCCACCATGGTCCGGTGCAGGCTTTCGGGACCATAAGGCGAGCCGACCTCCCGGGCTGCCTTTTCCATATCTCCCGGCCAGACCGAAAAAGCCGAACAAACCCGCCGCCAATTGTCCAGAGGCATGCCCCATAAAGTGGCGAGTCCAGCCCAAGGGTTCCGGCCGGCCCGGAGGTTCTCGGTGAAGTCATCCTGGATACGCTTCAAATTACGGCTAAACGCCTCCCAGGGACTTTCGGCGCCTTGCGCAGCCCCCGGGACGCCAGCCAAGGTTCGCCAAACCCCCTCGCTCCAACGCAGATAAAGTGTGTTCGCCTCCGTCAGGCTGCGGACCCAGTCGTGGTACTGGCTTGGTGCCGCCGCGGGCAGAAAAAAACTATTCCACCAGTCCAAGGTCCGGTACCAAGGATTTGCGGCCTCGGTTTCTTTCTTATCGGGTTCAACCCTATAAAACTTACGGGATAAATCCAGCCAGGCATTCCAATATTGACGCTGGGTATTGATCCACAGATCTGCCCATGGATTACCGTTGAAGGATGGGGAGGATGGTTGGTCGCTCATTGGCATTTCCTCTATTCGACCGGGTGATAAAGATTAAGACCATATCCGGAAGTGTTGTGCTGTGCAATATCAATCGACACAGCCTTCATTGGGCATGGTTCAAGCCGATTGCAGCACTTTTGGCGTGTTTAGCCACGTCTGCATTCAGGAACTCCGCCTTGCCCTAGCTTTACCGTTCCCGAAAACGTTGGCCCTTGAGACCGCTCAGCTCTCCTAATGGCTCGCCCCTTGATCTACAAATCCTGGGTTTCTTACGTCTTTTCAGCAGCGTTGTCTAAGTACTTTCCCCTATAGATAGACTCGTTTAACTGGGTTATTGTGCACTGCACCATGAGGTGATGGGCCGCCTTGAACTAGCCAAATAATTTAAGGCGGGAGTGCTGCTGGCATCGCTTAATCGACCCAATTTAGGAGGAATCGCGATGGCTACGAGTCAGGTATTTAATCAATGGTTCGATATTAACCGCGCTCTTCTGGAACCTTTCGTGCGCTGGAACGAAGTGACGCTGCAGACGGCGGAAAGGGTGGCCGGCAATCGGCAACTCTTCGAGCAATGGTTCGAGATCAATCGTGCCGCCGCCGATCCGTTCTTGCGGTGGGGCGAAATCGCGTTCTCGATCGGGGAAAAGGTGGCGCGGCACAATCTTTCGCTGGCGCAGGACTATCTGGATCTCAGCGTTCGGCATATCAATCTGCTCCGCGAAGTCCACGACCCGAAAAAATGGGTGGATGAGGAAGGCAAATTGGCCGTGGAATTCAGCCAGAAGATCGTCAATCATGCCGGGGATTACCTCAAGGTTGCCCAGGAATCCCAGAATGCGTTCAAGAGCTGGGCCAGCGAAGCGGTGCAACAAACGGCTGACAAGGCGCAGCAGGCGGTCTCGACCACCGCCAAGGCGACTTCTGAAACGGCGGGAAAAGCTGCCGAAGCCGCAAAGTCGAAGGCATAAATACGAGAACTGCCCTTTCGTGGGTGCAGGGCTCGCCGGCGCCCACGAAAGGACTTTAACCCGTCAGAATTCTTCAAAATATTTAGCAAGGGGTAGCGTACGGGAAAGTAATCGTCAATACTTGCGAGCATGAACGATGAAACTTCCGAACGCATTATCAAAAAATATCCTAACCGTCGTCTTTACGATACCGCGATCAGCCGATACATCACCCTCGAAGATGTCCGGAAGCTGGTCAAAAATGGCGTCAAATTTCGCGTGATCGACGCCAAAACCGACGAAGACCTGACCCGAAGCACCCTGCTCCAGCTCATTGCGGAACAGGAAGGGAAGAATCCGGCGATTCTCACCACGGAACTTCTCGAACTGATCGTGCGAACCTACGGCGATGCCATGCAAGGCTTCATGGCGCTCTACCTCCGGGAAAGCATGGAGGTGTTCTTGAGCCAGCAGAAACTCATGCGGGAGCAGATGACGAATTTGATCCAGACCGCACCGGTATCAGTATTCGCCGAAGTGGCACGGCAGAACCTTCGTCTCTGGCAGTCCCTACAGGAAAGCTTCCTAAAATCCATGACTGGGGAGGCTAAGAATCCGGATGGATCCCAAAAGCCCCCAAAAGACTGATAGTCAAGATCGCGGCAAATCCGCCGAATCCACGAACTTTATTCTTTATGGCTTTTCTCCTATCGCCGCCGTCCAGTGGGCGATTTCCTCGCGTGTCATGCATCCCCTGGGCAATAGGCGGGCATCCTCGTAGCCCCACTCCATGATATCGGTCAAATACTGCTCGCGGGAAATCAATGTGCCTTGGCAGAGCTGCCCTTTCGGAGGCGTCCCATTGAGTTCCCGCTCTAGCCGGTAGAGCAAATCCTGCATCACCCACTCGGGTATCTGATTCCGCTCGGCGGGATAGATGAACCCGAACAGGACAAGGTGGCTCAACAGCACCCGCCAGTGCTGTTCGAAGCGACGGATCAGCCGTGGCCAGGCCAGCTGCGCGGCGTTAACCCGAAGAATATGGGCGATATCGGCGCCGTCGTAGCGTTCCCGCTCCTGGACGAAGGATTTTGACCAGATGATTTCCTCCATCGGGCACAGCGAAACCCTTATCCCAAACACTTCCCGTTCGGTGGCATGATCGAACCACTCGTCATCGACCGGGCAGAGACCGTTGCCGGAGTTGAACACGATATCGATGAAATGGTCGCCGAAGACCGCCTTGCTCAACCAGTGTGGAAAGGTGTGGTCGGTCTGGAAGCCCGCCGCCGAAAGCGTATCCACCACACGGTCACGATCGCGGGGATGAACGAAAATATCGAAATCCTTGGTGTCCCGATCGATTCCGGCATAACCCTTCAGGGCATAGGCGCCACCCACCAGGAACCGAAGCTTGGCGTCGATCAGGGACTGTAACCCCCGCTGATAACAATGATAAGCCGAAAGGTCGGGCGGAGTTGGCATCAAGAAATTCACCTGTTAGCGGAAAAGTCGCTGGAGGATTGAGCCGTCACCGAAACTTCAATGTAGCGAACGGGGAGACGATCGGGAAAGCAGCGCTTCAAAACCGGCAGCGCTACGTTGTAGACCGGGACGTTGCCCCGGGTTCTGCCTTCCGGCTGGCCCCGATGGGCATGGCCATGAAACGCCGTCATCACCCCATATCGGTCCAAAGGTTCTTCCAGGTGGCTCGACCCCAGGAAAGGGAAAATTTCCAGAGGCTCGCCCTCCACCGTCTCGCGCAGGGGAGAATAATGGAGCAGCGCAATGCGCTGAGGCGAGCGCAGCTTGGCCAAGGCCGATTCCAGTTTCAGCGCCTCGTCGACGGATTCGTGGACAAAGCGTTTGAGGCTCGCCTCTCCCCAGGGCTGCAGGGCATGGGGGCCGAATCCCCCGGAAAATCCCTTGATTCCGGCAAAACCGATCCCATAAATCTCATGGGCATCGCCATCCAGCATCAAAATGCCGGCCTCCCTAAAAATCCGCCGCACCTCGTCTTCCTGGCCGGCCTCATATTCGTGGTTTCCCAGTACTCCGAGCACTGGAATCTTGACTGCGGCCGACAGTTCCCGGCTGAACGCCAGGGCTTCCTCCGGCAAGCCGTAATCCACGATGTCGCCGCACAACAGCAAAATATCGGCGCGCTCCCCGATTTCCGTCCAAAGGGACTGAAATCTTCCTTGGCTGCCGCGCGTGTAATGGAGATCGCCTACCGCTGCAAGACGCACTATCTCTTTGACCGGCATCATTCATCACCTTGGTGATTTCCGACTGGGCTACCAAATTGGGACACTCAGGCTTCCTTAAAAGTGCCCGAGATATCCATGCCGAACTTCCCTTGGCCCACCGCAGCCCGCGAGGATGACAGGTCACTGTACTCCATTAGCTAGACATTAATGTTCGACCTTGAGGCTGCCCGGCGCGATAATTATCCAACCCGCATTTCTCAAAGCTACCCGGTGCATCGAGGCTGGGAATCTGAGAAAGTTGTTTTACCAGAACCACTTACCTCAGAAATCCGGAGGACCTCGGATGCTCCCACAGGGTACTGGTCCGGGGTT
>CADDYU010000036.1 GCA_902810705.1 Methylococcaceae bacterium
CATATGCCTTGAACACCCCGCCAAAGCGCTCTGCCCCCACCTTGGTCAGCGCCGCCGTCAGGGTCGTCTTGCCATGATCCACATGACCTATCGTCCCCACGTTCACATGCGGCTTCGTGCGTGTAAATTTTTCTTTGGACACGACCTTATACCTCGTTAATTAATTTTTTCTAACCCTTAGCCCACAGACGCCTTTTTAATTACCGCATCGGCGATATTCGCCGGCGCTTCTTGATACTTTCTAAATTCCATAGAATAGGTAGCGCGCCCTTGGCTCAATGAACGGAGAGTCGTTGAGTAACCAAACATCTCAGCGAGTGGGACCTCAGCCTTCAATACTTTCACGCCAGCATTATCATCCATACCCAGAACAACGCCGCGCCGCCGATTTAAATCGCCAACCACGTCCCCCATATAATCCTCTGGTGTTTCCACCTCGACGCTCATGATCGGCTCCAAAAGCACAGGGTTAGCTTTGCGGCATCCCTCCTTAAAACACATGGAGCCCGCAATCTTAAAGGCCATCTCGCTGGAGTCTACGTCATGATAAGAACCATCGAACAGCGTGACCTTTACGTCAACCACAGGGTAGCCGGCTAATATACCATTCTGAAGCTGTTCTTGCACTCCTTTATCAACGGCAGGAATATATTCCTTTGGGACCACTCCTCCCACAATGCCGTTTACGAACTCATAGCCACCGCTCTCCAGTGGTTCAATTCGCAGCCAAACATGGCCATATTGGCCGCGTCCGCCCGTTTGGCGAATATATTTCCCTTCCTGCTCCACAGACTTACGGATGGTTTCTCGGTAAGCTACCTGTGGGGCGCCGACATTGGCCTCAACTTTAAATTCCCGCTTCATCCGGTCGACAATGATTTCCAGATGCAATTCACCCATCCCGGAAATGATCGTCTGACCTGATTCCTCGTCGGTATGCACTCGAAATGAAGGATCCTCTTGAGCTAGCCGTTGTAGGGCAAATCCCATTTTTTCTTGATCGCTCTTCGTCTTGGGCTCCACGGCGACCGAAATTACCGGTTCCGGGAATTCCATCCGCTCAAGCACCACTGGCTTGTCCACTGCCGACAAAGTCGTACCGGTTACAATATCCTTAAGGCCTACACAGGCCGCGATATCCCCGGCACGGATCTCCTTAATCTCTTCGCGAGTATTGGCGTGCATGCGAAGCAAGCGGCCTATGCGTTCCTTGTTTCCGCTCTGGGAATTGACCACGCTATCCCCGGAATTGAGCACGCCCGAGTAGACCCGAACGAAAGTCAGGGTGCCGACGAACGGATCGGTCATGATCTTGAAGGCCAACGCGGCAAACGGCTCGTTGTCGTTGGATTTGCGTTCAATCGGCTGCCCGGTGTTAGCGTCCGTCCCTTTGATGGGCGGTACGTCAATCGGCGACGGCAGATAATCGATGACAGCATCCAGCATGGCTTGTACGCCCTTGTTTTTAAAGGCTGAGCCACACAGCATGGGAACAATTTCCAGGGCAATGGTACGCCGACGCAGGCCTTCTTTAATCTCTTCCTCCGAAAGCTCCTCGCCTTCGAGGTATTTGTTCATCAATTCTTCGTTGGATTCAGCAGCGGCCTCAACCATCTTCTCGCGCCATTCGTTAGCGATCTCGATGAGGTCTTCTGGGATATCCCCATATACAAAGGTCGCGCCATTGTCGGCTTCATTCCAAAGAATGGATTTCATCTTGATTAGATCGACGACACCTTTAAAGACGTCTTCGGCTCCGATCGGCACCTGGATCGGTACCGGATTGGCCCGCAGGCGCTCACGCATCTGCTTATAAACCTTGAAGAAGTCCGCGCCAGAGCGGTCCATTTTGTTTACGAAAGCAATTCGCGGCACCCCATATTTAGTTGCCTGACGCCACACCGTTTCGGATTGGGGCTGAACGCCGCCCACTGCACAATAAAGCATGCAGGCACCATCGAGTACCCGCATCGAGCGTTCTACCTCAATCGTGAAATCAACGTGTCCGGGCGTATCAATAATATTGATACGATGCTCTAGATAGTTAAGCCCCATGCCACGCCAGTAGGTGGTGGTCGCCGCCGAGGTGATTGTGATGCCTCGCTCCTGCTCCTGTTCCATCCAGTCCATGGTTGCGGCACCATCATGAACTTCACCAATCTTGTGGTTGATGCCGGTATAAAACAATACACGCTCGGTGGTCGTAGTCTTCCCCGCATCAATATGCGCGGAAATACCAATATTGCGATATCTTTCAATAGGGGTCGTGCGTGCCACGGCTGCACCTTCAGTAAACTTGGAGTAAATATCCCTGTAGTGACCTAACTACCAGCGATAATGTGAAAAAGCCTTGTTCGCTTCAGCCATCCTGTGAGTATCTTCCCGCTTCTTTACAGCGGACCCTCGATTTTCATGCGCATCCAGCAATTCCCCGGCAAGCCTTGCAATCATTCCCTTCTCGCTTCTTTTTCGGGCCGCATCAATCAACCATCGCATGGCCAGCGCCACTCGGCGAGATGGACGAACTTCGACGGGCACCTGATAAGTCGCCCCACCAACCCGGCGAGATTTAACTTCGACCAAGGGCTGAACGTTATCTAAAGCCTTTTGTAAGATATCGAGAGAAGGCTGATTGGCCTTCGCCTGGATTTGATCAAGCGCGCCATATACAATCTGCTCGGCGACCGATTTCTTGCCGCTCAACATCAACATATTCACAAATCGCGTGAGCGTTTCGCTACCGAACCGTGGATCCGGAACCAGTTCTCTTTTTTGGGAAACTCTTCTTCTAGACATGACAGAATCCAGGAGTCAATTAACTTTTCGGTCTCTTCGCGCCGTACTTGGATCGCCCTTGGCGCCGCTTTTGCACACCCGCGGTATCAAGGCTTCCTCGCACAACATGGTATCGGACACCTGGCAAGTCCTTAACACGACCGCCTCGAATAAGGACCACGGAGTGCTCCTGCAAATTATGGCCCTCTCCACCGATATAACTGGTGACCTCAGCCCCGTTCGTTAGCCGCACACGAGCAACCTTCCTCAAAGCGGAATTAGGCTTCTTAGGGGTTGTCGTATAAACGCGGGTGCACACCCCACGGCGCTGGGGACAACTCTCCAACGCAGGAACATTGCTCTTTTCTTGTTTGCGTACTCGCGGCTTCCGAACCAACTGATTTATAGTGGCCATTACCAAACTCCGAAAACTTTCTCGCCTAACACCTGATTACCGAACGGGCCGGCCGCCAAGGCTTGAGTGCACATTAAAGGGCACACAACCTTATGGTAAAGCCATTCAATCTACGAAAAGTCTCATCACGTGTCAAGGAAAACCCTGCCCACGCGAACACTCTTTCTTGCTACAAACCACCGAAGACGAGGCGACCAAAAAAACGAAGGCTTACATTGTTGTAAGCCTTCGAAAAATTGGATGTGGGAATTTGGCTCCCCCGGACGGGCTCGAACCGCCGACCCGGTGATTAACAGTCACCTGCTCTACCGACTGAGCTACAGGGGATTAATTCGCAATTACCACCAGCCATCATTCTGATGAAGTGGCGCGCCTGGAGAGATTCGAACTCCCGACCACCTAGTTCGTAGCCAGGTACTCTATCCAACTGAGCTACAGGCGCGCTGTGAAAGGGGCAATTATCTACTTAAACACTTAACGTGTCAAATAGCTCTTCCCTGGTTTGAAGATTTAAGAAAGATTAATGGCTGACACCTTTCACAGGCGTTCGTCAATCATTCTCGATCATAGACCCTCTCAAAATACGCTTTACTCCTTTCGGCTGCCAACAAGGAATTCGAACGGAACTGTTATCTGCTCGATCATTCCTCAAGGCTTGCCTCTATAATAGGCCAATGCCTGCAACGGTATCGGTTTAACGGTTTATGAATTCTCCGCCTCACGTCGAGTTTATTGATTCACGGCCTCGCCTGTTCGAATTTTGCGCTACCTTGCGAGGTGCCGAATGGTTGGCCGTGGACACGGAGTTCCTGCGGGAAAGAACCTATTATCCTAAATTCTGCCTGCTGCAGGTTGCTTCGGGCTCACACGTGGCCTGCATCGATCCCTTAGCTCTGGATACCTTGGAACCGCTCGCAGAAATCCTGTTTGACCCCTCTCTCACCAAGGTTCTGCACTCGGGACGTCAGGATTTAGAAATCTTTTACCGGCTATGGAATAAACTGCCGGCACCCATATTCGATACCCAGATCGCCGCGCCTCTGGTAGGACTAGCCGAACAGATCAGCTACGCGGGACTGGTTTCCGAGTTACTCGGGATAACATTAGGAAAAGGCCATACCCGAACTGACTGGTCTTCGCGCCCTTTGTCCGACGAGCAGCTCCGCTACGCCGCGGAGGATGTGATTTATCTCGGAGCTTCCTATCAGGCACTGCGAGGCCGACTGGAGGCTTTTGGCCGGCTGCGGTGGCTAGACGACGATTTTTCTGCCTTGTTAAACCCAAGCTTGTATGAAATTCCGCCGCATCAAGCCTGGCAGCGTATCGGCGGTGCTCATCAGTTACGCGGCCGACCTTTGGCCATGTTGCAGATATTGGCAATGTGGCGCGAGGAAACGGCCAGAGAGCAGGACATTCCTCGCAATTGGGTGGTGAGGGATGAGGTCATGCTCGATTTAGCCCGCCTTACACCGAAAAGTCTGGAGGATTTAAGGCGCATACGGGGCATGGAAGAACGCACGATCAGGCGATATGGCAATCACTTGTGCTGTCTGATTCGCGAGGCGCAGGATCGCCTTCCTCAAATGCCGGAGATCAAAACCCGCGCGCTTCGACGAACTTCCGAAGAGGAAGCCCTGCTCGACCTCCTCAACGCGGTGGTGCGGCTACGGGCTTCACAGCATAGCTTGAACCCAAGCGTGCTTGCAGGGCGCAAGGATCTGGAACAATTGCTGGATCAGCCGGAACAATGCAAGCTGCTCAGGGGCTGGCGCAAAACCATGGCCGGAGAAGAACTGGCGGCGATTTTGCGGGGCGAACGGTTCGTCAACGTGATAGACGGCTGCCTTCATGTCCAGCACCGCATCTGAGCCAGTCTATTCCCCGCTGATCACAGGGCTGCTGAGCCCCAAGGCTTACGATCACCCCGTGGCTTCGGTCGACGTCGTTGAAACTCATATTTCCTGGATACTGCTGGCCGGTGAATTCGCCTACAAGATCAAAAAGCCCGTAGACTTCGGCTTTCTCGACTTTTCCACGCTCGACCGGCGGCGCTTCTATTGTAAGGAAGAACTGCGGCTCAACCGGCGCTACGCGCCCGATCTTTATCTAGCCGTCGTTCCAGTCACGGGCGATCCGACGCATCCCCGGCTGAGTGGCTGGGGATCTGCCATCGAATATGCTGTGAAAATGCGGCGCTTCGATCAAGCGCAGCGTCTCGATCACATCATCCAGGCGCATCGTTTGCTGCCTGAAGCAGTGGACAGGCTGGCCGACACCGTGGCCTCGTTCCACATGACTATCGATCGCGCCTCGCCCGAGGACAGGCACGGCCTTCCAGAGCACCAGCAACAGGCCGCGGAGCTCAACTTTTCAACCATCGAGCCACTACTCCACGACTCCAGCGACATCGCCGCTCTAGACCATCTAAAAGACTGGACGAAGGCCGAATACCGGCGCCTTGAGCCCCTGCTGAGTCAACGCAAGCTTGACGGCTTTGTCCGCGAGTGCCATGGAGATCTTCACCTCGGCAACATCGTGCTCACTGACGGACGCCCCACCCTCTTCGATGGCATCGAGTTCAACGAGGATTTACGCTGGATCGATGTTCAAAGCGAACTCGCTTTCCTGGTTATGGACTTGGAAGCTAGCAGCGCGAGAGCGATTGCCTATCGGCTTCTCAACCACTATCTGGAAATCACTGGCGACTATTCTGGATTGGTGTTACTCGATTATTACCGTCTGTACCGGGCCTTGGTACGGGCCAAGATTAGGCAACTCGAACGCACCCAAACCGAGGACGCCGAGAGGAAAAAGGACCTGCTGACTCGCTATCGCAGCTATATTGATTATGGGCTCGAACTCATCCGACCGAAAAAGCCCAGGCTCATTATCACCCATGGTGTTACGGGTAGCGGAAAATCCCACCTCGCGGCTGCCCTTGCCGAGCGGCTGCCGGCCATCCGCCTGCGTTCCGATGTCGAACGCAAGCGATTGGCCGGAATAACCAAAAACGCGCGCACCGGATCGACCATAGACCAAGGGATTTACAGTGTGGAGATGACGGAAAAGACTTACCGTCATCTCGTCGATCTCGCCAAGATTCTCTTATCCGCTGGGCATTCAGTCATCGTGGATGCCACTTTCCTCAAGCGCGGCCAACGAGCGGAACAACAGCGGATCGCTGAAGACGCGGGCGCGGATTTCCTGATTCTCGACTGTCAGGCGCCGCTAGTGACCTTGCGAGAGCGGATTCTCACCCGTGGCCTGGCCGGAGAAGACCCGTCCGACGCCAATCTATTGGTGCTCAAACATCAACTTGGGAGCCAAGAACCGCTGGCTGAAAGCGAATCACGCCATGTGCTTGCGGTCGACACCGCAAAGAGCACCTCAATGAAAGCCGTGCTCGATCGGCTAGGCTCTGTCTGACTTAAGACTGAGGGGACGTCGATCAGACCCTGAGCCGTGTCGATTCGGCTGAAACACCGGGCGAGCGCAGTTGCTCCTTGGTGAACGGTGCCTTGTCACTCTCGGCATCGTGTGTTGAAAGGGAAAGTCGCTGCACCTCAAGGTAAGACGCGGGGACGTTGAGCTGCATAGACGTAGAGGCACGGACCCCTTGAGTCGCGGGCGGACAGCCTCTCACCCGAAAGCCTATCGCTCAGAGGACTCAGCTTGCGCGAAGGGGAGACCCACATCCTCTGAATCTCTCGTCTTAAGGCCAGCGAAGAGAGCCCGACCTCTGGGATCCGCTCACTTCATCACACCTCCCGTGGCTAGACATCTAAACCCAAAGCCAAGCCGCAACCAGGAATAAAGCTCCGAGCGCAGCGCATAGGCCAGCGGCCGGGAGCATGGCTGCGGAGCCCAACAACACCGCGGCGCTGACCAATAACGCTCCGCCGGTAATACCCGCCAGGCTGCGGCGGTGATGGCGCTGAAGGTCTCTTTGAAGGCGTTCCAGCTCGCGCGAATGAAAGCTCACAACCAGCTGGCCGTTAGCCGCATCGGCCAGAGTCCGGTAGGCCAGCATCGGCATCTCCGACCAGTGTTCGGCCCATTCGGGCAGTTGCGCCTGCATTTTCCGGGCGGCGGCCTTGGGTCCTGTTTCCTCCCTGAACCAACGCTCCAGGAATGGCTTGGCGGTTTGCCACAAATCCAAGTCCGGATAGAGGTCCCGTCCCAGTCCCTCGATGTTGAGCAGCGTCTTTTGCAGCAGCACGAGTTGCGGCTGAACTTCCATATCGAAACGGCGGGCAACCTGAAACAGGCGCAGCAGCAAATGGCCGTACGAGATTTCCTTGAGCGGCTTTTCGAAGATGGGCTCGCAAACGGCGCGGATGGCAGCCTCGAACTCAACGACCCGGGTCGCCTTGGGAATCCAGCCGGACTCGATGTGTATCTCGGCAACCCGTCGATAGTCGCGATTGAAGAAGGCACGGAAATTTTCGGCGATGTAGCGTTTGTCTTCGCGGGAAATCCCGCCGACGATGCCGAAATCCACCGCGACGTATTTGGCGCCCGGCGTCACGAAGATATTGCCGGGATGCATGTCGGCATGGAAAAGACTGTCCCGGAGCACCTGAGTGAAAAAGATTTCCACGCCCCGTTCGGCCAGGAGTTTGAGATCGACGCCTTCCTGCCTGAGCCGATCCACGTCGCTCACCGGAATGCCGGAAATGCGCTCCATGACCATGACTTCCCGGCGGGTATAGGCAAAATACACCTTGGGAATATAAAGCATCTCGGAATTCTCAAAATGCCGCCGCATCTCCGCGGCATTGGCGGCTTCCCGCACCAGGTCCAGCTCGTCCAGAATCGTCTTCTCGAATTCCGCCACCACTTCCACGGGCCGCAGCCGCTTCGCCTCGCCCCAAAACCGCCGGGCCAGCCCGGCCAGTTCGTACAGCAGGGCAATGTCGGAACTGATCTGAGTCTCGATGCCAGGCCGCAGCACCTTGACCACGACGGCTTGTCCATCGGGCAGACGGGCGGCATGGACCTGAGCGACGGAGGCCGAGGCCAGCGGGCTCTCGTCGAACCCACTGAACAGCGCAGCTATTGGCTGGCCCAGTGCCCTTTCGATGATGCGCCTCGCCTCGCTGCCCGGAAACGGCGGCACCTGGTCTTGGAGCTTGACCAGCTCTTCGGCAATGTCATCCGGCAGCAAATCGCGCCGCGTGGAGAGGGTCTGGCCGAATTTGACGAAGATCGGCCCCAGATCTTCCAAGGCGCGGCGAATGCGAGCGGCGCGCGGCTCATTCCTGGAACCCTGCCAGTAATTGGGCGAGAGGGGGGCTAGATAACGCACCGGGCGGAACAAATGGGTGGCCAGGACGAGTTCGTCCAGGCCGTGGCGAATCAGGACGCGCTGAATGTACAGCAGGCGCCGGAGATTGTTGAGACGGATCACGAGGGTGGTGACTAGCGCTTAAGGGGCCGGGGCTGAAGAGCGGCGAGCTCGGCGTCAAGGCGCTTGAAGCGGGCCTCGAGTCGGTCGAAATTGGCGCGCAAGGTGTCGATGGCGGCGAAAAGGGCGTCGGCCTCAGGGTGCGCCGGCAATTCCCGCGTTTCTTCCTGCCAGAATTCGGCCAGATTCGTGCGAAAAGTGGCTGCGGTGTCGCGTGACCAAGCGGCGCCCGAGCGGAGCAAGGTCAGTGCCGTTGAAGCGAAGCCCGCCCCGGTGTAGCGGGCCAGATGTGCCTCCCAGTCGATGTCCAGGTGGTCGAAGAGATTCTGGAAGCGGCGGGCTGTATCGGAGTCCCCTTCTAACTCGATCTCGCCCGCGGCTAGACTCTCGGCTACGGAACGGCCGAGCCGTAGGTGGACGAAGGCGGGCAAGCTTCCCGACAGGAGGGCATCGGGCACACCGGCGATCTCCGAGAGAACTGCAAGACTCGATTCTGTTGGGCAGAAATACAGGGCGCCGCCAAAGGGCCGCAGCCGCACGGCGATGACTTTGCCGACGAGAGGCGCCAGGAGCTGCCGGCGGTTCGGGGCCAGCGCGAGATAGGCGTCGATCGCTCGCTCCAGGGTTCCGGCCAGCAGGGTATGAGGGCCAGCCATCGTCAAACCTTGTAACCTCGGTGAATGGCGACAACGCCCTGGGTCAGGTTGAAGTAATCGCAGCGCTCGAAACCAGCATCCGCCATCATGGTCTTAAGCTTTTCCTGGTTGGGATGCATGCGGATGGATTCCGCAAGATATCGATAGCTATCGGCGTCGTTGGCGATCAGCTGACCCATTAGGGGCAGGAGCTTGAACGAATAAAGATCGTAGGCTCTCTTGAACAGCGCGCCTTGGGCCTCGGAAAATTCCAGGATAATGACCCTTCCGCCCGGTTTCAGCGCCCGGTGCATGGATTTGAGCGCGTCTCCCTTGTGGGTCACGTTGCGAAGACCGAAGGCGACACACACGCAATCGAAGAAATTATCCGGGAACGGCAGCTTCTCAGCATCGATTTGGGCGTAGTCAATGCCCTCGACCACGCCTTGGTCGATCAGCCGGTCGCGGCCACGGCTTAGCATTTCAGCATTGATGTCGGACAGGACCACCCAACCCTTGTCGCCGACCCGCTCCCGAAAGAGGACAGTCATGTCGCCGGTACCACCTGCCAGATCCAGGACCTTTTCCCCATGGCGGACATAGCTGAGCTGCACCGCGATCCGTTTCCAGAGGCGATGGATGCCTAAGGACATGAGATCGTTCATTAGATCGTACTTGCCCGCCACGGAGTCGAACACGGACCGGACCAGCTTGGCCTTCTCGTCGGTAGGGACTTCACGAAAGCCGAAGTGAGTGGTTTGGTCAGTCATAGGCATGTCTCGGAATTATGGTCGGGCAACGTTCTGATAATCGAAGAATTTCATTTACGTCGGCATGGCCCTGCGGGGGATGGCCGGATATTAGCTTTAAGAATTGGTGTTTCGTGGTGCCGTTAGCCGCGCGGGATCAATAGCCTTCATACTTTCCACCGCTCGCGTGAAATTTGGCGCACGAGCCAAGTAAACGATGCGGCGGTCAGACCCTACGGATATGGCCCGCTGCTTCCAATTTCCTCAAGTACTCGCTCCAGAGCTCCTGCTGCCGAATCCCCAATTCATACAAGTATTCCCAAGTATAAATCCCGCTGTCATGGCCGTCGCTGAATCTAGGGGCGATACCGTAGTTGCCCACCGGCCGGATTTCGGCGATGGTGACGTCCTCCTTGCCGACTTGCAGGGTTTCCTGGCCGGGGCCATGGCCTCGAACTTCGGCGGACGGCGAAAAGACCCGGAGATACTCGCAAGGGAGCTGATAGCAGCGGCCGTCTTCGAAGGCGACTTCGAGAAAGCGGGACTTTGTGTGCAACTTGATCTCGACGGGGCTCGGGGTCGGGGTGCTCATTGAAAGAGTTTATCCGCAGTGATCAATTCGTCTTGTGGATTTACGGTCAAAGTGCCGGCCGAGGTTGCTTACAAAATATAACGGCTCAAATCCTCGTTCTTGACCAATTCGCCCAGATGCTCATCGACGTAGCGGGCATCGACCCTCACCACACTGCCGGCATGATCCGGCGCTTCGTAGGAGACCGTTTCCAGCAGCCGCTCAAGCACCGTGTGCAGCCGCCGGGCGCCAATGTTCTCGGTGCGTTCGTTCACTTCCCAACTGATTTGGGCGATGCGTTCGATGCCGTCCGGCGTGAATTCCAGAGTGACGCCTTCGGTGGCCAGTAGAGCCGCATATTGTTCGGTCAGGGAAGCGTTCGGTTCGGTGAGGATTCGGATGAAATCCCCGGCTTCGAGCGCGCTCAGCTCCACCCGGATCGGGAAACGGCCCTGCATCTCCGGAATGAGATCCGACGGCTTGGACAGATGGAAGGCGCCCGAGGCGATGAATAGGATGTGATCGGTACGGACCATGCCGTACTTGGTGCTGACCGTGCTGCCTTCGACGAGCGGCAAAAGATCCCGCTGCACGCCTTCGCGGGATACGTCCGGCCCGCCATACTCGCCGCGCTTGCAAATCTTGTCGATCTCGTCGAGGAACACGATACCGTTCTGCTCCACCGATTCCACGGCGCGGAGCTTGATGTCCTCTTCATTGATCATCTTGGCGGACTCCTCTTCCTTCAGCACCTTCAGCGCATCCTTGATGCGGAGCTTTCGGGTCTTGGTACGCCCCGAATGCAGATTCTGAAACAGGTTTTGCAGCTGACTGCTCATTTCCTCCATGCCGGGCGGGGCCATGATTTCAACCCCGATCGGTGAGGCGCTGACTTCAATATCGATTTCCTTGTCGTCGAGCTCGCCGTTCCGAAGCTTTTGGCGCAACTTCTGCCTGGTCGGCGACTCGTGAGGCGCTTCCTCCCCCGTCCAGCCCGTGCCACTCGGCAATAACGCATTCAGGACGCGTTCCTCGGCCGCCTGCTCCGCCCGGGTCTGCACCTTGTTGAGCTCAGTCTGGCGGCTCATTTTAACCGCGGCATCGACCAGGTCGCGGATGATGGATTCCACGTCCCGTCCGACGTAGCCCACTTCGGTGAACTTGGTGGCCTCGATCTTGATGAAAGGGGCGTTGGCGAGCTTGGCGAGACGCCGTGCGATCTCGGTTTTTCCGACACCCGTTGGGCCAATCATCAGAATGTTCTTCGGCGTAATTTCGTCCCGCAAGCCGGGCTCGACCTGAGTCCGCCGCCACCGGTTGCGCAAGGCGATGGCCACGGCGCGTTTGGCGTCGGCCTGGCCGACAATGTACTTGTCCAGCTCGTGGACGATTTCTCGCGGAGTCATGGGTGTCATGCTTGTTCGTGCGGTTCCGATTGCAGATCCAGTTCTTCGATGATCAGGTTACGGTTGGTGTAAATACAAATGTCTGCGGCGATGCCGAGAGACTTCTCGACAATATCGCGAGCGCCGAGCTCGGTGCTTTCCAGGAGAGCGCGAGCCGCGGCCTGCGCGAAAGGGCCGCCGGAACCAATGGCGATCAGGCCGTTTTCGGGCTCGATCACGTCGCCGTTCCCGGAAATGATGAGGGAGGATTTGGCGTCGGCGATCGCGAGCAGGGCTTCGAGCCGGCGCAGCATGCGATCGGTGCGCCAATCCTTGACCAGCTCCACGGCCGCCTTGGTGAGATTGCCCCGCTGTTTTTCCAACTGCCCTTCGAAGCGCTCGAAAAGCGTGAAGGCGTCGGCCGTGGCGCCGGCGAATCCGGCGAGCACCCGCCCATGATAAAGCCGGCGCACCTTGCGGGCGTTGCCTTTCATGACGGTGTTGCCCAAGGTCACCTGGCCGTCGCCGCCGATGACCACCTTATCAGCACGGCGAACGGAGAGAATGGTAGTGCCGTGAAACGTTTCCACTGAACTTTCCGAGAAATTTAAACGCCGAATTGTACATCATTGATTGCCGCATCGCTTGCGAAGCCGGCATTGGTGCCATAATTAGCGGTTTTTTCACTTGTACCCGTATGACCTCTTTGACCCGCTTGCGTCTCAAAAAAAACGAAGACCGGCGCCTCCGGGGCGGCCATCTCTGGATCTTCAGCAACGAAGTCGATACCGCCGCCACTCCCCTCAAGACGTTTGCGCCGGGAGATTTGGCCGCGGTCGAAAACGCCCGCGGGGAGCCCTTAGGACTTGCCTACATCAACCCCGACTCGCTGATTTGCGCACGTCTTCTAAGCCGCAACGCCCAGGCCGACATCGGGACGGCCTTCTTCGTCAGGCGATTGGAACAGGCCCGGAACCTCCGTGAATGGAATTACGATCGGCCCTTCTATCGGCTGGTCCATGGCGAAAGCGATGGCCTCCCGGGCGCCGTGATTGACCGTTTCGGCGATGTGTTCGTCGTGCAGACCAATACCGCCGGCATGGAGCGTTTGCAGAGGCCTTTGCTGGAAGCGCTGGACCGTCTGTTCGCGCCACGCGCGGTGGTGCTGAAGAACACTTCGGGCTTGCGCTCGCTGGAGGGTCTTGATGCCTATACGCGCGTTGCCCTTGGAGAGTCTGTGACGGTGCTGGAGATCGAGGAAAACGAGGCTCGCTTTCTGATTAATCCCATCGAGGGACAAAAGACTGGCTGGTTTTTCGATCACCGGGACAATCGCGCGAGGCTGGCGAAACTGTGCCAAGGAAAGCGAATGCTGGATCTCTTTTCCTATACCGGAGCTTGGGGCATACAGGCGGCGCGGGCCGGCGCGATGCGGGTGGATTGCGTGGATGCCTCGGACGTGGCCTTGGAACTCGCCGCGGAAAATGCCCGGCTCAACGGAGTAGCTGGCCGGTTAGATCTGATTCGCGAAGACGCCTTCGAGTTTCTCAAGCGGACCCGCGAGGAACGGCGCCATTACGATGTAATCGTGCTCGATCCACCGGCCTTCATCAAGCGGAAAAAGGACACGGCCCAAGGCATCGAAGCCTATCGCAGGCTGAACCAAGCGGCCCTCCGAGTCTTGGCTTACGGCGGCATTCTGGTCTCGGCCTCTTGCTCCTTCCACTTGTCACGGGAAATTCTGCATGATCTCCTGCGAGCCTCGGCGCGGCACGAGGACCGCCATCTCGCCCTCTTTGCGAAGGGCGGCCAGGCGCCGGATCACCCCATTCATCCGGCCATCCCGGAAACGGATTACCTGAAAGCGTTTTTTGGCTTCGTGGGTCGCGCCTTGTGAAAAGGCCGAACCCGGCCAGGCCGCGGTTTTTCCAATGTCTTCAGGGTGGACTAGACGTCACCGGGCTGGCCAGCCAGGATCGCAGGAGATCGCGGCCGGCCGGCAAGGTGAACAGCCCTCCCAGGACCAAGGCCGCTAAAATCACTCCGACCCCGAGCGGTCCCAGGAATTTAAAAGCCGCGGGCCGCCGTTTGGGAGCGGCATCGCTATCGCCCGCTTCCGAGACGGTAGCCTCGCGGACGGACAACTGAAATTTTGAGGATTGCAGTTCCATGAACAGCCGAGCATTTTCGGCTTGCGCCTCATTCAACCGCGCTTGCAGCGCCGCCGGTTCCGAACCCGCCTGCTCACGCGCCATCTCCAACTCCGCTCGGAGAGCCTCCGCCTCCGTATCGCTGGACATCACGCCCTGCTCCGCGAGCCCTTGAATCATAGCCTTTAACTCTTTCATCTGCTTTTCCAGGAGTTCGGCGGCCTGCACGGCGGATTCCTTTTGGGACAAAGCCTCCGCGTAAAGCGTTCTCAGTTGAGCAAGCTCCCGGAGCGGATTCTCGCTCGCGGCCTCGTTCGGCAGCATGGAACCCTGAGGACTCTGGGTCCGTTCAGACACCATTCGTTCACGTTCTTGACGCACGGCGGACAGCTCCGCCTCAAGCCGACGCACCGTCTGCCGAGCCGCCTTTAATTCAGCGCCGAGTTGTTCCTTATCGAGGCTCAGCCGGTCCAGACGAAGTTTTAGCTGCTCCAGATCCTCATCGTCATGGCTCAAAGGCTTTCGAGCCGAGCTTTCGTGATTGTCCCCGCTTGCCGGGGAGCAAGCGAAGGTCTGGACGCCTGCCTTGAGATCGTCGCCGCCGCGGAGCGCTGGGTCTTTCGCGAAAGCCCTGGCTGGAATATCGGAGCTTGCTTTGAGGCTCGAGGGAAGCGCCTCTGGTGCGATCAGCGCTTCGGCCGGCAAGGCGCCGAGGCCGCCTTTCAGCACATGGGCTTTGAACCGAAAGCGCAGCAATAAATAAGCGGCCGCCTCGCTGATTCTCCCGTCCTCGCACACGATGATGTAATTCTTGTCGCGATCAAGACTGGGCAACATCAGACGCAGCGAAAAAAACGGTGCCCTGATGAGTTGGCCGCGCGGCTCACTGGATGGGTCATGGTCTGGCGATCGCACGTCCAACCAAATTCCGCCGCTTGCCGCCATGTCTAGAGCTTCCTGGGCTGTCAGCCGGGAGATAATGGGATCTCTGATCAGTCTCAAAAAGCTGGCCTTATCAAGTCGCAGCAATTGACCGTCGGTATCCATGGTCACGGTGAGAGTGCGCGGTTTATCGGAGATCAGCGCGTTCTCACCGAACGTATCAAACCGCTTCAGGGTTCCGAACCTGATATCCCGCGCCGTGGGGAAAGGTTTTCGAATCAGCGAACACTGTCCCTGCTTGATGATATAGAAATAATCGCCGATATCGTTCTGGCGAAATATGACATCGCCGGCCTTGACTTGGATCTCTTCGATGCTGCGCAAGATCGCCTGTAGGTTTGCCGGGGGCAGGCGCTGGAATATGGGCGAGCGAAGCAGAGCCGACATCCAGTCATCATCGGAATCTTCCGCTGGAGCAGCGACCGGATAGCTGGAAGGTCCGAGCCCGCTCTCGTCCCGCTGCTTCACCAGCTCCGGATTGATGCGGACGAACCGCACCGGGCTCTTGGCGACTGCGGACACCTTGCGTGGGTTATGATGGGCCAGGGCAAAGCGGGCCGCGGCGGTACCGCCGACCACCGAATCCATTTCGGTTCCTCCCGCTTGAAGGGAGATGGTACCGGCCAGCAAATAGACGAAATCGCTTGTGGCGGCACCTTGATGGAACAAAATGGCCCCTTCGGGAGCATCCTCAATCCTGATTTCCGCACATAATCGATCGAAATGGCGAGGAGGCAAGCTATTTAATGGAATCAGGCGACGCAATTCCTGCGCCTTTCTCGGGTTCGTTAAGACAGACATACTTGCGACTTTCGTTTTTCGGCATTGAGGTCCGCTGTCATTTCAAAGAGCGCTCTGTTCCTAGGGCTCGCCCCCTGGAGCCCTTTAGATGAACCACCCTAACGATAGACCGGTAAGGCATTCTGCTTGAGTTTGCCGATTTGAGGTTTGGAATTTCAGGAGGTGTGAACTCCATATTATAAATAAATATGACCATTCGACGCCCTGCACGATTCAGCCGTGAAGGGCACGCGTTAACTTCCCGCAGCAAAAATCGACAACCTCTAAGCTACGGGACCAAAAAGCTTTTGTCACTGCGCCGATCCGGATCAATCAAATCCAAAAACGCCCGAGGTACAGTATGCCAAACAACCATCGTCGACTGATTCCCCTCCTTTTCGCCACTCTCGTCGGCCTGTCCGATGCCGCATCAGCGGCCTGGCCGATCGGCGTGGAGGGTCAGCCTCTACCGAGTCTCGCTCCGATTTTGAAGAAGGTGACGCCGGCGGTGGTCAATATCTCGACGCGGACTCAAATTCAGGAAGCCGAACATCCCTTGCTCCGGGATCCGTTCTTCCGCCACTTCTTTGACATTCCCAATCAACCGCGCCGGCGGGAAACTTCCAGCTTGGGATCCGGGGTGATCGTAGATGCCCGCAAGGGCTATGTACTGACCAACAACCACGTGATCGACAAGGCCGATGAGATCACGGTCACTTTGGCCGATGGCCGTCGCCTCAACGCCAAACTGGTCGGGGCCGATCCCGAGTCGGATATCGCAGTGGTAAAAGTGAATCCCGAGCGCCTCACCGAACTGCCCGTGGGCGATTCCGACAAGCTTCAGGTGGGCGATTTCGTGGTGGCCGTCGGCAATCCGTTTGGCCTGGGCCAGACCGTGACTTCGGGAATCATCAGCGCCTTGGGCCGATCCGGCTTGGGCATCGAGGGCTACGAGGACTTCATCCAGACCGATGCCTCCATCAATCCCGGCAATTCGGGTGGCGCTCTCGTCGGCTTGAACGGCCAATTAATCGGCATCAACACCGCCATCCTAGCCCCGAGCGGCGGGAACGTCGGCATCGGCTTCGCCATCCCGGTCAACATGGCGATGAGCATCATGAATACTCTGGTCGAGCATGGCGCCGTGCGACGCGGATTGCTGGGTATCTCGGTCCAGGACCTGACCCCCGAGCTGGCCCAAGCCTTCAACCTCTCCGAAACTCAAGGCGCCGTGATTACCGGTGTGCAACCCAATTCCCCGGCCGCCCGGGCGAAACTCGAACCCGGCGATATCGTGCTGGCCGTTAACGATCGCAAGGTAAGGAACAGCATGGATGTCCGCAATACCGTCGGGCTCTTGCAAATCGGCGACACTGTACAGATCGAAGTGCTGCACAAGGGGGAAAGCGTGGTGCGCGAGGCAAAAGTCGCCGCGCCCAGCATTGTCAACGCCGATGGACAAAAAATCCATCCCAAGCTTTCCGGGACTCTACTGCAGAATGTCAATACCGGCGCCGGCGGAGAAGGCGTGCTCATCGAGAAGATTCATACCGCTTCTTACGCGTTTCGGGCGGGCTTGCGGCCAGGCGATGTCATCGTCATGGCGAATCGCTGGGCGGTGCGCAATTTGACCGATCTCGAGCGGGCAGCCCGAACCGGCCGCGAGCTCCTACTCAATATTGAGCGGGACGGCGAAGAATTTATCGTGCTCTTGCGCTGATCGCCTTTAAAGAAATGACTGGCCGGCTAACCCGGACGACAGCTTCACCACCCGTTCAATCGTGCGCGGCGAGCGGATGATGCATGACATCTTCCTGGGCAATCACTTCGGCCGGCGTCGGCTTGCCCTCGACCGCGCGTTTGATCGCCAGTTTAGTCGCCTCGTAATTCCAGTCCTGGATCTTGCCGTTGTCCTCGGCATCCCAGTGAATAAAGACGCCCACGCAGATGAAGACATCGTTGGCCTCCTCCACGGGAATCACGCCTTCCTTCACGCTGTCGGCCACCGCCTTGGCCACGCCGCGCTCCGCGGGTCCAAACATTTGGGTCGCTTGCTTCTCGTTCTTGATTTCGACTTTGTTGAACAGGACCGTGTTGGGCTTGGCCATGAGGTTGGGAGCGACCAGCGCCAGCAACGCGTTGTCGCCTCGCTTCTGGTTGGTCAAGGTGATACAGAACGCAATTTCCGCGGCGCTGCCACGTGGCCCCATGATGAGGTCAATGTGGGCCAATTCATTGCCCTCGCCTACCAAAGCCTCACTGACGAGCACCCGGTCGATCTTCAAGTTGTCCATGTGAGTCTCTCCTTGTCCGGCTCGCTAAGTGCGAGATTAGGACAGTAGACCTCGCTTGGATTGCAAAATTCCGCTCCAGATTCGATAGCGGGCCAGATCTTCGGCGGAATGACAATACCAAACTAACCGGCCTCCATCCGCTTCAGGGCCAGGAACTCTCGCCAGTTCCGCGGCCCATGGGTGGCAAAACTCGGCTCCGGATTTTCGCGATACGCTTGCTTGACCTGGCTTACCCGATCCTTCGCATTGCGTTGCTGGATTTCTTCCGGCGAGATGCCGTAGGGCTTGGCCGCGTTCAGGCCAAACACCTTGGCCCGTAACCCTGCCGTGAGTTCCGGATAGCCGTATTGATCCTGCAAACGTTCCGCGATCTGGAAGGTGCGGAAGGCCTGGATTTGATCCTGCGGGCTGCCGTACCAAATGGAATCGGTGCCCCACAGCACGTTGGATTCGCCCACATGCTTGAGCAACTTGCCCAGCAGGTGCGCCGCTTGGTCGGGGTCCTTCATGACCAGCCGCCAGGTGCTGCCGAGCTCCGCGTAGACGTTGGCATTCGGCGGAATGCCGTGGTCCTGTAGCGACTTGATCAGGATATCCACACCGCTCCTCGGGTTCGCGGGATCGTAAGGGCCTTCCGGCTTGGCGGGCTCGTAACCCGAGTGATAGACGATGAAAGCCACGTCGGGATAACGTTTCGCCACAGGGCCGATATCCCGGCAGGTCCCGTATTCGGGCTTCAAGCGGAACAATGGCAATCCCTTGTGGATGCAAATGATCTTGATGCCGAGCTCCCTCGCCCGCTCGATGAACGGAATTCCGAACTCGGGATCATCCAGCCAGTAACCGACGCCCTCCGGCCCCCATTGAGTGTAGGTCTTCCAGGCCGCCACGCCGAATTTCTCCTTCTGCACCGCCATGGCTTCGATCTGGCCCTTGAGGTTGGGATGCACCAGGCCGTGGATCAACAAGCGATGGCGACCCTCCATGGCCTCGACCGCGGCGCGGGTGGCCGCCGCCTCTTCAGTGGACAGGGGATTGTCCTCGGGGGCCGCCGGCACCGCCGACAGCACGGCCATGTCCGTATCGCTGTCCAGGAACACCTCACGGATGAAATGCTCGGCGGAAAAACACTCGATGGCGTCCTCGCCGCAGCTCGACTGGGGAAAGAATCGCAGGGTGTACATCCAGTGATTGTCCCAGCGGCGCCACTTGCCCTTGGGGTTCACGTGATGCCCCTGGATATCGAAGATAAACTCATCGCCGCCCACGGTAGCCTCGGCGAGCGCTTCATCGAGCGCGGCTTCCCGCGGCAAGTCGTAAAATCCCCCGGTTTTCTTGAATCCGGCGAACGCCTCGTTGATGGCCAAAAGCGTGGCCGCGCTACCGCAGACGGATTTCAGGAAGGCGCGCCTTGACAGTCCCAAGCGCTTGGCGGCTTCGCCGACGCGCTCGCGGGCCAGCCGATTGGCCTCCATCACGGGGAGTGAAAGGGGAATGGGAGCGAATTCGCCGTTGGAAGTGGCGTCCAGCTTGATGGGTAAGCGTTTACCTTCCGGATCGAAGTCCTCGCTCATGATCGTGCCTCCGGTAAAGGATGAGGATAAAACCCGCCCTGCGGCGCATTCAAATGATGGCAGGCAGGAATCCTTGTCCCTTCGATTCGCTACCTATGGAATGGTTCTGAAAGAGGCGCGGGCGGCTCGCTAGATGATTTTGCCGATTGTTCCGAGTGAAAGTGTGGCCAGCATCGATAAGAGGGTTGGAGATGCAAGCCTGCCTTCCCTTTCTCGGTGCAATTAAATTTCTAGACGGTATCCCCTACGTCGTGCCGCCGTGAAAAACGAGTTGTCCCAGGAATTCGTCGCCCTGCTCGGCGTACTCGATACGGGTGATACCGGCGCTCGCGACCTTGATGCGGAACAGGTTGGAGAGGGGAATCTCGAGCACATGGCTCAGGACCATGCGAATCGTGCCGGCATGGCAGATCACCAGAACATGCTTGCCGGAATGGCGGTTAAGAAGGTCGTTGATGGCAGCGACGACGCGCTGACGGAATTCGGCCAAACCCTCGGCGCCATCCGGACGATAGGTCATGGGATCGCGGTAGAAGCGTTGCAGCACGCCCGGATCGTACTGGGTGATTTCCTCGCGGGTCTTGCCCTGCCATTCGCCGAAGCCGATTTCCTTGAGCCGGTCATCGATCTCCAACGGCAGCCCGCTTTCATCGCTCAGGGCCTCGGCGAAAGCCAGGCAGCGGCCAAGGGGCGAGCTGACGATGACCTCCCAAGGCCGTTTCTGGCCGAGAGCCGCTCGCATTTGCCGCCAGCCCGTATCGCTCAAGGGATCGTCGATCTGGCCGCGATAGCGACTCCCGCCCACCGGCTCGCCATGCCGCATCAAGTCGATCAGAGTGGTGATCCGCTCGTTGGTAATCACTCCGATACTGCCTCGTCGAGAATCTGCCGAGCACGCCGCACGGCCTCGCGCACCTGGTCGGGCGCCGTGCCGCCGAAATGGTCGCGGGCCTTGACCGAGCCCTCCAGCGTGAGGACGTCGAACACGTCGGCCTCGATGGTGGTTGATAATTGCCGCAACTCGGCCAGCGCGAGTTGAGACAGATCGCGGCCGGTCTTGATGCCCAGCCGGACCGCCTTGCCGACGATCTCATGAGCGTCCCGGAAGGCGACGCCCCGGCGCACCAGGTAATCGGCCAGATCGGTCGCCGTGGCATAGCCCTTCCAGGCGGCCTGGTGCATGGCGTCGCGGTTGGGGCGGAGGTGGGGCACCATGTCAGCGAAAGCCCTGAGGCAATGTTTCAGGGTATCGGCGGTGTCGAACAGCGGTTCCTTGTCTTCCTGATTATCCTTGTTGTAGGCCAGAGGCTGGCTCTTCATCAGAGTGAGGAGGCCGAGCAAGTGTCCGAACACGCGCCCCGACTTGCCGCGCACCAGCTCCGGCACGTCCGGGTTCTTCTTTTGCGGCATGATGGACGAACCGGTGCAGAAAGCATCGGGCAAATCGATGAATCCGAATTGCACCGAAGTCCACAGAATCAGCTCCTCGGAAAACCGCGACAGATGCATCATGATCAGACTGGCACAGGCAGCGAACTCGATGGCGAAATCCCGATCGCTCACCGCGTCCAGCGAATTGGCCGCAGGCCGGTCGAAGCCCAGGAGTTCGGCGGTGTAATGCCGATCGAGCGGGAAGGTGGTGCCGGCCAGGGCGGCGGCGCCCAAAGGCATGACGTTGACCCGCTTGCGGCAGTCCTTGAGCCGCTCTTGGTCGCGCGTCAGCATTTCGTACCAGGCCATGAGGTGATGGCCGAAAGTGACCGGCTGGGCTACTTGAAGATGGGTGAAGCCGGGCATGATGGTGTCCGCCTCCCGCTCCGCGAGGTCCAGCAGGACCGCTTGCAGGCGGCGGAGCTCGGCTCCGATGAGATCGATCTCCCCGCGTAGATACAGCCGAATGTCGGTCGCCACCTGGTCGTTGCGGGAGCGCCCCGAGTGCAGCTTCTTGCCGGCCTCGCCGATTCGTTCGGTCAGGCGAGCCTCAATGTTCATGTGCACGTCCTCGAGTTCCACCGACCAGACGAAATCGCCCCGTTCGATGTCCGCGAGAATTTCTCTCAACCCGGTGACAATGGTCTCACGATCCTCTTCCGAGAGAACCCCGATCCGGGCCAGCATGGTGGCATGGGCGATGGAGCCCTGGATGTCGTGCCGGGCCAGCCGCTGGTCGAAGGAAACCGAGGCCGTGAAGGCTTCGACGAAGGCATCGGTGGCTTCCGTGAACCGGCCCGCCCAGGGCTTTTGTTCGTTGCTCATGAATTTTTCCAAAACCGCTGAATCAATGGGATTATAACCCGAGACCCCAAGAGCGCGGGCTCTAGCCTGGATTCGCCCCGTGGCACGGCCAGTTTATTCACTTTTTTCTTACGATAATGTGGCTCGCCGGTTTTCCGGTTTGCGCTTCCCGTTTATTCCCCGCAAGCGCTGTAGTAGCATCCCAAGGTAAACAACAGCGGAAATTCCATACGATGACTCGACCCATCCAGCTTCCGGCCTGGCGGGCGCTCGCCGAGCACCAGAGGGACATCGCCAATATTCACATGCGGGATTTGTTCGCGACCGACCCGCACCGCTTCGAACGCTTTTCCCTGCGCTTCGGTGATCTTCTCTTTGATTATTCGAAGAACCGAATCACCGAGACCACCTTGAATCTCCTCCTGGAACTCGCTCGGCAGTCGGGACTCGCCGATCGGATCGCGGCCATGTTCCGCGGCGACAAGATCAATCTCACCGAGCACCGCGCCGTGCTGCACGTGGCCTTGCGCAACCGCGCCAATCGGCCGATTTTAGCGGATGGCAAAGATGTCATGCCCGAGGTCAACCGGGTGCTGGATCAGATGCGGAAATTCACCGAGGCGGTCCGCGCGGGGCGCTGGCGGGGCTGCACCGGCAAGCCCATTGAGGCCGTGGTGAACATCGGCATCGGCGGCTCCGACCTGGGCCCCAAGATGGCGGTGAAAGCCTTGACGCCTTATACGGACCCGAGTCTCCGGGTCCGATTCGTGTCCAATGTGGACGAGACGGACTTGATGCAGAATCTCGAGGATTTGGACCCGGAAACCACCCTGTTCTGCGTCGCCTCGAAAACGTTTTCCACCCAGGAAACCATGGTCAACGCCGAATCGGCGCGCGCCTGGTTCCTGGCGCGGGTCCGGGATTCCGCCGCCATCGTCAAGCATTTCGTCGCGATTTCCACCAACGCCGTGAAAGTAGCGGAATTCGGCATCGATCCGGCTAACATGTTCGAATTCTGGGACTGGGTGGGCGGACGCTACTCGCTGTGGTCCGCCATTGGCCTGCCCATCGCCCTCGCCGTGGGCATGGACCGCTTCGAAGCCCTGCTCGAAGGCGCCCATCAGGTGGATGAACATTTCCGCACCGAGCCTTTCGAGCGGAACATCCCGGTGCTGATGGGGCTTCTCGGGATTTGGTACGGCGATTTCTTCAGCGCCGAAACCTACGCCATCCTGCCCTACGACCAGTACCTGGAATACCTGCCGACCTATCTCCAGCAAGGCGACATGGAGAGCAACGGCAAGAGCGTGGACAAGGAAGGCCGGCCGGTGGATTACGAAACCGGCCCCATCATCTTCGGCCAGCCGGGCACCAACGGCCAGCACGCCTTTTATCAGTTGCTTCATCAGGGCACCAAGCTCGTGCCCTGCGATTTTCTCGCGGCGGCGCAAAGCCATCATCATCTCGGGCGCCATCACGAACTGCTCATCTCCAACTTCATCGCCCAGCCCGAAGCCCTCATGCGCGGCAAGACCTTCGAGGAGGCCAAGACGGAGCTGGAGACCGAAGGCGTTGCCGGCGAGCACCTGTTGACCCTGGCCGCCGCCAAGACCTTTCCCGGCAATCGGCCGTCCAATGCCATTTTGTACCGAAAGCTCACGCCGGAAACCCTGGGCAGCCTGATCGCCCTGTACGAGCATAAAATCTTCGTTCAGGGCGCGATTTGGAACATCAATTCCTTCGACCAGATGGGCGTCGAACTGGGCAAGCGGTTGGCCAAGACCATTTTCACGGAGCTGGACGACGCACGGCCGGCCGACTCCCACGACAGCTCCACCAATGGCCTCATCAACCATTACAAGAGCCTCCGCTAGCCATGACCCGCGAACTCTTCATTGCCGAATGCGCCAGCGATTTAGCGCGCGAGGCTGCCGATCGCTTCGCCGAGGCGGCGACCCGTGCCATCCATCGCCATGGCCGCTTCGCCGTGGCCCTGTCCGGCGGCGGCACACCGCGCCGGCTCTATTCGCTGCTGGCCACGCCGCCTTACCTGACTGCCATCGACTGGCCCCGCGTCCATATCTTTTTCGCTGACGAGCGCTTCGTGCCGCCGGACGACCCCGACAGCAATCTTCGTTTGGTCCAGGAAACCCTGCTGGACCGCGTCCCCATTCCATCGGCCAACATTTATCCCATGCCGACCCAAGGCGCCGAACCGGAAGCCTCTGCCGCCCGCTATGCCGAAACCCTGAAAGCCTTCTTTGCCGAGTCCCCGCCCCGCTTCGATTTGATTCTGCTCGGCATGGGGCCGGACGGCCACACCGCCTCCCTATTTCCCGGCCGGCCGGACTATCCCGGTTCCGTCGCCGCCGTTCGCGATTCGCCCAAGCCACCGCCGACGCGGCTGACCTTGACCTTGGCGACCATCAATCGGGCGACCCAGATATTGTTCTTGGTGACGGGCGCCGACAAGGCTGGAACATTGCAGGCGATTTTCGAAGGCGGGAAAGGTGGCGCCGATTTGCCGGCGGCCCGAGTCGCGGCGGAGGGCGGGACAACGGTTTGGCTGGTGGATCGGGAGGCGGCCGCCGAACTCGCGGATTGACACAATTCCTGCCCGTTTTTCAGCGGGATTTTTCCTCTGACTTAAGACATCTCTAGCGCGATGAAGAAAGACCTCTTGCCCGCCGTCATCATCGAACCTTCAGGCCCCCACCGTTCCACCATCATCTGGCTGCATGGGCTCGGGGCGGACGGCCATGACTTCGAGCCTGTGGCGACCGAACTCCGCCTGCCGGAATCACTGGGCGTCCGCTTCGTGCTGCCCCACGCGCCGAGGTGCGCCGTTACCATCAACGGCGGCTATCTCATGCCAGCCTGGTACGACATCGCTACACCCGATCTGAGCCTCGCGCCGGACGAAGCCGGCATTTGCGCCTCGCGGGGGGCCGTGATGCAACTCGTGGAGCGGGAAATCGCGGCCGGCATCGCGCCGGAACGCATCATCCTGGCGGGATTCTCGCAAGGGAGCGTCATCGCCCTGGAAACCGCCGTCTGGCATCAGGATCGGGTAGGCGGCGCGATCTGTCTCTCGGGCTATGTGGCCTCGCCGCAGAGCCTTCCCTCCGCGATCCGAGCTTTCCCCCTGTTCCTGGCTCATGGCACCCAGGATACGGTGGTGCCTTATGCACTGGGGCTCGCCGCCCGCCGCACGCTCGAAGCCAAGGGTTATGCCGTGGACTGGCACAGCTATCCCATGCCCCACTCGGTCTCCTGGGAGGAAATCACCGATATCCGAAAGTGGCTGTTGCAGAGGCTGAGCGCCGCGTGAGGCGCGAAACTCCGGCTATTGGAATTGGATCGTGAACCCCCCGACTTCCCGGCTAGGTTTGGCGAGGGATAACTGGATCTCGAAGGGTCGGCCAACCGGCATCAGCAAGCCAGGCCGCCATTCCGGAAGATATTCCGGAGGTTCGAACAGGCGCTCGGCGATGGGCGAGCCGCCGAGTTCATTGAGTACCAATTTGAGTTTCGGAAACGCCTGGGGCAACACGGACCGATTGACGAAGGTCAGGCTGAATTCCAGCCCCTCCTTGCTGCCGCCCATCCGGTTCAGAGCGCGGTCGGTGACTTGAAGGCGGCCGATATCCTTGAAGGGCGGCAGCACACAGCCGAGACCTGCGCAAACGCGGTCCAGCCACGGCCGGACATGGACATTCTGCGCAAGGCGCCGGCTTTCGAAGGCGAGGATCTGCAAGCTCAGCAACATCGTCAAGGCCAGCACGCCAGCGCCCCACCGCCGCGAATCGGTCATTTCGAGCCACCAGCGGCTTTTCCGCCTCAGCGCCGCTCGGCCAATCCCGAGGTCGCTTTTCTCCTCCCACCACCTCGTGCGCCCGGACCGGTATGTGAGGGGCGGCTGGCCTTGCTTGCCAGGCCGCGGCGGCACGGGCGGCGCGGGCCTCATGGCACCCGCCTCCGACCGGTGAGCAAAGCCCAGTCCTCGCGCAAAGCCGTAGATCCGAATTCGATTCGCGGTTCATAAGCCCGGCGGACGGGCTCGACTTGTGTGACGAGAATCCCGGACAGAGCCAGACGTCCGCCGGGCCGAAGTCTTGCGACGATATCGTCCACCAGTTCGGCCAGGGGACCGGCGAGGATGTTGGCCACCAGAATGTCGGCCTCGAACCGAGGCAAGTCCTTGGGATAGCCCAGTGTCAATCCAGATTCGACACCGTTCTTGCGGGCGTTTTCCGCGCTGGCGGCCAGCGCCTGGGGATCGATGTCCACGCCGTAAGCCGCTGCCGCGCCGAGCTTGAGGGCGGCGACCGCGAGAATGCCGGACCCGCAGCCGTAATCGACAACGGTCTTGCCGGCCCAATCCAATCCGTCCAGCCATTCCAGGCATAGCGCGGTGGTGGGATGGGTGCCGGTGCCGAACGCGAGGCCCGGATCCAGCCGCACGTTGACGGCCTCCGGTTCGGGCGGCTCGAAGCCGGTCGGACAAATCCACAGCCGCCGGCCGAAGCGCGTGGGTCTGAAGTGCTCCAGCCACACCCGCTCCCAAGCCCGGTCTTCCACTCCGAGGCTCTCCCAGTCGGCCACTCGCCCCACGAATTCGGCCGCCGCCGCGGATCGCAAGGCCGCTTCGTCCACATTCTCGTCCAGAAGCGCGACCACGCGGGTCTTCCGCCACAGCGGCGTCTCTCCCGGCTTGGGTTCGAACAGCGGCTGATCGCCGGCGTCCTCGAAGCTTACCGAGACCGCACCTCGATCCATGAAGAAATCGGACAGGGGCTCGGCGAGCGATTCATCGACCGTCACGCCCAGTTGGCGCCACATCAGTGCTTCAGCCCCAGCTTCTGTTCCAGGTAATGGATGTTCTGACCGCCGGCCTCGAATGCCGCGTCGTTGACGATATCTAGCAGCAGCGGAATATTGCACTTGATGCCGCCGATGACCATTTCGCTTAGAGCGGTGCGCATGCGGGCGATGGCGCTTGCGCGGTTCTCGCCGTGGGCGATGAGCTTGCCGATCATGGAGTCGTAGTAGGGCGGCACCTTGTAACCATTGTAGATATGGGTTTCCACGCGGATGCCGGGACCGCCGGGCATGTGGAACTGCTCGATCAGGCCGGGGCTGGGCACGAAACTCGCGGGATCCTCGGCGTTGAGCCGGCATTCGATCGCATGGCCGCGCAGTTGGACATCCTCCTGCCGAATAGAGAGGGTTTCCCCAGCCGCGATGCGCAGTTGTTCCTTGACGATGTCGAAGCCGGTCACCATTTCGGTAACGGGGTGCTCGACCTGAACCCGGGTGTTCATCTCGATGAAATAGAACTCGCCCTCTTGATATAGGAATTCGAAGGTGCCGGCGCCGAGATAGCCGATGTCCTGGCAGGCCCGGACGCAGCGCGCCCCCATTTCCCGCCGCTGCTCCTCGGTGATGCCGGGAGCGGGGGCTTCCTCGATCACTTTTTGATGCCGGCGCTGGGTGGAACAATCGCGCTCGCCCAGATGAATGACGTTGCCATGGCTGTCGGCGATAACCTGGAACTCGATGTGCCTCGGATCCTCCAGGAATTTTTCCATGTACACCGTGTCATTGCCGAAGGCCGCGCTGGCTTCGCCGCGGGTCAGGGCGATGGCGCTGTGGAGGTTGGCCTCGCTGTGCACCACCCGCATGCCACGGCCCCCGCCGCCGCCGGCGGCCTTGATGATGATGGGAAAGCCAATGCGACGGGCAATCTTGAGGTTTTCGTCGTAATTATCGCTCAAAGGACCGTCCGAGCCCGGAAGGCAGGGAATTCCGGCCTTCCTCATGGCCTCGATGGCCGACACCTTGTCACCCATGAGCCGGATGGTTTCGGGCCGGGGCCCTATGAAGATGAAGCCGCTCTGGATGACTTTTTCCGCGAAATCGGCATTCTCCGAGAGAAACCCATAGCCCGGATGAATGGCTACCGCGTCGGTCACCTCGGCGGCACTGATGATGGCGGGCACATTGAGATAGCTTTCCCGGGCGGGCGCCGGGCCGATGCAGACCGATTCGTCAGCGAGACGCACGTGCTTGAGGTCACGATCGGCCTCGGAATGCACGGCCACGGCCTTGATGCCGAGTTCGCGACAGGCTCGAAGAATGCGCAGGGCAATCTCGCCCCGATTGGCGATCAGGATTTTACCAAGCATGGCAACACCTAAGAAGTATGTGGGTGGTGGCACGGGGACGCGCCGTCATTCGATGATGAACAGCGGCTGGTTGTATTCCACGGGCTGCGCATTCTCCACCAACACCTTGGTGATCACACCGGCTTTGTCCGCTTCGATCTGGTTGAGAATTTTCATGGCCTCAATGATGCAGAGGGTGTCGCCCACGTCCACGTGCTGGCCGACTTCGACGAAAACCTTGGCTCCAGGGCTCGGCGAACGGTAGACGGTGCCGACCATGGGCGAGCGAACAATATGTCCGGTGATGCGATCGCCGTCCTCGCTCTTGGATGGTGCCGTAAAGTATGAGGTCTGAGCCGCCGGCGTCTCAGTGGCGGCGGATGTCACGGCCGGCGGCGTCGGCGCCGGCGCCGCCGGGACGATGCTGCTGCAACGGCTGATACGTACCGATTCCTCCCCCTCGTGAATCTCGATTTCGGCGATATCGGATTCATCGATCATTTCGATCAATTTTTTTATTTTTCGGATATCCATCGGTTTAGTGACCTTTCTCTAGGATATGGATGGCGGCTTGCAGCGCCAGCTCGTAGCTAAATGCGCCGAATCCGCAGATAACACCTTTAGCAATGTCGGAAAGATACGAATGCCTACGGAATGGCTCCCGCGCATGGACATTGGAGAGATGCACTTCGATAAACGGAATACGGGTCGCCAAAAAGGCATCGCGAAGGGCAATGCTGGTGTGGGTATAGCCGCCCGGATTGATCAGGATGAAATCCACGGTGTCGTGGAATGCCGCGTGGATGCGGTCGATCAGCTCATGCTCGGCGTTGCTCTGAAAAAACGTGAGTTTATGTCCCCTGCCCTGTAAAGCGAGCCGATTCTCTATATTCCGTAAGCTTTCAGTGCCATAGACGGCGGGCTCGCGCAGACCCAGCAGATTGAGATTCGGACCGTTGAGGACAAGGATCTGTGCCATGAGGACCGCCAATTCTCCAAATTGCGCAAAAAGCCCGGAAAACCGCCGGTATTTTGCCGAAACATCCATAAGTTGTCCATGAAAGGACGGTTTCAGGGCAATTTATGCTAGCGAGATAATGTGACGGCCTGGCTAGGCAGCAGCGGTTTTATGGCCTCAAGGACCTGCTGGCGTCGGAAGATGCCGGTTTGGGAGTGAGTCGCCTGGCCGGCGGGGTCGAAAACCACCGAAAAAGGCAGGCCCTTAAGGCGATTGCCGAGACTGTCGGCCCAAGCCGGCGCCTGCTCGTCCCCGATCAGAATGGGATAATTCACCGGGTTTTCCTGGAGAAATTCGCGCACCGCTTCGGGCTCGTCGATGGCGACGCCGACGAATTGCAGTCCCTGCCCGCCCAGCTCATACTGCAAGCGGACGAATTCCGGCATCTCCGCGCGGCAGGGCGGGCACCAGGTGGCCCAGAAATTCAACACGACCACCTTGCCCCGCCATTCCGCGAGGGTGTGGGTCCGTCCGTCGAGATCGCGAAGCACGGGTTCGGCGATCGGCGCCGCAGGTACGGACTCGGCGGCCATCCAGCGCTGCGTCGCCACTCCCGCCACTAAAGCGAGCAAGGCCAGCAGCCCGAGCCAGAGCTTGGTCCGCATCAGCGAATCATCTTCTGGAGGTGGTTCAGGAATTGGTCGGCGTCCATGTAGCCCACGACCCGGAAAGCTTTGCGCTCCTCCTTGTCCGGCCCGAAGAAGAGCGTCGCGGGCGGCCCCACCAGGTTGAATTTTTGCAACAAAGCCTGATCCAGCGGGGAATTCTCGGTAACGTCGGCCTGGAGCAGCACCATTTCGCCCAATATCTCGCGAACCCTGGCGTCGGCGAAGGTGTAGCGTTCCATCTCCTTGCAGGAGACGCACCAATCGGCATAGAAATCGAGCATGGCCCATTGGCCGGCGGCCTCGGCCGCGGCGATTTCCCTATTGAGTTCGGCCAGGGATTTGACCTTGCGGAAGGCCGGCGCCTCCGGCGCCGCTTTGGAATCGGCGGCGTACAAGCCACGCAGGGGCTGCAAGGGATCGGCGCCGTTCGAGGCCGCGCCGATCAGGAGCAGCACGCCGTAAGCCAGCATGACGATGCCGACGCCTTTCCACAGCTTCCGCCAGCCGGACGAGGGATGCGGCAGCGAGTCCAGGGCACCCAGGTAAACCGCGGGAATGATGAGCAGCAAGGCCCACAGGAACATGGTGACGGCGGGCGGAATAATGCGGTCGAGGAGCCACACCGCGACCGCCAAAAGGCCCACGCCGAAGCCGGCCTTGACCGAATTCATCCAGATGCCTGCCTTGGGCAGGAGCTTGCCCGCCGAGGCGCCGATCACCAGGAGGGGAATCCCCATGCCCAGCCCCAGGGCGAACAGCGCCAATCCGCCCAGAACCGCATCGCCGGTCTGGCCGATGTAGATCAGCGCGCCGGCCAGGGGCGCCGCGACGCAGGGCCCCACGATCAGGGCCGACAGCGCGCCCATGACCGCCGCGCCGGCCAAGGTGCCGCCCCGCTGCCGGCTGCTCACGGCAGCGATCCGCGATTGCACGAATCCCGGCAGCTGCAGGGTGAACAGGCCGAACATGGGCAGCGCCAGCAGCACGAACAATGCGCTGAAGGCCGCGATGACCCGAGGATCTTGGAACAGCACCTGGAGATTGCCGCCGAAGAGCCCCGCCAGAACGCCGAAAACCGTGTAGGCCAGAGCCGAGGCGAGCACGTAGCTCAGCGACAGCAGGAACGCCCGGCCGGTGGTGAGGGCATGGCCCTGACCGACGATGATGCCGGACAGGATGGGAATCATGGGAAAGATGCAGGGCGTGAAGGCCAGCAGCAAGCCCATCCCCAGAAAGCTCGCCACCGTCAGGATCAGGGAATTGCTTTTCAGGGCGGCCGCGACCCGACACTGCTCCGATTGAGGCGCCGCTTCGACGAACCCGGAAGCCGGCCCGATTTCGCATTCGCCCGCTTCAGTTGCCCCACGCTCCGGCTTGGAAGTGGCAGCGTCCAAGGCCGGCAACTCCAGCTTCACGGTTTTCTGCATCGGCGGATAGCACACGCCCCGGTCGGCGCAACCCTGGAAGCCGGCCCGCAACTCGATCGTTGCGGGCTTGCCTTCCTGGCGCTCCAGCGGCAGGGCGAAGCCGACTTCTCGGCGGAAGGTTTCGACCGCCCCGAACTCCTCGTCGTGATGAGGCTCGCCGTGGGGTATCTCGTAGTTTCCGAGCTTCGCTCCGGCGCCCTCGAGCAGAGCGAACTTGAATTTTTCCCGGTAGAGGTAGTAACCGTCGGCGATCTGCCAGCTGACCCAGAGGGTGTTTGAGTCCTTGACCTCGGCGAAGAACCGGAACGCCTGATCCGGCGGCAGCAATTCATCCGCCGCACCATGGGATTTGATCCCCAAGGCTTCCAGGGCCGCGCCGAACTTCGACGCGGGAGGCGTCGCGCTCCGCTTAAGATCCGTCACCGCGGGCTCTTGTAGATTGACGATCTGTTTATGGGGCGGATAGCAGAGGCCTTGGCCGGCGCAGCCCTGCACCGTAACTTCCAAGGTCATCGGCCCTTCGCCCGCTCCCTTTCGCAGCAGAGGCAATCGCACGGCCAGGTGCCGCCGGTAAATCTCCACATCGCCAAAGGCGTCGTCGCGTTTTTTTTCGCCCGCCGGGAATTCCGCCGGACCCAATTCCACATCGGGCGTCTTGGGCAGGAATTTGAATTTTTGCCGGTAAAGATAATACCCGTCGGCGATGTCCCAATCGAGAATCGCCGCGTTTTGTTCGGCCTTCGCCGAAACCCGGAACGCCTGATCCACGGGCAGAAGCTCGGCGCTATCGAAGGCCAAGGCAAGGCCGGCGTAAACGAACATGAGAACCGGAAGCCAGCCGCAGAGTCGTAGAAAGAGACGACCCGGTTGATCGCCGGCGCCGGTCAGCCTCGTAGCCATTGAGTGATCCATTCCAGATAATCGACGGAACCGCGCACCATAGGGACCGCGACGATTTCCGGAAGTTCGTAAGGATGTTGCGCCTTGAGAAAGTCCTCCAGCTCGGAAAACCTGGCGGTTTCGGTCTTGATCAGCAAAAGATGCTCTTCCGCCGTTTCGACCTTGCCCTTCCACGGATACACCGAAGTCAGGCCAGGCACGATGTTGACGCAAGCGGCCCGACGCTCCTCGACCAAGGCTGTCGCGAGTTTTCGGGCGGTCTCGCCATCAGGGCATGTCGATAAAACTAGACAGTATTCGTTGGGCATGGGAAAACGCCTGTTTGAGTTTCCGAAATTTTAAACATACGAGGACGGGATGAACATCAGTCGATGGTTCTTATTCGCCTTGCTGAGTCTGCCGATCCTGGAGATTTACGTGCTGGTCAAGCTGATCGGCGCGCTCGGCTTTCTATTGACTCTGGCCCTGCTACTGGGCGCCGCGGCTTTCGGGATGTCCTTGCTGCGCGTCCAGGGGTTTTCCACCTTGCTGCGGGTGAGGCAAGCCTTGGAACGGGGCGAATTGCCGGCGCTGGAAATGGTCGAGAGCGGTCTGGTCGCAGCCGGCGGCCTGCTGCTTTTGATTCCCGGCTTCCTGAGCGACATTCTCGCCTTGGGCTGTCTCATTCCGGCCATTCGCCACCGTCTGGCCCTTCATCTCTTAAAAAACCACATCATGGCGCCGCCGGTCCCGGAATCCCGAGCCCGGGGCCGCATCACCATCGAGGGCGAATTCAAGCGGGAAGATTAAACCTCACCGGGGAGTGCCTAACGCTGCCGTATGGCGAAGTGGCCGCGCCGAGCGATTTTCGACCCGCCGAGCGGAACGGCTAACAGGCTGGCGCTCCCGAGGGAGCAAGGATAAATTTTCCGCGGCCCAGTGCCCGCTGGCGATAGCGATCGGCGAGCTTCGAGGGCGGGGTAGAATTCGAGACGCTGGCTCATGCTAGCTCGAACCATTGGAGAACCTTTGGAGCTATTTCGGTTAAATCGAGCAGAAAAATTAATTTATGAAGAAGATGAATTGTCTTGCATTAGTGCTCGTGGGTCTCAGCATCGGTCTTGCTCCAGCCGCTCGGGCGGAAACCTCTGGCAGCCGCAGCTATGCCGCTACGGTGGGGGAGAAATTCGGCATCGGCGTCAGCAACGCGGCGACTGGCTGGGTCGAGCTTCCGAAAACGATGTACGTCTCGTCCGTTCAGGACGGGCCGGCTTCCGGGCTGACGCTGGGATTCTTCAAGGGCATCGCCAACCTCGCGGGAAGATCGCTGCTGGGAGTGACCGATATTGTCACCTTCATGATCCCGACCAAGCCCATGATCAGCCCGCCCGTGATTTGGGAAAACTTCGACCAGGAGACTTCCTACGGCAGCACCTGGGAGCTATACGACACTCACTAGAGCCTGTTATGTACTCAAAGCGAGCAGCGGGATGGCTTTGGGCAACATCAAACACAGGAGTGCGAGAAAATGCAGGCCGGCCAAGGTCTCCGGCAGCCGCTCGTAATCGCGCGCCAAACGGC
>CADDYU010000037.1 GCA_902810705.1 Methylococcaceae bacterium
ACTCGTCGAATCGGTAGCCGCGTTACTCCAAGCGGCGCGCGAGGTCTTCAATCGATACCACCGCACTCACCGCAAGTACTCGCTATGCTCAGTTCACATGCCGCGAGATCTTCCTGAGGGGACTTAGAAGGCTTTTTCGGCGGCCTTAAGATGAGTTAGAGCCTGCCGGGCGGATTCGCCGGCCAGCTCGGCACGGCCTTTTTGGCTATGCTCGATGGCGGCCTCTAGATCCTTAATCGCGGCGCCCAGATGCGGGTTGGCCTTCTCGTGTTCAGCCGCCTCGGCATGAAGCTTTGCGGCTCTGACATGTTCGCCTGCCGCGGCGGCTTGGCCTTGCTTACCGCTTTCGACGGCGGATAGCGCCTCCTTGACCGCCTCTGCTTTATGGTCCTCCACGGCGGCGGCCGGATTCAGGCTGAGCAACACGGCTAGCATTCCAGCCAACCCTCCGATCGGCAACTTCCTCCGCATGGCAAGCTCTCCTTGTGAGTGGTACTTGGATTCGAAGCTCAAGGACCTATCAATGCCCCGAAAGCGTCATCTTCAGTCATTCTATCGAGTTTTTTCAGACCTGGATAAGCTCGCACCGAACGATCATCACGATTCGGTTGGCGTCACGCCCCGGGAAGGACCTCGGCAGCCTGAGCTCACATTCCGATGTCTTCATTCCATAACCCGGGAGCCGCCCTGATAAAGTCTGACATCATCTCGATACAGGAGGAGTCCTGAAGCACCTCGACTGAAACTCCTCTCGCCCGCAGGAGCTCTTCCTCACCCATGAAGGTTCGATTTTCTCCGACAATCACCTTGGGGATTCCATAAAGCAGAATCGCTCCGGTGCACATCGGACACGGCGACAAAGTCGTGTAGAGCGAGCACGCGCGGTAGATTGCGGCCGACTGGCGCCCGGCGTTTTCCAAGGCGTCCATCTCCGCATGGAGCACGACGCTACCTCGCTGCACGCGCTGGTTGTGGCCTCGGCCTATGATCTTGCCTTGGTGGACCAGAACAGAGCCAATGGGAATACCGCCTTCCTTTAACCCTTTCTCGGCTTCTTCAAGAGCCGCTTTCAAGAATGCATCCAATTCGGTTTTCTCCAAAGCCCAAGGTAGAAAAACGTGATCTTAATCGAATAGACAGCCTCTTTGGCATGCCTCGGACAGAGAAAATCCCGACGTGATCGCTTCGTAATTATTCGAATTCAAGGTGTTACCCGGTTAAATCGACGGAGTTCTCGACCGATCCTGAGAATAAAATCGCTTGAACCTCGTTCTTCCGAGCCCAGTCATATTCTTCAGGCGTCGGGTGTTTACTTTATCTTGTACATCACCCAGCGACTGTCATGCTTGGAGAATCCTCCCGTGACTTGAAGCGAAAATACGACAAGAGCCTGAAATACAGGTGGCTAGAGACAGAGGAGAATGATCATGAATAGTCTTCAGGGAATCCTTAAATCACATCCGTGCCCCGCCAAGATGGATGCTGGCCTACTGGCGCAGGCGGCGGGCGACCTATGGGATTGCGCTCAAGCCTGTACCGCCTGCGCCGATGCCTGTCTTGGCGAGGACATGGTGCAGAATCTTAGACGCTGCGTCCGGACATGCTTGGATTGTGCGGACGTCTGTACGACGACGGGGCGGCTCGTTGCGCGCCAAACCGAACCGGATTCGAAGTTGCTGCGAGGCCAGCTAGAAGCGTGTGTGGCGGCCTGTCGGGCGTGCGCCGAGGAATGCGAGCGGCATGCCTCTCATCATGAACACTGCCGTGTTTGTGGCGAGGCGTGCCGCCGCTGCGAGAAAGTTTGCGATCAACTGGCAAGGATGGTCGCTGCGGCGTAGTTCTCGCCGTGCCCGCTTCCTGAAAGTTACCGTTGCATTCCGGCGTCCTCGGCTTCCCGCTGGCGGCCGGCATGACGGTAACTTTCAGGCGCTCACGAGACCCTGGTTAGGGTTGCAGGGGGCTTATGGGGATTTTGCCGGCGCTTTTTAGGCGGATTCAACGGCCGCTCGGTAGGCGGGGATCTTCATTTCCATCGTCTTCGACGATCACTCTCGCGGTCACCGGATATTTCCCGATATATCCGCTCTTGGACGCCAAGATAGTGAATTCCTGTGGACCGGCGGCCGTACCGGAATCGCTATGCCAAAGCACCTGAAATAGGCCCCTATCATCAGTCACCCCTAGAATGATTTTCTTGTGATTCGCTTCAAAATAACCCGTGTGAGCCGTTACCTTGACGATAACGCCTATTAGGGGTTTTTGAAAACCATCCCGCGATTCGATGGTGAGGGTCGCCTTCTCTCCGGCAGCAATCCGCTCGGGAACAATCTTGGGGTTTATGACCAAAATACCCACCCCATAGCCGGCTAGCGGAAAGCCAAGGCTTAAAGCAAGCATTCCAAGGCCTAGGCGGGCTTTGGGCGAGATAAGGGGTTTGCGGCGTTGTTTCATCGAAAGCCCTGAAAGCTAACTCCTCCAAGAAGCCCGGGCACGAGGAATGAGTAAGGAAGCTCTGACGATGCCCTTGGAACCCGAGTTTCCCCTGTTTTACCACTGTCCACGGCAACTGAAAACCGGCTAGTCCAGGGAAAGCCAGCCCAAGTTTAACAATGATCCACCTGGATCATTTGGCGACCCGTACCGCTCTGCGGAAGGTGTGAGCCGTGCCTCACGAGTGGGTCCACCCACGCTTAGTTTCCGATACCCTGGATGACATCGGTTGCCTCCAAAAACCGGCGGAGATGACGAGTGACCGCGAGGCGTGGCCGGACTGGGCGATCCGCCGGTTTAGAAAGTGACGCATTGAGGGCGAGATGGTGGTTTTCCCCCGAGGACCGTGTCCGGATTGAGGGCGGCTGGCCGTCCATGATCGGCCGTGCCACGCCAGTCGCCCCAGGCGGGTCGTTCGATGGCCCTCAGGAGTAATCACCTCTTCGCGAAAAGACTAGGTCCAACTCTCTATTAATTCCAACCGTGAGGACCGAACCATGCGCAATAGCCCCGACCGTTTATGGCACGAACTGCCGCCGGAACTCGTGCCGGAACTCCTGAACGTCGATCCCGCCCAGGGACTGGATGAGCAGGAAGTCGCGCGGCGGCGCGAGAAATACGGCCCGAACCGGCTGACTCCGAAAAAGGGCAAGGGGCCCATCGCCCTATTCCTATCCCAGTTCAACGACCCGCTCATCTATATCCTTTTGATTTCAGGACTCATCACCGGCGTGCTGAAGGGCTGGACGGACGCCAGCGTCATCTTCGGCGTGGTCCTGCTCAACGCCATCATCGGCTTTGTCCAGGAAATGAACGCCCTTAGGGCCATCGACGCCCTTGCCCGTGGCCTCAGCCTCAGCGCCGCGGTGCTGAGAGGCGGCGCTCGGCAGGTGGTTTCGGGAAGCGATCTGGTGCCGGGCGACGCGGTGTTCCTGCAATCCGGCGATAAGGTGCCAGCGGATCTGCGACTGCTCCGGGTAAGGGAGCTGCAGATCGACGAATCGGCTCTGACGGGCGAATCGGTGCCGATAGAAAAGCAGACTGCGGCACTGAGCGGAGATACTGTCCTCGCCGACCGCAGCAACATGGCCTATTCCTCCACCCTGGTGACCTACGGCACCGGGGTCGGCATCGTGGTGGAGACCGGCGATCGCACCGAAATCGGCCGCATCAATCGGATGATCGCCGAGGCGACCGAGCTGGAGACCCCGCTCACCCGAAAGATCGGCCGGTTCAGCCGGCTGCTCATGGGCTTCATCATTGGCCTCGCCGCCCTCACTTTCGGGGCCGGCTGGCTGCGCGGGGACGATCCCGTCGACACCTTCGTCGCCTCCGTGGCCCTGGCGGTGGCGGCGATTCCGGAGGGACTCCCGGTGGCGGTCACCATCACCCTAGCCATCGGCGTGGCCCGCATGGCCCGGCGCCACGCCATCATTCGAAAGCTCCCGGCGGTGGAAACCCTGGGCAGCACCAGCATCATCTGCTCCGACAAGACCGGCACCTTGACCCAGAACCAGATGACGGTGCAGGCGGCCTGGGCCGGCGGGGAGCGGTTCGAACTCTCGGGCAGCGGCTATGCGCCGCGGGGAGAATTCTTCGGGGAGGACGGTCGGATCGTTTCCCCCGCCGATCATCCGGCGCTGCTGGAATGCCTCAAGGCCGGTCTCCTCTGCAACGATGCGCGGCTGGTGGAAGACAGGGGAGACTGGCGCGTCGAGGGCGATCCCACGGAGGGCGCGCTGCTGGTCTCCGCCTGCAAGGCGGGGCTGCATCCGCAGCAGACCGTGGAGGGTCATCCGCGCCTCGACGCCATTCCGTTCGAGTCGGCCCACCAATTCATGGCGACCTTGCACCACAATCTCGCCGAGGACGCCCGCCATGTTTACCTCAAAGGATCGGTGGAAAGTCTTCTGCCCCGCTGCGACGCGACCTTCGACGCCGAGATGAGGCGCGTCCCGCTGAATGTTGAAGCGGTCCACCGCACCGTGCAGGAACTGGCCGGGCGGGGTTTAAGGGTGCTGGCCTTCGCCCGCGGCGAGCGGCCCCACCACGACGGCGATGTGGATCAGGGCGAACTTCGGGAGGGACTCACCTTCCTGGGGCTCCAGAGCATGATCGACCCGCCGCGGCCCGAGGCGATCCGCGCCGTCGCCGCCTGCCGGACGGCGGGCATCCGGGTCAAGATGATTACCGGCGATCACCGCGTCACCGCCGTGGCCATCGCCAGGCAGATTGGCCTCGAAGGCGAGGACGCCGAGGTCACCGCCCTGGACGGCAGGGCTCTCGCCGCCATCCCAGACGACCGGCTGCCGGAAGTGGCCGAGACCACCGCCGTCTTCGCCCGAGTCGCGCCCGAGCAAAAGCTCCGATTGGTCCGGGCCCTGCAATCCCAAGGGCACGTGGTCGCGATGACCGGCGACGGGGTGAACGACGCCCCGGCCCTCAAGCAGGCCGATATCGGCGTGGCCATGGGCATCACCGGCACGGAAGTGTCCAAGGAAGCCGCGGCCATGGTGCTCACCGACGACAACTTCGCCTCCATCGCCGCCGCCGTGGAGGAAGGCCGGGGGGTGTACGACAACCTCGTGAAGTTTCTCACCTGGACCCTGCCCACCAACATCGGTCAGGGTCTGGTGATCCTCATCGCCGTGGGGCTGGACATGACCCTGCCCATCCTGCCGGGCCAGATCCTCTGGATCAACATGACCACCGCGGTCTTTCTGGGGTTGACCCTGGCCTTCGAGGCCAAGGAGCCGGACCTGATGCGACGCCGGCCCCGGCGGCCCGACGAGCCCATTCTCACCGGGCAGCTGCTGTTCCGCACCGTGTTCGTGGGCCTGCTGCTGACGGCGGCGTCCTTCGGCCTGTTCGAGTTCGAGCTGTCTCACGGCGAGCCGATCGAAAAGGCCCGCACCGCCGCCGTCAATGTTTTCGCCGTCGGCCAGGCCTTTTACCTCTTGAATTGCCGCTCCCTTACCGAGTCCATGCTCGGGATCGGCCTGTTCTCGAACCCTTGGCTCTGGGGCGGCATCGCCGTCATGCTCCTGGCCCAGGCCGCCTTCACCTACGCCCCGCTTCTCAACTGGCTGTTCCATACCGCTCCCATCGGGCGGGATGAATGGTTGCTGACGGCTCTCGCCGGTTTCGCGATCCACCTGATGGTCGGGTACGAGAAATTCATCCGAAAGCTGCGGGCGGAAACGCAGGCGCGGAGGGCCCTGAGGGAAGAGTGGGCGGGGAAATGACCGCCGGTGCGGCGAGGCGGACTCGCCGACAACTCGGCCAAATTTTGCCTGGACGCCTCCTTTCGGTCGCCTCCCGTGCCGGATTCGATCCGGTGAGGCGGCCCGCTCGTCTTTCTCGCCTGCTCGGCAGGAGAATGGCGCCTCCTGGACTTGGGGAGCCAGCGACGACTTCGTTATTCGGCTTTCAGCGTCTTGCTAAACACCGACGCTCCGTAAAGATCCTTCAACTCCACCTTCAATGCGCGGGTCTTGCGATGAACGTTGACCTCGCCGAAGAACTGCAGGCCCGCATAGGGTGACAGGTTGGCCTGACCCGCCGGGGGGGCCTTGGCAAACACGACCTTAGGCCCGAAAGTGCCATCGGTGGTATTGGGACCGAAGGTGCCGGCGTTGAGGGGACCGGCCACGAACTCCCAAAACGGCGAGAAGTTCTTGAACTGCGCTTGGGATGGATCGTAGAAATGGGCGGCGGCGTAATGGACATCGGCGGTCAACCACACGATGTTCTTGATTCGCTCTTCCTTGAGGAAGCTCAAGAGCCGGGCGATTTCCAGCTCGTGGCCTGCGGCCGGGCCGTTGTCGCCGTTGGCGATGGCTTCCCAACGGGGCTGGCCCTGCTCATCCACGCCATCGCCGATGTTGAGACCTATGGGCATGTCGGCGGAAATGATTTTCCAGGTGGCCCGCGATTCCTTCAACTCTTCTTCCAGCCACTTCAACTGATCGCTATCCAAAAATGCCGTTTCCGGGCTCTCCTCGGTTTGCCGGTTGGCGGTGTTCGGGCCCCGGTAGCTGCGCATGTCGAGGACGAACACGTCGAGCAGCGGGCCGTAGGAAATCTTGCGGTAGATACGCTCGGGCTCTTCCGCCGTAGGGGGACGTAGAGGGGCGTATTCCTGGAACGCGCGCGTCGCATAACCGATCAAGAGAGGCACATCCTTGACCGTGTAGCGAGGATCGTTGGCCAAATCCTTGGCGGCGGACCAGTTGTTGACGACCTCGTGATCGTCCCATTGCCAAATTTGCGGCACTTCGGCGTTGAAGCGGCGGAGGTTGGCGTCCAGCAAATTGTATTTGTAGCGACCCCGGAACTCGGCCAGGGTTTCGGCGACCTTCGCGACCTCGGGCGTCACGAGATTGGTCCAAATCTGACCGTCTTCGGCCGGCTTGGTCGCCTCGATGGGGTTGTCGGAATAGACGTTGTCGCCGCTCTGGATGAAGAATTGAGGCTTCACTTGGCGCATGGTTTCATAGATTTTCATGCCGCCGAAGGTCTCGTTGATGCCCCAGCCCTGCCCCGCCGTGTCGCCACCCCACACGAAGCGAATGTTCTCGTGCTTGCCCACGGTGTGGAAATGACCGGTGACCGGCTCGCTCTTGGTGCGGGCGTTGGTCAAATCCTCGAACCAGACCCTCACATACACGTCCCTGCCGGGCGGCAGCCCGACCAAGTCCTGACGCGCGGTGAAGTCAGAGGTTTCGAGCGCGTGCGGGCCACGGACGACCTTGGAATCGGTGAATTGTTCGTTGAGCGCGTATTCCACCCACATACGGGCCGGGCGATCGCAACGACTCCACACGATGGCGCGACCCTCGCTGACATCGCCGAACTGGATACCCTCTTTCATCTGCGGCATCGAAGGCAAGTCGGGGTGATTAATTCCGGCGAGACCGCTGCCCGTCTGGACTTGCGGATCGCCGCTGTCCGCGAAAGCCGAAGGGCAAGCCCCTAAAGCCAGCAGCAGCGGGATCACGGCGGCTTTGCCGATGAAAAACCCACAATGACTCGTCCGTCGATCGACGATCCGCATGGAACACCTCTTAGGGTTTCTGAAAGCCAGAAGTTTAGGGATAACGTTGAGCTAGCCAGATGACGGATCAATGACAGCATCGTGACCTTTTGCCGCAATAAAGCGAGGGAGGCTTATCCTTTTCGCAAGTTGACAGTATTACCCTGAGCTGATTTACTTGAAAATGCAGTGGACTTCATCAATTTCCCTCGCCAAGATGGCCGAGTCACAACAACAAGGATGTCGTGGTGGTGCAGACCAAAGACCTAGAACCTTTATGCGGCTACTTGCGTAACGCCGCTCAGTTATTCTTCGAGCCAGCACCTTGCGAAGCGCAGCATGGCCGGTTCGTGAGCCTGAAGGAGAAGGGAGTCCGGCATGGGCCGAGGGCGGTGGGCGTCCCTAAGGGCATGATCCGGGCCCGCCATGGAATCAGCAGCTTAGCGGTCATCGCCAAGAATCGCAGCTCTTTCCGGCGTCCCAGGGAGCAAGACATGCCCTCGGCCAAGCGCCTGGGCCTCGCGCCAATCCCCGACCCAGAACCTCAACTTCGAGGGTGGCCGCTTATCCGAAAGACCGACAGACGTTCTTCGGGGCCGAGGGATGGCGTTTTCCGAAGAAGGCATCCAAGGAAGAGTCCAGAGCTCGATAGATTCCCGGCTTCATGACGTTCTCATGGGGTTAACGCCAATCTCATCGAGACGCCCGCCCCTTGCCGATCGGGGGATGGTATGGCCAACCGTTTGCCTATTCACCGACAGCAAGAATCCGTCCGGCGTGGGCGAGCACATGCTGGCGCTTGCCGATGAGCTGAAGACACGCTGTTCCATTCTTTTCATGTGTCCGGCCACCGAGCAGGGACGCCGCTTTCTTGCCCGCGCGGACGCGATGGGTCTAGAGTCGCTGGCCGTCCGCTTGGATAAAGGCCACCAGGCCCGCCTCATGGATATCTTCAAGCGGCGGAAACCCGACATCTTCCACGTTCATGCCGGCATCGGCTGGGAGGGGCTTTCGTCGGCCGCGATAGCGAGGATGGCGGGCGTCCCGATCGTGCTGCGCACCGAGCACCTTCCCTATCTCTTGACCAATCCCGGTCAGCGCGCCCGCTATAGGAGGGGGCTGGCCCATCTCGACCACATTATTTGCGTATCGGCAGCCGCTCGCGACAGCTTTATCAAGACCGGGGTGCCGCCATCACTAATGTCTGTGGTGCGGAACGGCATCCCGGAAACGATCGAGGTTTGCGGCCGGGAAACGGCCCGCGTAAAGCTCGGCATGGCCGCCGAGACGCCCGTCCTATTGACCATCGGCCGACTGACGGAACAGAAAAACCACCGTCTGCTGATCGAGGCGATACCCGCCGTGCTCGAGCAGGCACCGAACACGCAGGTTCTGTTGGTTGGAACCGGGCCGCTCGAGAGCGCGCTGCGCCGGGCCGTCCGGGCCCGCAAGCTCCATGAGACGGTCCGCTTCCTGGGTCAGCGCGACGATGTTCCCGATCTCATGGCTGCCGCCGATGTCTTCGTGCTGCCTTCCCGCTTCGAAGGGCATCCACTGGTCGTTCTGGAGGCCATGCGGGCGGGCCTTCCCGTGATCGCGACCAATGTCTGCGGCACCGCCGAGGCGGTGCAGGATGGCAGGACGGGACTGCTCTTGACGTCCGGCGACCCGGCGGCGCTGGCCGGGGCGCTGCGCCTCATGCTTGCCCAACCCGCCTGGGCCAGGCGCTTGGGCGCGGAGGGTCGCAAGCGGGCCAGGAGACACTTCGGCGCGGCGCGCATGGCGAGCCAGACCCTCGACCTCTATTGCGAGTTGCTTGGCGCCCGCAGCAAACCTTCGCAAGATCTCTCTTCTTCGCTGTCGATGGTGAGCACATGACAAAGCTTCGAATTGGCTTCATAGGCACCGGCACGATCGCCGGCCGCCATCTTGGCAACCTGCTGGGTTTCGACGACGCGGCCGTGGTCGCGGCGGCCGACCCGCTCCTCGATCGCGCCGAGGCGTTCGCGGGCCGGGCCGGCCGCGCGCGGGCTTATGCCGACTGGCGGGCGATGCTCGACAACGAGATGCTCGATGCGCTTTATATCTGCACGCCCCCCTTCGCGCATGGCGCTCCCGAGCTTGCGGCCCTCGAGCGCGGGCTGCCCTTCTTCGTCGAAAAGCCTATCGCCGCCGATCTATCTACCGCCGAGGCGATCGCGCAAGGCGTCGAGGAGAGTGGACTCGTCACCGCGGTAGGCTATCACTGGCGCTATCTCGACACGACCGAAGAAGCCCAGGAACTCCTCGCAAAGAACCCGCCGCGCCTCGTTCTCGGCTACTGGCTCGACTGTACGCCGCCGCCGCTCTGGTGGAGGCGCGAGGTCGAGTCCGGCGGCCAGATGGTCGAGCAGACGACGCATATCTTCGATCTGGCGCGCGTGCTGGCGGGCGAGGTGGGCGAAGTCTACGCGCTCGCCGCCCGCAGCGAGCGGCCGGAGTATCCGCACGCCGACATCTGCGATATCTCGACCGCCTCGCTGCGGTTCGGGTCCGGCGCGGTGGGCTCGATCGCGTCCACCTGTCTGCTGCGCTGGCGCCATCGGGTCGAACTGCAGCTCTATTGCGAAGGCCTGGCGATCGAGCTGTCCGAGTTCGACCTCATGATCGACATCGGCGAGGGCCGTCCGGTGCGCCAGGCACAGGGCGATCCCTTCATCCGCGAGGACCGCGACTTCCTCGATGCCGTGCAGGGCCACGCAACCCGCATCCGCACGCCCTACGCCGACGCGGTGCGAACGCATCGGCTGGCCACCGCGGCGGCGCGCTCGGCGCGCGAGAAGCGCGTCCTGCTTCTGGACGAGAACGGTCTCTGCCTGGAGGAGGTGCGCCATGCCTGAAGCGCGGACCATCCGCTCGCTCGGCATCGAAGGGCCGGGCCGCCCGTATATTCACGCCTACGAGGAAGGACCGCTCGCGGAAGGCCAATTCCGTGTCGAGACGCTCTACAGCGGCTTTTCCGCCGGCACCGAGCTGACCTTCGTCAAGGGATCGAATCCTTATCTCACGTCCCGATGGGACGGTACCTACGGGGTCTTCGTACCCGGCGAGCCGAGCGCCAGCTTTCCCGTGCCGTTCCTGGGCTACATGGAGGTCGGCCGGGTCAGCCAATCGCGCACGCCGTCGCTCCGGGAAGGCGCGGTCGTCGCGATGACGTACGGCCACAAGACCGGCCACACCGCCGATCCGAGATGCGATTTCGTGATGCCCCTGCCCGACGGCCTCGAACCGATCCTGGGCATTTACGTCGCCCAGATGGGCCCTATCTGCGCCAACGGACTGCTACATGCCGCCGCCGACCTTGTCGGCGGCGACGTGCGCTCATTGGGCGATGGCGTGACGGGCCGCAACGTGCTGGTCATCGGCGCCGGCGTGGTCGGGCTCATCACCGCGCTGCTGGCCCGCCATCACCGGGCGGCCGAGGTCCTGGTGGCCGACCCCGCGCCCTATCGGCGGGCGAAAGCCGAGGCCCTGGGCTTCACGGCCGTCGACGAGGGCGAAGCCTGGCGGTTCTGCAAGGATCGCTGGAGCCACGGCGGAGCGGATTGCGGCGCCGACGTCGTGCTGCAGTGCCGTGCCCAGGCCGCGAGCCTGCACGAGGCGCTTCGCGCGCTGCGCCCTCAAGGCACGGTGATCGATCTCGCCTTCTATCAAGGCGGCGCCGAAACCTTGCGGCTGGGCGAGGAATTCCATCACAACGGCCTCGCCATCCGTTGCGCCCAGATCGGCCGCGTGCCACGGGGGCTTGGCTTTGCCTGGAACCGGCAACGGCTGGCCCGCGAGACCGTCGATCTGCTCCTTGCCGAGGGCGGTCTCATCCAGGAACACATGATCACCGACGTAGTGCCGTTCGAGGACGCGCCGGCCTTCATCGCCGACCTCGTGGCCCGGCGCCGCGATTTCCTGCAGATCGTGTTCCAGGTCGGACGGTGAGCCGCCGAATCTACAATGGGCCGCGGCGTATCCTGTTCGTTTTCGCCTGGCTCGTTGTCGGCGGCGAGGAGACCGAGGTGCGCCTCCTCGCCCGCACGCTCGATCCGAAACGCTATCGCCTCGAGGTCGTCGCCTGCTTCCGCAAGGAGAATATGCCCGAGCAGACGCATGACCTGCTCGAGGCGCTCGGGATTTCCGTCGATCGCACGCCCTACGGCCTCTCCTTCGACGACACGGTGACCTATCTGGCCGAGAAGATGGCTGGCTACGACGTCGTGGTCGCCTGCCAGGCAGTCTCCGACGTGTATCCCGCGCTCGCCCGAATGCCCCGTCGCCCGCCCCTGATCGAACACGGGGGGCTGGTCTCGGAAGCGCTTGCCGGACCGAAGCACTGGACCGCGCGTTACGTCGGCGTTTGCCGCAGCATTCGCGCCGCCGCGGCCTCCCGCCTACCCGAGCGGCCGCACCACGCCATCGAGATTCCCTCCATGGTCGATCTTTCGGAATACGATCCTGGCCATCGCCCGGGCGTGCGGGCCGAACTCGGCGTCCCCGAAGGCGCGCCGCTGATCGGCTGGGTGGGCCGACTCGACCGCAAGAAGCGCGTCGAGGACTTCATCGCGGCCGCGGCCTTGGTGCATCCACGGCGCCCCGAATCGCGCTTCGCCATCATCGGGGGACCCGACGCCTTCATGCCCGAATACGAGAGTGAGCTGCGGGCGGCGAGCGCGCGACTCGGTCTCAAGGGAGCCTTGACCTTCCTCGGCGACAGGCCCGATGTGCCGCGGCTACTCGCCGGTCTTGATGCCTTGGCCTGGCTGTCGCGCGGTGAGGGCATGCCGCACGTCATCGCGGAAGCCGGCGCCGCCGGCTCGCCCGTCGTGGCGACGCGCGACAACGGCAGCGAAGAGCAGATCGCTGACGGGGTGACGGGTCTTTTCGTGCCGCACGAGAATCCCTCGGCGGTGGCGAGCGCGCTCCTGCGCCTCATCGACGATCCAAGCTTACGCGACCGTCTGGGTCATGCGCTCCGCGCCAAGGTCGAGCGCGAGTACAGCACGAAGGTGGTAACGAAACAGTGGGAAGCGCTGTTCGACGAAGTCATCGCGGAACAGCATTTGAGCGGCTTGTGAGCGGCTTGCCGGCTCACGGTGCCCGACGCGGGCGGCATCTTGACAAGATCACTTCGATTCAAGGCGACGAACTGGCGGGCAAGGAGTACTCATTAGCGTTGGTCCGATGAAAGGTGGAAAGCCGACTGAATTCCCCGGGGCAAAGACTCAACGAGGTTGTTACGGAATCTCTGAACAAATCTTGGCGGTAAGGTGACCGCACGACGTGAAACCCGTGTTCTAATGAAATAAGTTACCGTTGCCTCGCTGGCCTTTAACGGCGAAAAAGCCGACCCATCGGGAAAGACTCCTGGCCGAGATGACCAGGCGGGCACTGGGAGACCCTTTTGGCGGCGATCGAGCCGGACTACCTGGAAGCCGGCCGACGCGGCCATCCGCACCGCCGGCGATGCTGCGCATTTACTTCATGCAGCAATGGTATGTCCTGTCCGATCCGGGCCTGGAGGACGTTCTCTACGAAATCGAGTCGATGCGGCGATTTGCCGGCTTGAATTTGGTGGATAACATGGTGCGGGACGAAACGATGATCCTTAGTAATTTCTAGAAAGAAATTGCCTTTTTGCCTGGTCGAATTCACTCGAATCTTGCGCCGATTCTTCGTGAGCAATTCTCTACCAGCCGCTGAAAATTAGCGGGCCGAAATTTCTGGCACAAAGTTGCGGTGATATAACCCAGTAACTTTATAGCTAAGACCTCATGCTCGAATCCTTCGTCAGGCTGTCCCCGAATTCTGTAGGCGCTGGCCACTGTAACTTGCATGATCAATTGACGCCAGACCCAACGTGGAATACCTAAAAGCACCGGTGTGTTTTGCTTTGAAAGTGTAGCCGCCATGACTCCTAGATTAAAATACCAATGCCGAAAATAGCGTTTATTCAAAATCGCCGAGGGAGCGCGTGTATAAACTATAAGATTAGGGTTATATCCAATTCTTACTCCCTTCTTTAATGCGCGAATACCGAACTCGTAATCCTCATGTCGATAGCAAGATTCCGAGAATAAACCAATACGATTAAATATTGCTCGTCGCGCTATTAAGTTGGTGCCCGCTGGGAAAAAATCGGCAGGCGCCGGAAATAGGCGCTGATCTCCATGGTCAACGCCGGCTACTACGGAGAGCATGCTTGGCCGAAACCACTGCGGTCTCTGACCGCCGGGCCATAAAACGAGCGTTCTTCCACCCGCCAATTCCACTTGCTCGTTGCTAAATACTTTTAGAATATTCTCTAGCCAATCCTCTGGCAGAATGACATCATCATCGGTAAATACCAGGATATTGCCCGCCGCGCTCATTACTGCGTGGTTAAGCGCGAACTGCTTACCTTGTTTTCCTTCGAACACATAAGATAATCTTCCGAGGGTCCACGTGGTCTGTAATTTTTGAACGAGGGCCGCGGTCTGGTCTGAGGAATTATTATCGACGACCAGAACTTCGATATTGCAATACTCTGAGAGTCTTTGGCATCGCAATGTCTCGAGCATTTCCGCCAAGAGATTGCACCGGTTCCAAGTACAAATAATGACACTCATAAAAGGCTCGATCATGTGCATCTCTTTATTTACAAGTCAGTGCGGCTCCAACTAGGTGCATAGCATACATTTTACATATTTTGCTCATTGTTTTGAATGGGAGGCACCTAGAATCCAAAGTTAAGAGACAGTGACAACTCGCTTCAGAGCTAATGACGTCTCTAAAAACGAAGGGCCAACGGGAATTACCAAAAAGGCGGGAAGAGCACGGCTCTATTTAAGGTCGGAGAATCAGGAGCGAGGCACCGGCGCTTAGCCCAAATATATTCAATGCCAAATGAAATTTTCCGGCCCCGATAGGCTCGAAGCTATTAGCAACCCTCGACAAGTGGTATTCCCTAATGGCGATTCGCGAGCCGCGCAGGAGTGTGCCGGCGGATTGGTATCGAATTCAGCTTTCGCGTGATGATTACGAGGGAGGCGAAGTGAGCGTGATTCAGGGCGCTTTCCAACAGATTTACATCGCCCGCAATGCGCCTCCGGGCATGGCGATGCTGGGTGCCGTGGACGAAGGAGGCGATGGTTACTGCGTTTACTTCACGCCATCCTCCCTGCCCCATGCCTGGGCCCTGGTGAAAGCCTATTCCGCCATTCCTCATCAACCGCCTCCGCGAAAGGGCCTCGTGCTGATATCCGGCGATACATCGGGGGCGTAAGGCGAGTAACGTCGCAAGTCCGAGGCAGACAAGAACCCCAAAGCTCGCCTCGCGCCAATCTATCGCACGGCTTTTGTCCCCGAGCGTCTCTTCGACGAGACAGAGAGAGTTGGCGTCCGCACCGTCCATAGCTTTATCTATAACCGCAATCCCTTGGGCACCAGCCATCGTTCAGCAAGCTCGAAGAGCCCTTCGATGCCGAGCGCGAGCAGGGCGGCGGGGACGGCCCCCTGCAGGATCAATCCCGTGTCGTCCAAGCGAATGCCCGTGAGGATCGGCTGTCCGTAGCCTCCCGCGCCAATGAGAGCGCCCAAGGTCGCCATGCCCACGTCAATCACGGCGGCGGTCTTGATGCCGGCGAGAATGGTCCTCGAAGCCAGAGGCAATTCCACCCATCGCAGGCGGTCGAAGCGGGGGAGACCGAGGGCATCGGCCGATTCGAGCAGAGACCTCGGGATGTCCCGAAGCCCCGTACAGGTGTTGCGGAGGATGGGCAAAAGACTATACAGAAACAGAGCGACAATGGCCGGCCACTCGCCAATCCCCAGCAAGGGGATCATGAACACGAGAAGCGCGAGCGAGGGAATCGTCTGAAGAATCCCGGCACCCCCCAGCACCCATCGACCGAGCCGGGGCTTTCGCGCACAGAGGATTCCCAGCGGAACGGCGACGAGGATGGCGCCCGTCAACGAGATCGCGACCAGCGTGAGATGCTCGACGGTGCGTCGCCCAAGATCTGCGCTCACGCTCGCGAGCCGGGGCTCGGCCGGCGGGATTCCGAGCCGCTGATTCAAAAAGCCTGTCGCCACCTGGCTCTCGGGGACTTTATCGAGCTTGACTGCGGAGTTCAGAGCGATCATCGTCTCCTCGGTGACTTGTCCCTCGAGCCGCCGGAGCACCGGCAGAACCGCCGGCAGCCGCTGCTCGAGATCGGCCCGGTAGAGAAAAACGGCGCGGTAGTCGGGAAAGTAACCCCGGTCATCCCGGAGCACCCGCAGCGAGTAGTACCGGATTTCGGCATCGGTGGTGTAGAGATCCGTCACATCCAGCGTACCGCTTGTGAGTCCCCGATAGGCGAGATCGTGGTCCAGCCCCACGGCGCTCTGCTGAGGCAGCCCGTAGGCCCGTTTGAGCCCCGGCCAGCCGTCCGCCCGGGCCATGAATTCGTTGCTGAAACCGAATTTGAGCGACGGATGGTTTCGCAAATCGGAGAGGGTGGCGATTCTCAAAAGGTCCGCGCGCGCGGCCAGCATGCCGAGAGCATAGGTGTTGTTGAACCCGAGCGGCTCGCTCATGCCGAGGCCCTGCTCGGCCAGCGCCTCGCGCAGCGCGCTAACCTCGCGCCGGCCCTTCAGCCGATTCCCTAGAATCTCCTCCAGCAGGGTGCCCGTGTATTCGGGGTAGAGATCGATCTCGCCGGCCAGAAGGGCTTGCCATAGGAGCCTCGTCCCGCCCAGCTGGCTCTTGTGCCGGACCTCGATGGCCCGGCCTCGGAGAAGCTCGGTCGCGATCTCGCCGAGGATCACCGATTCCGTGAATGGCTTGGAGCCAACGGTCACGCCCGAGGCATTCTTCGCTCCGGCCGCCAAAGCATAGCCGAGCCACAGGCTCAACAAGAGAAGCGCGCCATAGCTCACGGCGGCGGCCTCACGAGGCTGCCGGCGAGACCCCGCTGAGCCCTCACGAACCGGGCGACATAGGGGCTCGCGGGGGCTTCCAGCAAAGCCGCCATCGGCCCTTGCTGCGCGATGGCGCCTTGATGGAGCAGCACGATCTCGTCCGCGAAAAAGCCGGCCTCGCCAAGGTCGTGGGTCACCATCAGGACGGTCTTGCCAAGGGACGCGAACAACGCCTTGAGATCGGCCTGGAGCTCGTAGCGGATCAAAGGATCGAGAGCCCCCAGCGGCTCGTCCAAGAGCAGAAGCTCGGGGTCCAGCATCAACGCCCGAATCAGCGCCACCCGCTGCCGCTCGCCACCCGAGAGCTGGGAAGGATAACGGGCCAACGCCGCCTTCGGCAGACGGACGAGATCCAGCAGCTCGAACAGCCGGGTGTCGATCCGATCCAGCGACCAGCCGAGCCGGCTCGGCATCAAGGCCACGTTGTCGTGGGCGGTCAGGTGGGGAAACAGCCCGCCCTCCTGAATGAGGTAGCCCATCCGGCGTCGCAGCGCGAGGGCCGTGGCGGCGGTGACCTGCTCGCCCATGAACTCGACGGTGCCTCGATCCGGGAGAATCAGGCCGTTCGCCATTCGGATCAGGGTGGATTTGCCGGAACCGCTCGCCCCGATGACGACCATGACCCGCCCCCTTGGAATCGACAAATCGATGTCGCGCAGCACGATGACGCCAGCATAGCTTTTAGTGATTCGCGACAGCTTAAGCATGCCTCGATCATACCGGCGTTGAGTTTTGGTGTCTCCAAGCGCGGGGCGCCGCGCGCCTGATCGGCTGTTCCGCTTCGAGGCGAGAGCGCTGATTTGCCCGCGCCGGGGGTATTCGCGATCTCTAGCGGCCGTTCGGGCCCGGAACCGCGCCGTAAGCTATGCGTCGGGGCTGAACGAGGTCACGTCGGGGACGGTGAATTTGCCCTGGAGGGAGAGCAGTTCGGCGCGATGCAGCCGAGCCAGTTGTTCTATACATTCCTCGCCCTTTCTTTGTAGCCTCACTTCGACCTGGCGTTTGTCTCGGGAACTGCCGCGGCGTTCCACCAAGCCCCGTTTCTCGCAACGGGTGATCAACGCCACGACCCCATGGTGCTTGGCCTGGAGACGCTCGGCCAGCTCTCCCACCGTAGCCCATTCCCGTCCCGGAAACCCTTTGATGTGAAGCAACAAAAGGTATTGCAGCGGCGTGAGGCCATGCTTGTGCGTGATCTCCTCGCTGAAACGGAGGAAACGGCGAAGCTGATAGCGAAACTCGGCAAGAGCCTCGAAATCTTGCTTCGAGAGCGGCGAATCGGAGGGCTTCATCGTGGTCTGCGATGCCTGGTGGTTTATTGACACTATATCATGCCATGATATATCGTTTTCAAATAACTGTAATCAGCAAGAAAAACAGCGGCGTACTGCCATGAGGCTGTGACGCTCGCGGCGACCGACAAGGGCGGCCTGGATCGGTTCTCATTCGGCCGGACCCGATCCCGTCCGCGGGCACATTGGCCGCGAGTCTCGGCCTTTAACTCTTAATGTAGAGCATCAGGATTTTTGATTTTAGCCATCAATGCCGATCGTTTTCCCAAGGCGTCTGCGAGGCTGGCGCTTCATCCTGTTCAACATCGCCCTCGGCCTCGGGCATATGATCGTGCTGTTCAATGCGGGCTCCTATATTGCCTTGATGCCTCATGTGGCCGGCGATTTGGGCGGGGTGCTGCCGAGCCTCGGCACCTGGGCGCAGACGGATTTCATGATCGCCCTCGCCCTGGCCTTTCCGATCGCCCGCTGGCTCTCGGGCCGCTTCGGGGATTACCGGCTGTTCGTCACGGCGTTTGCCGCTTATGCCTTGGCGTCCTCTCTGTGCGCTCTCAGCGAAACTCTACGGCTGTTTCTCCCAGCGCGCATTTTCCTGGGGTTTGCCGGCGGGGTCACCCTCCCCATCGGGCAGGCCCTGTTGCTGAGGGAATACCCCGATCGGCTTAGGTCGATGGGACTTGGGGTTTGGGGCCTGTTCACGTTGATGCCGTTCACGGTCGGGTTTGCCGTGGGAGGCTGGATCGCCGACGAGATCGGCTGGCGCTACCTTTTTTATCTGAATATTCCAATCGCCCTGACCATCGCCGGTGTTGTCGGCTCGCTGCTCCACGGCCGAGGATTCCAGCGCCGCTATCTTCGCTTCGATTTCGTCGGTTTCGTTCTTCTTGCCGTGCTCCTGGGCGGCCTGCAGACCCTCCTTAATCAAGGCAACGACTTCGACTGGCTCGATTCTCCCTTTCTGCGCGGGGTCCTGGCCGCCGTCATCGTGGCGCTGCCCTGCTTCGTGGTCTGGGAATTGGGGGAACGTCATCCCTCGCTCGACATCAGGCTCTTTAGTCATCGCAATTTCGCCGTCGGCGTCATTTGCCTCACGCTGGGGTTCCTGGCCATCCAGGGGCTACTTTCGTTGCTGATCGTCCAGCTCCAAGTTCTCCTGGGATATTCCTCGATTCTCGCCAGCCTCGAGTTCCTCACCATGATTCTGTTGGCGGCACCGGTGACTGCCATCATGCACGAGGTGACCCGAGGCGTCGATGCGCGCCTGTTGGCTTGTCTCAATCTCCTGGGGTTCGCCTTCACCCTCTTTTGGATGGGACTGTTCGACGATCCCGAGTCGTTCGATCAGATTTTTTGGCCCATGCTGGCCTTCGGCTTTTTTCTGGGCTCCTTCTTCACGCCGCTGACCACCCTCACCCTGCATGGCTTGTCCGGCGGTCAGATAATGCGGGCGGCGGAAGAGACGGCTTTACTGCGCATCGCCGCCGGCGCCTTCGGCATTACCTTGCAGGGGATCGTGCTATTTCGGCGCAGCCCTTTTCATCAACTTGAATTGGCGGACTATTTCGGTGGCAGGCGGTTCGCTTCCATCGACTTGCTAGAGCAGTTCTCCGCCAAGCTGGAAGGCTTTGGCCTCCCTGCCAGCATGGTCAAGGGCAAGCTTTTAGCGCTCGTTAAACAGCATGCGGCGATTCTGGCGTTGAATGACGCCTTCTTGCTGTCCAGTTTTCTCTTTGTCGGGCTGGCTGGGCTCGTATGGCTGGCCCATCCAACGCATCTCCCGCCGCCTCCCACCCTCAAGGAAGAATTGGACGAGCTTCAGGCCGAAGAGTTAATGGAGGAGCCATGATTCATCCATTCCTGGCGAGGTGGCGGCCGTGGCGCTCGGGACTCGCTTGCGGCTTGATGCTTCTGACCTCGGGGTGCGCCTGGATTCCGCCGGGCGGGAAGCGCGCCGAGTTCCGAACTCCGCCGGCGCTGGAACACACCTTGGCCGAGGCTGGGCGGGAGGAGCCACTCTCGCCTCTTAGGCATTGGCCGAATGATCGATGGTGGCGGCAATTCGGAAGTCCCGAGCTCAACCGGCTCATGGAGGCAGCCTTGAAGGACAACCCCGGCCTCAAGGCGGCCGCCGCCCGGCTGCGCCAGGCCGAAGGCGTAGCTCGGGTAGAGGGTGCGAGATTGCTGCCCTTCCTCGATGCCGAGGTGGAACTCTCCACCGAGCGCATTTCGGAACATGGCGTCAAAGCCGCGCTCAATCCGGAGGTCGCCGGAGCTCACATCATCTTTGGCAATCTCAAGCCCTTGAGCTTCCGCTACGAGTTCGATTTCTGGGGAAAAAACCGGGCTGCCCTGGAGGCGGCTTTGGGAGAGGCGGCGGCCGAGGAGGCGGAACAAGCCGAGGTACGGCTGCGACTGACGGCGGCGATTGCACGTTCCTATTTTCGCGGGGTGGCGCTGCGGCAGCAGCTCGATTTGGTCGAAGACATGGTGAAGCTCCGGCGTGAACTTCTCCACCTGGCCGAAACGCGATATCGGCTGGGTCTTGATACCGCCGATCCGGTGAAGGAAGCTACCATTGCCCTGGAGACCGCCAACAAGCGAGAGGCCGGTACTCGGGACCAGCTGGATCTTCAGCGGAATCTCTTGGCGCGGCTGTTGGGCACGGGGCCCGATAAAACTCGGAACCTGTTTACGGGCCGAGTGACCATTCCCGAACGAATTCCGCTGCCGACGAAACTTCCGCTCGAATTGCTTGCCCATCGACCGGATCTCGCCTCGGCCGTCCACCAGGCCGAAGCGGCGGCACAGCGCATCAAGGTGGCCAAGGCAAGTTTCCTTCCCACGATCGACTTGACGGCTTTCGTCGGTTTGAACGCGCTCAGACTCACGAAGGGCGCGAGTTCTCTCGCCAATGTCCTGTTTTCGGGGTCTAGCTTCGCTTACGGGATCACGCCGGGCCTACGGCTCCCCTGGTTCGAAGGCGGACGTCTGCGCGGAGAACTGTCGGCTCAGCGAGCGGAATACGACAGAGCCGTGGAGCTTTACAACGACACTTTGCTGCACGCCATCCAGGAGGTCGCCGACAGCCTAAGCAGCTGGCGGGAGACCCGCACCATTGTCGAGTCCCATAATCGCCTGCTGGCCTCACAGCGCGAAGATCTGAACTTGGCTCAGGAGCGCTTGAATAGCGGTCTGGATGATCGCCGCGCGGTGCTCGCGCGCCGGCACGCCGTTCTGGACCAGGAATACGCGTTGAAGGCCTTGGAAACCCATCAACTCGTGGCGATGGCGGATCTCATCGAGGCCTTGGGCGGCGGCTATAAGAACGATCTCGATCTCACGCGCTCCCGCGAGGAAAGGGAATGAACTCAACACCTGTCTAAAGGCGAAGCTCGGGTTCTCGATGAGCCGGCTTGGCCTCGACACCTCTTGAGATCGCCTTCTCGCTTTAAGAACAAGAACACTTAATTTAAGAGAAAGAATAACTATTAAATTCGGGATTCTCTGCATCGGCGCCCATGAAAGTTCATCCGAAGACCATCCGCGCTCGCCGCAACCGCCGCCTCCTGCTCGTGGGCCTTGTTCTGGCCGTGTGCGCGTTAGCCTATGCCGGCTATTGGGGGCTGCACGCGCGATTCCGGGTGGTCACCGATAACGCCTTCGTTACCGGCAACCTGATTCCGGTGGAGGCCGATGCAACCGGCATTGTCACTCGGGTTCTGGCCGAGGAAACCGAGTATGTGCACAAGGGCGATCTTCTGGTCCAGCTCGATGAACACCGCGCCCAGGCCGCGCTGGGCCAGGCCGGGGGCGAGCTGGGACGGACAGTACGCCAGATTGGCGCCTTGTTCGCGACCCGGCAGCAATTATGCCAAAAGCTGGTGGCTCGTTCGGCTCAGCTCGCCCGAGTCCGGCATGACGTGATCCGCTTCCGCCAAGCGCTCCCCAGCGGTTCGGTATCCGAGCAGGTGCTGCAAAATGCCGAGGACCAGATGCATTCGCTTGACGCCGAGATGCGGGAAGCCGGCGCCGAGCTTCGCGCCATCGAGGCGCGGGTGGCAGGGACCAGCCGAACGGAGCACCCGGACGTTGAAATGGCGAAGCACAAGTTCATCGAGGCCTATCTGGACTATGCCAGGCAGCGGATCCGAGCGCCGGCATCGGGCTACCTGGCGATGCGCAAGGTCCAGGTCGGAGACCGGGTTCTTCCGGGCGATCCTCTCCTGATAGTGGTGCCTCTCGATCACCTGTGGGTGGAGGCGAACTTGCGGGAGACCGAGCTGCAACGGGTCAAGCCGGGCCAATCGGCGCAAGTGGTCGTCGATCTGTACGGGCAAAGTTATACCTATCACGGCACGGTGGAAGGCCTGGTGCCTGGCACCGGCAGCGTGTTCGCCTTGTTGCCTCCGGATCACGCCACCGGCAACTTCATACATATCGTCGAACGGGTCCCCGTGCGTATCGCGCTGCGAAAGGAGGACCTGTTGAGACAACCGCTTCGTCCGGGGCTTTCCACGGTGACGTCCATCAATATCGAAGAGCCGGGGCAGTCTCCGAACGTTTCCCTGGTGGAAGCCTCCAGCAAGGAATACGAGACCGATATTTTCGCCGACGAACTCGCCCAAGCGGAATTCCAGGCGGACGAGATCATCACGAAAAACCTGATTCCAAGGAACGAACCCCTGGAACCCGCCGGATGCACCGCGCCCTATGGGCCGACTGCGGCGCCGGTTCCCATGGGGCGGATCGGCCGAGCCGCGCATCCTGGAGATAAGGCACCGCAACTCGGCCAATGAACGACGGTCCGAAATACCGCCGGCCCGTGCTATTCTAGTCGCCCGTTTTTCCGCTCCGTCCGACCCATGCAACTTCCTGATTTTTCTGCCGCCCGCGTGCTGGTGGCGGGCGATTTGATGCTGGACCGCTATTGGCACGGCGGGACTTCGCGCATCTCGCCCGAGGCGCCGGTGCCGGTGGTTCTGGTGAACGGCGTCGAGGAGCGGGCCGGCGGCGCGGGCAACGTGGCCTTGAACGTCGCCGCCTTGGGAAGCGCGGTGGATCTTCTTGGCTATTGCGGCCGCGACGAAGCCGGGGCCCGCCTCCTCGCGCTCCTGGAGCAAGCCGGCATCCGCTGCGCCATCGAGCAGATGGATAGGCTGCCCACCATCACCAAGCTCAGAGTGCTGAGCCGGCATCAGCAATTGATCCGGCTGGATTTCGAGGAGCGCTTCCATGCGCTCGACCCCAACGGTCTCGCCGATCGCTTCCAGGCCAAATTGGCCGATACAGACGCGGTGGTCTTGTCCGACTACGGAAAAGGCACGCTACGGGAAATCCCCGTCTTGATCGAACTCGCGAGAGCCGCCGGAAATCCGGTGCTGGCCGACCCCAAGGGCGCCGATTTCGACAAGTATCGGGGCGCCACCCTGATCACGCCCAACCGCAGCGAATTCGAAGCGGTGGTAGGTCCCTGCCGGGACGACGGTGAATTGATCGACAAAGGCGAGGCGATGCTGGACCGGCTGGAACTTGACGCCCTGCTGATCACCCGCGGCGAGCACGGCATGACCCTGCTGCAAAAAGACCGGCCAGCCCGGCACCTGCCCGCCCATGCCAAGGAGGTCTACGACGTGACTGGGGCCGGGGATACGGTGATTTCCGTGTTGGCGGCGGCGCTCGCCGCAGGTTGCGGGCTGCCGGACGCAACCCAGCTGGCGAATGTGGCGGCGGGGCTCGTCGTCGGCAAGCTCGGCACGGCCAGTGTCTCCCCGGAAGAAATCGAACTCGCCCTGCGCGGCCGCCGCGCCCGCCAACGCGGTGTCATCGCGTTCGACGCGTTGCTGCCGATTTTGGCGGCGGCCCGCGGGCGGGGCGAAACCATCGTCGCCACCAATGGCTGCTTCGACATCCTGCATCCGGGACATCTCCAGTATCTGCAACAGGCACGGGAGCTCGGCGATCGGCTGGTGGTGCTGGTCAACGGCGATGCCTCGGTAAGGCGGCTGAAAGGCGCGGGCCGCCCGGTCAATTCCCTGGCTCACCGCATGGCGATGCTGGCAGCGCTCGAATGCGTCGACTGGGTGGTGCCTTTCGAGGAAGATACGCCGCGCGACGCCATCGGCCGGCTGCTGCCGGACGTTCTGGTCAAGGGCGGCGATTACCGCCGCGTCGAAGACATCGCCGGCCACGATTACGTGCTCGCCAACGGCGGCACCGTGAAACTGCTAGGCTTCGTCGAGGGCTTCTCCACCAGCTGCCTCATCCGCCAAATCGCCGAAAGCGAATTACGGAATCTCTGAACATGGCACAACGCACTCCTCTCTCGGACAGCACGGTGGAATCGCTCAGGATTCCGCCCCATTCGATCCAGGCCGAGCAATCGGTCCTGGGCGGCCTGATGCTCGACAACCAGACCTGGGACACCGTGGCGGACCGGGTTGGGGAGGAAGATTTCTACCGCAAGGATCACCGTCTCATCTTTCGCGCCATCAGCCAGCTGGCGGAAAGAGAGGCGCCCTTCGACGTCGTGACCCTGGCGGAGGTCCTGGAGAAATTCGCCTGGCTGGAGGAGGCCGGCGGCTTGGCCTATCTCGCCACCATGGCCAAGGAGACGCCCAGCGCCGCGAACATCGCCGCCTACGCGGACATCGTCCGGGAAAAATCGGTGCTGCGGCAACTCATCCATGCCGGCACGGAAATCGCCGATTCCGGCTTTCAGCCGGACAGCCGCGAATTGTCCCAATTGCTGGAAGAAGCCGAGCAGAAGGTCTTCCAGATCGCCGACCAAAGGCGGCGCGGCGGCAGCGGGTTCAAGCCCATCAAGAGCCTGTTGGCGGCTGCGATCGACCGGATCGAGACGCTGTTCCACAAGGAAGGCCACATCACCGGCGCCAGCACCGGCTTCGCCGACTTCGACGAGAAGACCTCGGGCCTCCAGCCCTCCGATCTTATCATCGTGGCGGGCCGGCCGTCGATGGGCAAGACGACCTTCGCGATGAACATCGCCGAAAACGTCGCCATCAAGGAGCAAACGCCGGTGGCGGTGTTCAGCATGGAAATGCCGGGCGAACAGCTCGCCATGCGGATGATGTCGTCGCTCGGGCGGATCGACCAGCACCGGATCCGCACCGGCAAGCTGGAGGATGACGAGTGGCCGCGCATGACCTCGGCCATCAACATCCTGGCGGAAACCAAGCTGTTCATCGACGACACGCCGGCCATGACGCCCATCGAGGTCCGGGCGCGGTGTAGGCGGCTGGCGCGGGAGCACGGCCCGCTCGGGCTGGTGGTCCTGGATTATCTACAGTTGATGCAAGCCTCCGGCAGCAGCGACAACCGGGTCGGCGAAATCTCCGAAATCTCCCGCTCCCTCAAGGCCCTGGCCAAGGAGCTGAACGTCCCGGTCATCGCCTTGTCCCAGCTCAACCGGAATCTGGAGCAACGCCCCAACAAGCGGCCGGTGCCTTCGGATTTGCGCGAATCCGGCTCCATCGAGCAGGACGCCGACCTCATCGTGTTCATCTACCGCGATGAGGTTTACCACCCGGATTCCCCTGACAAGGGCACCGCCGAAATCATCATCGCCAAGCAGCGCAACGGCCCGATCGGCACGGTGCGGCTCACCTTCCTCGGCCAGTACACCCGGTTCGAGAACTTCATTTCCGACCCCTATGGCGAAGGTTACTGAGTGATCCGCTCGGCCTACGCCACCCTCGATTTGGGCGCCGTGGCCCATAACTTGGCGCGGGTTCGCGCCTTCGCGCCGAAGGCGAAGATCATGGCGGTCGTCAAGGCCAATGCCTATGGGCACGGCCTGCTCCGCATCGCCCGGAGCCTGCCGGACGTGGAGGCCTTCGCGGTGGCGCGGATCGACGAGGGCTTGACCTTACGCCAGTCGGGCATCCGTCAGCGCATCGCCGTCCTGCAGGGCTTCGTTAACCATGAAGAGTTGGAGCTCCACGCCACCCACCACTTAGAGCCGGTGGTCCATTCGCCAAGGCAAGTGGAATTGTTGGAACGCACGCCTCTGAAGGAACCCTTGGCAATCTGGGCCAAGCTGGATACCGGCATGCACCGGCTGGGGCTGTTGGCGGACGAGTTCCTCCCCTGTTTCCGGAGGCTCCAATCTTCTTCCTCGGTCCGCCGGCCTATTCCGGTCATGACTCACCTCGCCAACGCCGATATGCCGCAGGATACCCTGACCGACCGGCAGCTGGCGCTGTTTCAGGAGGTGCTGAGCGCGGTACGGGCCGAATGCAGCATTGCCAATTCCGCGGGACTTTTGGCCTTCGAGGATACCCGAGCGGAATGGGTGCGGCCGGGAATCGTGCTGTACGGCGTTTCCCCTTTTCCGTACCGCACCGGCGGCGATGACGGATTGCGGCCGGTCATGACCTTCCGCACCCGCCTCATCGCCATCAAGTCGCTCAAGGCGGGCGATGCCGTGGGTTATGGCGGCGACTGGATCTGCCCACACCCGACTCGACTTGGCGTCGCCGCCGTGGGTTACGGCGATGGCTATCCCCGACATGCCCAGCCGGGAACTCCGGTGTTGCTGCGCGGCCAGCGGGTGCCGCTGATCGGTCGCGTGTCCATGGATATGATCACCCTGGACCTCACCGACTGTCCCGAGGCGCAAGTGGAGGACGAGGTGATTTTATGGGGAGACGGACTGCCGGTGGAGGAAATCGCCCGCAATACCTCGACCATTCCGTACGATCTCCTCTGCGGCATTACCCAGCGGGTAAAGATGGTCGAGGCGCAACGCTCTCCGACGGAGTTTTGAAAGCTTCCTTGGGAAGCGCGCTTGAGTCGCGCGCATGCGGCAAGCCTAAAAGCTAGGCCAGAACCTGCCCCCATTGCTTTCCAATATAGGTGCACGTATACTTTAAGATGAGCTTGAAAAAGCGAAGTTTTCAACGAAAAACGAACCAACGTTTTAAGAGGAGACCCGAAATGAGATGGGAAAAGCCGAGCTATACCGACCTTCGCTTCGGTTTCGAAGTCACCATGTACATCTACAACCGCTAAGCGGGGATTGTGGGTATTTAAACGGGGCTCTACATTGCTGTAGAGCCCCGTTTTCGTTTCCGGACCGTTCGGTTTCAATTCATTTCCCATGAAAATCCGAGTTCTCGGCTCCGGCGCGGGCGGCGGGTTCCCCCAGTGGAACTGCAATTGTTACAACTGCTCAAGGATTCGCCAAGGCGCCTTGCGCGGGAAACGCCGCACTCAGTCGTCCATCGCGGTCAGCCACGACAACGAGAATTGGGTACTGTTCAACGCCTCCCCCGATATCCGCACCCAGCTCGAGAATTTTCCGGCGGCCCAGCCGAAGCACGGCCTCCGCGACAGCGGCATCAAGGCCATCGTGCTTATCGACAGCCAGATCGACCACACCACAGGACTCCTGACCCTCAGGGAATCCACCCGGCCCCTGGAAATCTATTGCAGCGAAATGGTGAAACAGGATTTGTCCACGGGATTTCCCCTGTTCGCCATGCTGGAGCATTATTGCGGGATAAACCATCACCCGGTGCCACTCGACGGGTCGGGCTTTGAAATTCCCGGCATCGAGGATTTGCGGTTCCATAGTCATGCGCTGAAAAGCAAGGCGCCGCCCTATTCCCCTCACCGCCACGATCCCCACGAGGGCGACAATATCGGCATCGTCGTCGAACAGGTTTCGACGGGCAGGAAACTTTATTACGCGCCGGGACTCGGAGAAATCGAGCCCCGCGTCCAAGCGTCCATCCAGACGGCCAATTGCCTGCTGGTGGATGGCACCTTCTGGCAGCACGACGAAATGGCCCGCGCCGGCATTTCCCAGAAGCTTGCCCTGGACATGGGCCATCTGCCCCAGTCAGGGCCGGGTGGCATGATCGAGGCCTTGTCCGCCGCCTCTCGAGCCCGGAAAATTTTGATTCACATCAACAACACCAATCCGATCCTGGACGAGGATTCGCCGGAACGGAAGATCCTTGACGAGGCGGGCATCGAAGTCGCCTATGATGGGTTGGAAATTGACCTGTGAGCATCACCATGAACGAACAAACTCCCTGGACTCGGGAAGAATTCGAAGCGAAGCTGCGCGCGAAGGAGATCTATTACCACATCCACCATCCGTACCATGCCCTCATGGCCGAGGGCAAGCTCGACAAGGCGCAGATTCGGGGTTGGGTGGCGAACCGCTTCTACTATCAGATCAAAATTCCCGTCAAGGACGCCAACATACTCGCCAACTGCCCGGACCGGGACGCCCGCCGGCTATGGGTTCAGCGCATCCTCGACCACGACGGCTCGGATCGGGAGGGCGGCGGCATCGAAGCCTGGACCCGGCTCGGCGAGGCCGTCGGCATTCCCCGCGAGGAGCTCTGGTCGCTGAAGCACGTCTTGCCGGGGGTGAAGTTCGCGGTGGACGCCTACGTCAATTTCGCTCGCCACGCTGCCTGGCAGGAGGCGGCCTGCTCGTCCCTGACCGAAATGTTCGCTCCCGCGATCCACAAGCAGCGCCTAGCCGGTTGGCCCGACCATTACCCCTGGATCGAGCAGGAAGGGCTCGCCTATTTCCGGAAGCGGGTGAGCCAGGCCAGCCGCGACGTGGAGCACGGCTTGGCCATCACCCTGGAGCACTTCAGGACCCGCGAGCACCAGGAACGGGCGCTCGAAATCCTGCAATTCAAGCTGGATATTCTCTGGACCATGCTCGACGCCCTATGGCTGGCCTACATCGATCACAAGCCACCTTATTTCAACATTAAAGCTAAAGCGTAAGCCATGGCCCTGAACCCCGAAAGCCGGTTCACCTTCTCGCCACTCCACCGCCTGCAGTGGGAGGAAGCGCAGCAGAAATACGTGATTTTGTATCCGGAGGGCCTGGTGGAACTGAACGTTCCGGCCGCGGAGATACTCAAACTGTGCGACGGCACCCGGAACCTGGAGACGATCGTCGAGGAACTGGAGCAAAAATTCGAGACCAGCGGCATCCGGGATGATGTTGCGGGACTCCTGGAATCGGCCCTGGAAAATGGTTGGATCAGAGCATTACCCTAGCGGCAATCCGCGTTGGCTCCTAGCCGAGCTGACCTATGCCTGCCCCCTGCAGTGTCCCTACTGCTCGAACCCCATCGATTACGCCAAGCACTCGGACGAGCTGAGCACCGAGGACTGGCGGCGGGTGTTTTCCGAAGCCCGGGAAATGGGCGCGGTGCAATTGGGCTTCTCGGGCGGCGAGCCCCTGGTGCGGAAGGATTTGGCGGCTCTGGTGAGGCACGCCCGCAAGCTCGGCTATTACACCAACCTCATCACGTCCGGCTATGGCCTCAACGAGGCCAGAATTCTCGAATTAAAGGACGCCGGCCTGGACCACATCCAGATCAGCATCCAGGCTCCCGAGAAAACCCTCAACAATTACATCGCCGGCACCGATTCCTTCGAGCATAAAAAGGAAGTCGCCCATTGGGTGAAAAAGCACGGCTATCCCATGGTCCTGTGCGTGGTCATTCATCGCCGGAATATTCACCTGATGCGGGATATTCTGGAGATGGCGGTCGAGTTGGAGGCCGACTACCTCGAACTCGCCAACACCCAGTATTACGGCTGGGCGCATCTCAACCGCGATCAGTTGCTGCCGACCCGCGCGCAATTCGAGGAAGCCGAGGCCATCGCCAACGAGTACAAGGAAAAGCTCAAGGGCAGGATGAAGATTTATTACGTGGTGCCGGATTATTACGAGAATCGCCCCAAGGCTTGCATGAACGGCTGGGGCACCACGTTCCTCACCATCGCTCCGGACGGCCTGGCCCTGCCCTGCCACGAGGCCCGCATGCTGCCAGGGCTCGATTGCCCCAACGTGCGGGACATGAGCGTCAGGGACATTTGGCTGAACTCGGAAGCCTTCAACAGGTTCCGCGGCTACGGCTGGATGAAGGAGCCCTGCCGTTCCTGTCCGGAAAAAGCGAAGGATTACGGCGGCTGCCGCTGCCAAGCGTATCTTCTCACCGGCGACATGAACGCCACCGATCCGGTCTGCAGCCTGGCGCCCGACCGCCAGACCGTCCAGGACGCCATCGGAAACGCCGCCTCCGCGAGCGCCGAAGTCAAGCCGCTCGTGTTCCGGAACAGCCGAAATTCCAAGGCGTTGAGCGGCTGAAAAACGCTGTTCTTTTGATTCGGCCGATCTGGCAGAAAGGCGGCCGATTTTCCCAGATTCCGCGAGGAGCCGCTTCAGCCGCTTAGCCTGTACCAGAGCAACCCGATCCATTCGTGAAAGGCGTAATAGCTGGACACCAAGGCGCTCGGGCCGGGGAAGAAGTCGAACAGCTTGGCAGGTCCCGTGGGCTGATAGCCGATTCCGGCCGGCACCACGGTGAAGCCCTCCCGCTCGAATTCCGGGATCGCGCGAGACAGGTGCCAGACATGGCTGACCAGATAGATGCGGCGGATGCCGGCATTCCTGAGTATTTCGGCGGAAAACCGGGCGTTCTCGCGGGTATTGTCGGAACGTTCCTCCATCCAGGCGACCGGCACTCCGAACTCCCGCTCCAGGATGGCGCGCATCAAGGGTCCTTCCGGTTCGCCCCCTTCCGGCGCCCCCCCGGTGACTAGAATTGGCTTGTGGATCTTTCTGTGCAGCCAAGCGCCGTAGCGCAACCGTTCCAGGGTGCGCGCGTTCAAGGTGGGGCTGCCGTATTCCACGGCTTCCGAATAAAGCCCTCCGCCCAGCACCACGATGGCCTCGGCCTCGTCGCCGGTGATCGGCGCATAAGGAACCTCGAGCGAGGACAGGAGACACTTCGCGACTCCGGGCGTGCACAAAATCCAAAGACCTATCAGGGCGGCTCCGGTCAGATAGCGCCCTAGCCGAGGCCGCCGGCCGAGTTGCCACAATCCCGCCGCGCCGACCAGCAGCAAATTGAGAGGCGGCAAAAGGAATGCGGCAATCAGGTTCGAGAGCATCCAATTCCAATGCATCGGGGTCTCGAAGCTTATTCGGCCAGCTCGAACAAGGGCTGAAAGCGCCGGGCCGCGAGCTCCGGGTCGTCCTCCCCGAAAACGCCCTCGATCACCGCGAGAAGGCCGGCGCCTGCTTGAAGGAGCGAGCCGCCATTCTCGGGCGTGATCCCGCCAATGGCGACGATCGGGACGGGCAGGCGGCGCCTCGCTCCATGAAGAGTTTCGAGTCGGGCGCAGGGCGCCGCGGACTTGGTTCTGGAGGAAAAGAAGCGGCCGAAGGCGACGTAATCGGCTCCGGCCGCGGCCGCCTGGACCGCCCGTTCCGGGCTGTCGTAACAGGAGACGCCGATGATGGCGTCGGCCCCTAGGATACGCCGGGCTTTTTCCAAGGCCAGATCGCCTTTCCCGAGATGAACGCCGTCGGCCTCGAGGCGAGCGGCGAGGTCCACGTTATCGTTGACGATCAAGGGCACGCCGGCGGCCCGGCACACCGCTAACAATCGCCCGGCCTCGCTCAAGGGATCGGCGGCGGCCTTGGCCCGGTACTGGACCGCCACGGCGCCGCCCCGAATGGCCCCCCGCACCGCCTCGGCGAGGCGGTCGGAATCCGGATAGCCCTCGCGAGTAATGGCGTACAGCCCGCGGGAGGGGAACGCTAGCCGGCTCATTGTGCCGGCTCCAAAGCCGGCCGTCCGGCGAAATGCGGGCGCTCTTTTGGATTCATGCGTCGTAAAAACCCTCTCGAAGTCATGGGGGTGGAGATCAAGGTCGGGGTCCGAGCCGCCGGTTTCCCAGTCGAACCGGCCTCAGTCGATATCGGCCTTCATTGTAACGCGCCTTTGGAGAGGACAAGGCTCCCGCAAAAAACGCTCTGCCGCGCCACTGCCCGAAGCGCCTCGCAAGGCTTATAATTCCCCCGTTTTTTACCTCAAGCTCGTTGGAAACACCCATGCCCCATCAGACCGTCAAAAAAGTCGCCCTCGCCTATTCAGGCGGCCTCGACACCTCCGTGATCCTGCAATGGCTCCGAGAGACCTACGGCTGCGAAGTCGTCACCTTCACCGCCGATCTCGGCCAGGGCGATGAGCTGGAGCCGGCCCGCGCCAAGGCGAAGGCCATGGGCATCCAGGAAATCTACATCGACGATCTCAGGGAAGAATTCGTGCGCGACTTCGTCTTCCCGATGTTCCGCGCCAACGCCATTTACGAAGGCGAATATCTCCTCGGCACCTCCATCGCCCGTCCCTTGATCGCGAAGCGCCTGATCGAAATCGTCAACGAAACCGGTTGCGACGCCATCTGCCACGGCGCCACCGGCAAGGGCAACGACCAGGTACGCTTCGAGCTGGGCGCCTATGCCCTCAAGCCCGACATCAAGATCATCGCCCCCTGGCGGGAATGGAACCTCAGCTCGCGGGAAACCCTGCTGGCCTACGCCGAAAAGCACAACATTCCCATTGAGATGAAGCGCGGCAAGGCTTCCCCCTATTCCATGGACGCCAACCTGCTGCATATCTCCTACGAAGGCGGTCTCCTCGAAGATCCGTGGGCCGAACCGGAAGAGGACATGTGGCGCTGGACGGTATCCCCGGAAAAGGCGCCCGACCAGCCCACCTACCTCGTGCTGACCTATGAGAAGGGCGATATCGTCGCCATCGACGGCGAACGGCTGAGCCCGGCCAAGGTGCTGGCGAAGCTCAACCGACTGGGTGGCGCCAACGGCGTCGGCCGGCTCGACATCGTGGAAAACCGCTACGTGGGCATGAAATCCCGCGGCGCCTACGAAACCCCCGGCGGCACCATCATGCTCAAGGCCCACCGTGCCATCGAATCCCTCACCCTGGACCGCGAGGTGGCCCACCTCAAGGACGAGCTGATGCCCCGCTACGCCAGCCTGACCTACAACGGCTACTGGTGGAGCCCGGAGCGGCTGCTGTTGCAACAAACGATCGACGCCTCCCAGGCGAACGTGAACGGCGAGGTCCGGGTGAAGCTGTACAAGGGCAATGTCACGGTAGTCGGCCGCAGGTCGGAAACGAACAGCCTGTTCGACATGAGCATCGCCACTTTCGAGGACGATCAGGGCGCCTACAACCAGAAGGACGCGGAAGGCTTCATCAAGCTGAACGCGCTAAGGATGCGGATCGCGGCGAAGAAGGGATTCAAGTTCGTCTGAGTCCTAGAAGATTTTGCTTGCGGCTCCCATCGAAAGCCGCTTTCGAACCACGCGCCGGCGTTTTTCATGGGACCGCGCCGGCCCCCTCTCCCAAATGCCCGGCGTCCGCGCTTCGAGGCGCCGGACGCCATTGCTCTCTAG
>CADDYU010000038.1 GCA_902810705.1 Methylococcaceae bacterium
TGCCAGGGCGGTGGCCAGGGTCTGCGCTTCGGCGCCGGCGCTTGTTCGGGTTCTGGCGCGGGTGCGGGCGCCTCAGTCTCGGCGGCGACTGGCGCGGGTGGCGGCGCGGGCGGTGCCTCGAAGAGCAAGCCCCTTCGCGCCGGCCCGATCTCGCGCCCGAACAAGTCGCGGTTGCCGGACACGTTCAAGCCCTCCCGATCATGGCGCGATGATGCGCGGTGTAGACCTCGGCAATCCGCGCCTGCAAGCGCTGGGCGAGTTGGTAGGCCGCGTCCATCAGCGGGACGAACGGATTACCCTGGGAGTGAACGACGAAGACCGCGCCATCGGGCAAGCCGTCGAACCTGTTGGCGCTCTTGAAGAAAGACGAGTACGCGCGCCAAGCGGTATCCCACTGCCGGCGAAGCCGGTTGATCCGCTCGATGCGCTGCATGAACTCCGGGGACATTTCCGAACCTCCATCAGCACAGGGCGAGATAGACAAAGAACGTCAGCCACAGGATTCGCCCTCCGTTCCAGCGGCCGGCGATTACGTCTCGGTTTGGTTGTTGAACACAGATTTTGAACACGACGGAAGACATAGAGAGCTGGCGGGAACAGTGCAAAGAATTTCTGTTCAGATTTTGTGTTCGACAACTGAACTAACGCCAAATAGTGCATGACGTTCCGGCCCGTACTGGTTGGGCAAGATGGGACGGGTGTAGGTGCATCCACCGTGCGGGCGCCGATGGACAGGCCGATAAAGCTGGGTGGTATTGCGGCGCGAGTGATCGAGCCGGCGAGCACGTCAAAGGCGAGAAGGATCGAGCCGGCGGCCGTCGAGTGTCGGACAGCCAGGCGAAGCCGGCGGAGCGGTTGCCGGCGCGTGCTTCACCAGCCATTCAGCAGGCGACACCGGACATGGAATCCTGTACCGCTCTCCCGAAAATCCTGAACAGGGAAGAACTTACGGTGAGTGTGGGCGGGACACGACCCTTAACCGACCCTTGTTAGGGTAGCATCGGCCGCGCGGGACCGCTGTTAGGTGAGCGTGCGGGGCAGGCGCGTGGCGGCCGGCCGGGGGGCGTAGTACCCTGTCGAGCTGCGGTGGTCGCCGGAGTCTCGTATGTCGCGCAGAGTGACTTTCGATTTCGACCGTCCGACAACCACGAGGTTTTTATTGGAAACTTCCCACAAGATTAGCAACCGGGGGCACTCGGTTCTGCATCGCTTGCATCCCTGCGTGTCACCGCCTCAGCGCTAATCCGTTGTTTAGGAGATGCGCCATGTACCGGGTGATTGTCCATGTGAGTGCGCGCGGCAAGCCTTTGACCCATGAGTTCACCAAACGAACGAAAGACGAGGCGCGGCGCTACGCCGAGGAAGTAACCAAGACCGGGTTCTGGGTCGAGGATTACCGGCGTCCAACCTTCATGCCGCCGTCGCGCATTAGGCTTGTCGAAGTCATGCCCGGATCAGCCACACGCACGTAGCTGAACGGGATCATCCGTGACTACGGTGGCATCGTGATCCGGCAGCACTTCTACCAACTCGATCGCTGATGTTGGGAACAGCGTGTCGGATAGCGGTGTGTCGATCCAGAATCCTTCCCGCGTCACTTCCTCAACGAAGTGGTGGGCGTCATCCTGGGTATCTTCAAGAAACTCAAACGTCTCCGGCACTTCACGTGCGGCAACATGAACAACAACTCGGTACATCCTTGTTCTCGCTTTTTCTCCATTGACTTTTTGCACGAACGAAACATCGGGCGGGAAAGCGTAGTGACGGATTTTTATCTCGTCAACAGCGCATCAAAATGAGCGAACTGAGCGGCGCCGGACGCACGCAATATCGGGGGGAAAGTCAGTCAGACGAATACAGAGAGGGGTCGCCCGTTCCGCCGGCAGCCTGAGATTGTGGCGTGAGTTCTCGCCCAAACAGGAGATTCTCCGGTGAAGCGCCGCTGAGCGGCAAGATAACGGTACGTCCGGTCTGGACGTGTTCGGGAGGAGGCGTCGTGGTGGTCACGATGTATTGAAACGGCGCATTCTCGTCGCCACCCAGCGCGTCGTGAAGTTCCTTGAAAAAGCTCAAAAGGCTGCGATAGATTCGCGCGCCCAAATCAGCTTCGCGCGGGCTGTCGTGTAGCAGGATGCCGGGGTGAAGACACTTGTCTTCCATCGCAAGCAACATCGCTGACGCATCCGCGAGAAGAATGGCCAAGGTTTCCAACGCTTCGCCGCCAAGATCGCCGACCTTCGCGAGTGCGTACAGCAGTTCGTCGTCGCTCAAATCGATCCGACCGTGGTATGTATTTGACAGAACGCTGCTGACGGCGCCGTCGTAAACCCTGGTCAATTCGCTTCGCTGGGCGCTGTGCGACTCCAAAAGCGAAACGAGCTTATTCTTCAACTCCGTGCGCCGCTTCTCTGCAACCGCAAGATCTTCATTCAGGCTTATCAGCTTCGGGTCGGGAGATTGGTTCGTGAAATACGAATCCCATGCCTGCAAGCTGGTGAAGCTGGCGTCGAGGTCTCTGGCTTGCGACAGCAGCGCATATCGTTTTTCCTCCGCCTGCCGCCTGTCGCTCAGTAACTGCTCCCGCTTGCTCTTGATGCTCTCCACCATTCGGGTCCAACCAGCCAGCCGCTCGTTGGCGGCGGCAGCAACTTGGTCGTTCGCCGCTAATACACGCAGTTGCGAGGGCGCCGTCGCAGCCTGGGTCGATTCCGCGAGCCGAGCCTGGACATAGAAGCAGTCGTCCAAGCTGGTTTGACCGTACTTGCACCATTTCACCGGCGCGATCTTGCGCAATTCTTCCAATTCGCGTTGGCGCTCCTCAGATTCCGCTGCAATCACGTCTGCGCCTTCTGCCTTTACCCCGCCCGTGGCGGTGTCGATGTCAACGAACTGCTCGATTTCACCAAGCTGTGCAGCGAGGGTCAGAAGTTCCCGATCGATCCCCTTCAGGCGGACAGCTTGCGCGTCGGCGTCCGCGGCGAGTTGGTTACGCTTCACGTTCACGAGTGCCGGCATTCCGAATAGTTCCGTTGACTGCACGGCAATCGTCTCGGCGCCAATAATGCCATAAGCGGTCGCCAACCGCTTTCGATAATGCTTGGACCAATACTCAGGCTCTCGCTTCCGCTCGACAACTTCGACGTTCAGTTTCTCAATCTTCCGGTCCTCACCAACCAACTCTTCTTCGAGCTTCACTTCTTCGTCGCGAAGCAGCCCCAGCACGGCTCGCAACATGAGCGTGCCATCGAGCTTCGGTTTCTGGAACTGTGGTGTTTCTGAATCGCTTCGCGGTGATCGCCAGTCCCACAAGCTTTGGAAACGGCACTCCTGATCGCGCGAGCACCAGGCCAGCATGTGATCCCATTTGATCGGCTCGTTGGCCCCAATGGTGGCGCCAACGAGAAGGTCGCGCAGTGTCCGCTCTTCGAGGTGTTGTCGGAATTCGTGGTACGTTTCCGAACCTGGCCTCGATGCTAGCAAATCCTCAATCGTTGAATCTTTCCGCGCATAGGACAGTCTGGAATTGCCGATAGGACGCGCGACGGCCCAGCGTTGGCCATCCACGTACACGTCGGCGCCAACATACCCGCCTGGGAACGCGGCGCGAATGCGCTCGCGGGCGCGGGCACGTCCAAAATGCTTCTCGCCAAGACAATAACGGATGAGACGGCAGAAGGTTGTCTTGCCGACGCCGTGACCGTCAACTTCTGCATCGCCGCTGCCGCCGGTCGCCTCCTTGCCCCACACAATGTTCAGGCCCCGGTGCAATGGCACGTCGCGGAGCAGCTTGAGAGGATTGTAATTCTCGAAGATGACAATCCGGCCGACCCACACCAGCGGGTACTTCCGCTTTGGGTGTAGATTCAATCGCCTGACCGTGACTGCTCCATCTGCCATGCTAAACCTCATCAAGCGGCCATTGTTGTCCGCTCCTTCTGAATAGATTGCTTCAGCGCTGTTACGTCGGTGCCCGCCGACGTGAGTTCGCTGGCGTTGTCGGTAATGTTCTTAGTGGCCTTCGCGATGAAGGAAACCAGTTGATCCGGCAATGCACCGAGGCTATCGCGCGCTTGTTTCCATTGTACCCCCACACTCACCGTGTTCGCCTGCTTGTCGATCGCCACAGCCTTGATGCCCACCAGAGCCTGCCGGATGTCGGCCCAAGGCAGTGATGACGCGGCTGGATCAAAAAGCTCAAGGCGTTGCTGCTTCACCAACTGCTGGTAGCGCTTGCGGTCGTTGTCAAACAGCGCCTTCTCGCAGAGGTCCGGGCGTGCCGCGAGGATCATTCCATCGAGGCAAGCACCAAGCGACGCGCCGGGCATCGCTTTGACCAAATCCAAGAACACTGCGCATAGCTGTTTGTCGCGCGGGTTGGCCGGGAATGTCTGCTCGGTTTCCTCTGCCGGAGCAAGAGTTGCTGGCTTTGCCTGAACGATCTTGGCGTGATCGACTGCGCCATACGCATTCAGGATCAAGTCCTTTGTGCGAAACGTCCCGTGCAATTCTTTTTCGCGTTTGGCCAAGACGAGAAATGAATCGAGGATTTCACCGAGCTGCTGCGCGGAGACTCCGAACATCTTCGCTGCGACGAAGGCGTCAACCTCGGCTAACGCTTGATCTCGCTGCTCGGGCGTGACGTATCCGGGTGGCGTCTCGCCAGATGCGACCGGCGAGCACCAACCATACGCGCTCATCGCATTCCAGTAATCCGTCATTTCGGGAGCGGTACAGACGAGTCGCAGCACACGCGGCGCGAGGTATTGCACACGCTCGTCCTCTAAAGGCAAGCGCGGAAACGGGAGGCTGTCTAGCAAGGTGAAGGTCATGTGTGGGGAACTGAGCTTTCGGCGGGCAAGCGAATCCATCACGAAAGAATTCGCTACTGCAAGCCACGTCAGGTAAGCCCACTCATATTCACGTTCAAAAACGATGGTCGGAACAGTGTGCCCACAAACAGTAGCGCGTGGAATCAACGTAGCGACGAAGGATCGCTCGTTGCGCGGATTGGCAACGTCGCCAAACCCGATCCGGTATCTATTGGGTCTGTCGCCAAGTTTGCCTGGAATATTCTGTCGTAGCATTCGCCATTGTGGAACAATCGCCTTGTCTCGTGAACCAAAGGGTAGTTCCCTCCACTTCGCACTGTTTCCTCTGCCAGACAGGTATGCCTTGGCTCGATGGTCATATCGATCGAGCATTCGACCTTCGTAAACCGGAAGTCCGCTCGGTTCCTCCGTGAATAGACCACGGTTGCTCCCCATATGGATTTCGGCTGAACAATGTCGATGAGGCTGGCCGGCACTGGCGTCACCGAACGATGGCCACGCCGCCGAAATGGCGCCGATAGCATCACTGTCGGCTTGGCTTCGCAAGTCAGGCACGGCATACGTTTGAGGGTCTCTCGACCGAATCTCGTCGGCTCGCAGTGGAAACATCAGCGAAGGTAATGCTGCGAGCATTCGTGGATCATCTATGCCGAAACAGACATTGACGGTATCTGTAGCACCGCCGCGCTGCGCGGCATAAACGCAAAACCATGTCTGGGGATGCACGCCGGGGAAGAATGCTTGGTTCTTATTCTCAAGTCCAAGCAGCCGACTGAGCCGATTGTGATCGAACAGGTACTTTCGGATCGCGGAGGCATTCGCGCCTCCGTACAAGTTTGCAGGAACGATCTGCGCCGCGAAGCCGTTAACAGCCGTCGTATCGAGCGCGGTTTCAACAAACATTCGGTAGATATTGAAGTCCCCCTTACCGAGATTGCCCGCCGCATACAGCGTGAAGCGGCCCGACTTCTTGAAAAAATGCACCAGCGCGAACAGATAGCGTTGGTGGTTTTTCCAAAGGTCTTTGAGGTTGTCGCTCGCAAGTAGAGCGTCGATGGCCGCCGTTTGCTCGGTGGGCGACATCGATCGAAGACCTGGCGTGAACTGGCCGAAAAATTCGCGCTGGTCGGGACTAAGCGTGTCCCAAGGGGGATTACCAAGCATCAAACTGAAGCCGCCGCTCCACCCAGTGCGCGCATTCTCCGGCGACTCGCCGTCCTTTGGCAGTCGGAACACACGCGGAAACGCAAGATGCCAATGAAAGAACTGGTAGTGGGAAGATAACCGCTGCACTTCCGCTTCCAGAGCCGGAGGAATGTCGTGCGGCCTCTTCTCGATGCGCCGGAATATGGATTCGGTGATGACCAGCCCGTCGCGCTGATGAGCAATGGTCTTGGGTATGACAAAGGCGGCGCACCACAGGTCCGCCCACAGCCGACCGAAGCGATACGCCGTGCCGCGCACCAACTCGTCATATAATTCCTCGACCTTGTGAACCGCGTCGATGTCGGTCTGCGGGAGGTCTTCGAGTTGCGCGTACGCGGCGGGAAGATTGCCGAGGCGGTCCAACGGATGTTCGCCGGAGAATACAAGACGGAGTTGCTTCCGATGGTCGTCGCGATTGTCCTTTCTCAGCTCCTTGCAAACCGGCTTCTCATCGCCCTCAATCGCCTCGAACGCCTCGTCAGGGATGCCCTTCTCAAGCAGCGCAGGAGTCGTTCCCAATAGGCTATTACCACATTGGATGTGGTGGTCGAGGAAGTTGAGCGGCTGTCCGGGTTCCAGTGCTTCCATCCACAACGAGAATTTGCACAACTCGACGGCCATTGAGTTCATGTCAACGCCGTAGATGCAGTGGCCGATCACATCGCGCAGTGCATGCCGATAGACTTCCGGGGCAGGTTCTTCGTCGCCGGTCTTCGCGGCGGCGAGGCGCTTGGCGATGCGGTGCGCGGCGGCGATGAGAAAATGGCCGCTACCGCACGCGGGATCGCAGACCTTCACATCGAGGATCGCGTGCGATGGGTTGGGCTTTTTGGCGGCATCATCGAGAATTGGATCGAGTGCCGAGTCCAGCAGGCAATTCACGAGGCTCGTGGGCGTGTAGTAGCTGCTCGTCGTCTTGCGCTCATGGCCGGCGGCAGTGCTTAGCTCGAAAAGGCCAGCCCCGGTGTTGAGGCGTGGATGAAGTTCCAACAGCGATTCATAAATGCCGCCGAGTTCTTCCGGGCCGAGATTGCGATAATCAACCGGCCGGCGGGCGCTGCCATCTTGGGTATAAGCAAGCTCATTGATAGCTGTGAGCAGATCCCGGTTGGACATCTCGCAATCCCGCAGATCGGCAATGGCGGCTTCGGACCACAGAAAGCTGCCGAGCGCCGGCAAGGCCAGTTCGGGCGAGCCAGTGCGATCAAGCTTGGAGAAGATCAGCCGCAAGCCAGCGTACAGATCGGCGTGCGGTGTGCCGCGCATCTTCCCCGCCAGCGCGCGTAACCGCTGTGTTGAGTAGAACCGCGTATAGGTATCACGCGAGGCGGTATCACTGTTGGGCGGAAACAGCAGCCCCCGATCTTCGGCGACGAATAGGAACATCAGCCGGTAGATGATGCGCAAGAGTTGACGGTAATAATCCTGCGCCGCCAGCGTGCCGGTGCTCAGCTTCTGGCGCAGCGCTGCATTCGCGGGATGTGCGAGGAAGCCTCGGCCGAGCGCGGTGATAGCCTGCTCGACGCCGCGCCGCAGTTGATCGAGCGCCCGCGTTCCCTGCTTGATCGCCGTCTGCGACCACTTCTCCAACCAACAATCTTCTCGTTGCGCGTCAGGCGGGATTTCAACACGCGACTGATGGCAGATTAGCCACAACAATTTGAAGTCAGGGTAAACCTGCCCATCCATCATCGCTTCAAGCTCGAACTCGACGAAGGACTGACGGGTGAGACTCTTGTTGTCGCGGAGAACGCGCAAGCGCAGCCCATTGGAGACGAAGCCCCAAAGGTCATCGGTGCGGTTGAGGAATTCTTGAAGCAGACTGTGCGGACTCGTGCGGGCGGCGCCGGCCACGCCGGCTGTACGGCGATCAAGGTCAGCGCGAAAGCCAACCAGATGAATCGGCGTATCCTGCCAGCGATGCGACACAGAATATGTTTTGCCTTCGACTTCTACTGCTTTCGCTGTTGGAAGCCGGCCGTAGCCCAACTCTTGAAACAGTGGCAGCAGCCAGCGCTCGCGCGTGATGGAAGTACCCGCATCGGTTTGGGCCAGCTTCTCAGACGCAGATCGGAACGCAGTCCACGCACCGGTCAGCTTGTTCCATGAGCGATTGATGGCCTCATTCAGCTTTTCGCCGGAGAGGTGATAGTCGCGGGCGGTGAGTCCCCCGATTTGGGTATCTTCGCTGGCGACGCGCTGAAGTAAATCGGGCGGAAGGATGGCGCCTTCCGTTCGGATAGTGGTAAACAGGTCTTGTCGCTTGATCTGCATCGAACGCGCATTCCTTCCCTACGACAGCCCACTTACGACCTCGGAACGGGCAAATACACGAAAACACCAAGCACGTCGGCAGGCAACTTGGCTTCGATGTGCGCCGTGCCTCGCATTCGCGCCGCCTCTCGCACGCGCTCGTGCGCAGTGAGAATCTGTCGTCCGCGATCCTGAGCAAACCCGTTGAGCCAAGACCGAAGATGATCGAGGTTCGCGAGCACCTTGCCGATCACGTCGGCGGCTTGCGCGGCGCTGGTATTGGCGTTGGGCTCGACGGCCAGAAGGTGCTCGGCTGCATCCTGCGGCAGCCACTCCGGCGCATCCGGCGGACCAGCGAATGCGACGACCTGCGCGTCTTCAGCCAACAGCGGGGTGTCTTCGCCGGCGCCAGCACTGTTGATCTGGTATCGCAGCCGCAGCAACAAAATCGTCGTCCGCCTTTGCACGGCCGAGCTACGGATCACACCGCATCTACACGCCTTGGCTTGGCCGAGAGGGTCCAAAGCGTTGTCCAAAATGTGAGCGGCGAGCTTTTCGACGATTGGATGGGTGCGGGTAAGGTGCGTGACACCATCCGGGATGGGAAGCTGAAAGCGCGCTTCGATTGACGAGGAACTGGCGGAAATGTCGAGGGATTCGCGCAATCCCTGCGGGAGATCGGCCAGTTCGATGCGCATTGTGCCATTCGGCCGCTCCGTGACGGCGGCGCCATGGACCTTCATCGCATCGCGTGTAAAGCTGGCCACATCCACGCCAGAACCGATGGCAGCGCGGACCTCGGCCAGTTCGCGCGATACCTCTTCTACTTTGATCGTCTGCTGCGCAAACATGGTCAGCGATCGCTTCTCGCGGTCGGCCACACTTTCCCACTCGCGATGAACCTGCTTCTTCATAGGCTCAAGAACGTCCTCATCGAATAGCGGCATCTGCTGAGCGTCCTGCCCGGAACGGCCCCTGAGCAGCAACCCCTCGAAGATGGCCTCCACAACTTTTTCCGTGTCGATTGGGACCGGCACTGAAATCCCCAACGACGTACGAATGTTCTTGTGCTTCCGAATCAGCACGTCAAGCACGATGCCGTCGATCTGGTTATCAATGCCGTAGTACGTCAGGACGCGGACCTTATCCTCCGGTTGGCCATAGCGGTCTACCCGACCCTCGCGCTGCTCATGGCGCGTCGGATTCCAACTCAAGTCGTAGTGGAGAACGGCGCTGAATTGATCTTGCAGATTGATACCTTCGCTGAGGCAGTCGGTGCAAACCAAGACCCGCTTCTCAAAGCTGGCCAAGCGATTGACACGACTCTCGCGCTCCACGGGCGGCAACAGTCCTGTTACCGCCTCAATTTCGATGCTCTTACCGAGCTGAGCGCGAAGCTCCTCTGCCAAATAAATGGCGGTATCAATGAATCTGCAGAAGACGATGGGCTGAAAGCCGTCGCGAAGAAATTCCTTGACCAGCTTCACCGCTTTCTGGAGCTTTTCATCGCCCTTGCCGCACAGCGCATCCGCTTCCCGCGCCATGTCCAGCAGCCGTCGGCGCTGAGACTTCTGAGTAGATTCCTCCTCGCCTGTGTCGGCGCCAGGAGTTACGTCGATGCCTTCAGCGGCTTCATCATTCACCATGTCTAACACGGTGCGCTGGCCAATTTCGTCGGCCTCTTCGGCTGATTCCGCATCGACAGTGGCAGCGCGACTTCTGAGCGTAGCGCCGGCGGCGGCGGGACTAGACGCCAGCGCCCGAAGCAGCGCCAGCGCCGACCACCATCGCACTCGCTGCCGCTGACGGCCACCATCCGCATCGAGGACGCTCTCGCGGGCGTAGTTCAACACCTTCGCAAATAGTTTCTTGTAATCGGGCGACAGCTTGTAAGTATCCTCGCGTTCCTCGCGTTCGGGAAACGGAGTGTCCGCCTGCATGTAATGGCGGATGTCGCCGCGCCGGCGCTGGACTAGGTGCTGCGCGAGACGGCGGCGGTGTTGCTCGTTCTCGCGACCCGCTAAATCTTCTGGCAAATCGGCAAATTGGCGGTCTAGGAACAGCAGCAGGGAACGGAACGCCTCTTCGTTGCCGCTATGCGGCGTGGCCGTAACCAGGATTAGGTGTCGATTCGCAACCGCAGAAAGCGCCTTCACGAGTTGATACCGCTGGTGGCGCCCGCCCCGACCGCCGGAAGCAAACGCACAGGTATGGGCTTCATCAACGATGACCAGCTCGGGACAGGTGCGGATGAATTCGTCCCGCCGGCTGTCGGATTTGATGAAATCAGCCGAAACCACGGTGAACGGGTATGCCTCGAAAATGGATTGCCCTGCGAGACAAGAGCGCTCAAGCCGGGAGGCCGTGCTAGACAACACCAATTCTGCGTCGATGTAGAATTTCTCCTTCAACTCTCTCTGCCATTGCTCAGCTAAATGAGGAGGGCAGAGAATCGCTACCCGGTGAACTTCACCGCGATCTAGCAGTTCACGCATGACCAAACACGCTTCGACCGTCTTGCCAATGCCCACATCATCGGCGATCAGCAATCGAACAGGATTGAGTTTCAGCGCCACCAGCAATGGCACCAGTTGGTATGGTCGCGGCTCAACCGCGATCTTGGCGAAGGAGCGGAACGGCCCCGCGCTCGATCGGAAACCTAGCCGCAGCGCATCTCGCAGCAGCCGGCAGGATCGATAGTCGCCAATCTTCGTTGGGTCGGGTGGGCCAAAGACGGCAGGTGTAATCGCCTCAAGGCTGGTGTGGATGCCGGTGACTTCATCTTCCGTGCCGCTCAGCGGGCGCAGCAGAACCAAGTGATCGTTGGATTCGGGAAGAACAACCCATTCGCGGCCGCGCGCTGATACAAGTGAACCAGGCGAAAAACTCATGCCGGCCTCCCGAACACGTCGGGATGGCGGGCGGCAATCTGATGCCAGTCGTCTGTCCCCTTGAACCGAATAACTTGATAGCCCTCATCCTCAAGGCTCGATGCCTGCGCCGCGTCGCGCTGCTGACGGTCAGCGAACTCGTGTGGCGGACCGTCTACATAGATGATCGCCATCGCCTCTTTGTAGGCGAAGTCGGGCCGCGTGCCACAGGTCTCAATCAACACCTGCGCCGATGAAGGCAAAGCAAACCGATTGCTGTCGATGAATCGAAGCCAGCACCTCTCCAACTCCGACGATGTGAGGCGCATTAGCCGGTTCATGTGCTCTTCGCGCGAGGCGTCAGTAGGCGAAGTTTCAACGGTTGCGAGCGCCATGTCGAGCAATAAGTCCTTGATGGAATGACGGTCAAGCAGACGATGATCCATCTGGTTGCCATAACTCATTAAGCAGTCGTAACACGCGGCAGTGCAGGTCTCCTTCGCTCGCGGCCCCTTCTCCAAGTCCTTACCCGTCGCCGGATCGAAGTGACACAGGGTTAGTGCCTGACGCGCGACGGCGGAGATTGCATTCGGGTCTTCCACGAGTTGGCGCAGAACTCCCGCGCCTCCCTCCGATGCCTCGTAGAGCAAGATAGATTTGCGTTGGTCCCGATTCGGCAGCGGCTCAGCAGATAATTCGCTATCCTCCAACTGGTATTCGATCTGCACCGCGCTCTTGATCGCCGCTTGCAGGGACGCCATCGCCGCATCGGATAGCTGGGCCGCGGGAGTGATGGTCAAACAGTTCCGTCGGTCTTCAACATACGGGACAACACGCTGAGTACGGGGACCGAGGCCATCGGGTTGTGGAGCACCGTTGTCCTGCGCGTCCGAAGCCCATGTGCCTCGCTCGATGTCAAGCACGAATCCAAGTTGGTCACGATTTGCGCGCCGGTTTTCGCCTGCATTGATCCGCCAAATCGTCGCCGTGTGTCCGTATCTGAGCTTTGCGACATCGCGATCTCCGTTGCTCACCTTCGCCGTGGCGCAGGAAATGCGGCCCTCTCGCTCGGCGAAGCGAAAGCCAGTCCTGATTTCGTAGCCGAGCCGTGTCCGCTCCTCTTCATCGCAGTTGATTCTGTCCCGCCTTCGCGTCGAGACATTCTGTAGGCGGAACAACGAGCGCATCGCAATGTCAAGACGAGCGCCGCAGTTGTGGCAGAGGTCTGGGCCGGGGCCTTCGAGAATTGGGTGAACATATCCGCATGATTGACAGGACTTGATCGACGACGTAACGAGCGACTGGTCCGTCGCGGAGCGCGACCCGGCAGGGATAATCGCCTTCTCTATAATGTAGCGCGATCCCTCGTGATAAACAAAAGCGCGCGGGCCGAACTCAGAAATCGCGAGAAAGCGGGGCCTGGAGAGGAAATCCTCGTCACCTTTGGTCGTCCGTCGGCCGGGAATAAACGCTGAGAGCGGCAGTCGGGGAAAATTGTAACCGGGCAAGAAACCTTCGCTGGCGAAATAGCGGTAGCTGTAGAAGTCAGAAAATGACTCGCCGCGCGTTCCCGATCGCTCGTTCGTTAGCAGCCGCAATTGGATTTCGGCTTCGTTTCGGATTTGCGTGGCGCGCGCTCGCTCCGCCTGGCGCGTTGGATCGCGCGCTATACGGCCTTGAATCACCGATTGCTGGAATGCCGCCTCGTAGAGTGTGCGCCATCGCTCACATGCTTGTTCAAAGCGCTGTGGTACGGTATCCAGCGCCTTCGCTAGCCAGTCATCCGTGTACCAGTCCGTCGTGAGCAAATCAGCTTCTATTGCGGACAAGACATGGCGCGCCCGGAGCGCTGCCTTGGCCCTGACTCCTGTGTCTTGCAAGGCAGCAACAATGCTCTCCTTCAGCGTGAGGCTCGGCGGTTCACCGGCGCAATCGATTAGTTCTTGCAGCGAGCTGCCGAGGCTCAGGCTGGCTTCCGACAGCCAAATCGCGTGGACATGCGCGCGAATCAAGTCTTCGTTTGTTAAGTCCAAGCGCGGCGGAACAACGCTTCCCGCGACCATCCGTTCCGGCTGCTGATAAAAATACTGATCGTGCGGACTACCCGTCGTGCAGTAGGTGAAGACCAGCGCCGGCTGACCACTGCGTCCAGCCCGACCACTTCGCTGCGCATAGTTGGCGGGCGTAGGCGGAACATTGCGCATGTTAACCGTGTTCAACTCCGCGATGTCCACGCCGAGTTCCATCGTGGGGGAGCAGAACAGGATCGGCAGTCGGCCATCGCGGAACCTGTCTTCTCGATCAAGCCGCTCTTCGCTTGGAACTTGTGCGGTGTGCTCTCTTGCTTCAATGGAACGAATGTGCTGAGCGACTTGCCGATAGAAGTCAATAAAGAAGCTGTTCGTCTGCCCGCCACCGGCTGAGGGATCAGCGACTCGGAGCGGATCGAGCGGCGGCGCCTTGCCGTCACCTTCCTTCCAGATCATGCAGCCGGCTTGGAGTTGGTATGCGGGAACCTCGTCCGCATCGCGCGGCTCGCGCACCCGTTCAACTATGCCGCCGATGCGAAGGGCGTTCAGCAGGTCGTTGATGATCTGTTGTGTCTCGACGAGCGACAGTTTGCCACCGTCAAACGTATTGTGCCGCCTCAAGAACCGACCGAAATCGCCGTAAGGGGAAACGTAGGTAAACGCCCGATCATCATTGATCCGGCGCGATCGTGGCAGCAGAAGGCGAGCATTCTCAAGCTGTTCATCTTCATCGATCGCCCAGCGGCCCGCGAGCCGCTGGCGGCTGCGCTCGCGGATGCGGATTTGCCCATTCTCATCCAAACACTCAACTTTAATGGCAAGCTCACGGCGCATATAATCAAGTAGCGCCCGCGATACCTTCTCCCTCGTCTGCGGTGTCGCCGATACCAACGCTGCGTGGGATTGCGTCCAAACGTCCTCGGCCTTGCAGACTTCTGCGAGCGATTCGTAGTCGATGACCAGCAGGCCACACTGTTCGAGATTTGGCGAGGTAAGGCGCCACCCGCGCTGAAGGTCAAGGTACAGTCGGTATGCGAGGACGTCACACATCGCGCGACGCGTCTCGATTTCGGCTTGGAATCGCGCTTGATCGTTGCTCGCGTATGACTCGAACGGAAGCGCTAGGGCTTCAAAGACCTTCTGCGGCAACTCCTCCTGCCGCAGCCCCGCCTTCCCGCTGCTCACCACTGCCTTGTACAGCGCGCCGCGCAGCACAGTGACTTCCACGAAATCGTTGAGGTGTCCCGCCTGCAAAGAAGCGTCTTGTCGGTTGTCCGTGAAGCTTAGCAGCTTGGGCGAAAGTCCCGCTGTTCCCTTCATTCCTCTGATGGCAGAGATGGACAGAATCGTCGTCGCCGTGCTGCGCCCGCCCGTGCCCAAAGAACCGAGCTTGCCCACGTCCGAATCTCGGCGCGCACTGTATGCGACACCGCATTCTGGCTGTAAACAGAGGCGGAAGGGCGCCGGGACAAATACGCAGTCGATTCCTCCGGGTGCCTCTTTGCCGTCTTTCCCGATCCTAACCGGCTGTGGCAGATACTTTTCTTGGCTCGGCTTGAGGCGCAACTTACCTCGATGCTCCTCAAGCCAGTCCGACGGCACGCGCGCCTCAATCTCATCTCGGTCAGTTGGCCACGGTGACTGCGAGCTAAGATAGAGGAAGCCAGGCTCTAACGTTTCGCTTGCGGGCCGCCGTTCTTCCAACCGCCGCGGCGTAAAAAATAAATCTCCGTTGTCCTCCTGCCCTCGCCAAACGCAGTAATATTCCTGACCACACTGGCGGCAGAACACCAACGGGAGAAGTACGCGGGAACGATCAGCAGGTACGAACTGTTGCCCTTTAACGGTAACAAATCGCTGCCGCTCCGGCTCGAAGGATGCGTAAACGGTGTCGCCGCGCCCGATGAACTGATGAACACGAAATGCGAACACCGGCTTTCCGTCATCCGTCTTCACGGAAAAGCCCGCTAGTAGCCATTGGCGGATGCGGTTAGCACAGATGTCCTCCTCAACACCTGTTGCTCGGGAGAGTAGCCGTGCGGCGCCATCTGGGCCGCTCAGCGGCCGGGGAACGGCGCGAATCAATCGGTGTGTCGTTGGCTCGTGGACGACGCCGAACGTGCTCTCGATCCAAATTGACAGGGGATGATGCAAGAATACTTCTGGCTCGCCTGGGGGCGTGCAATCCGGGAGCGCAATGGCGGCGGCCAACGTGTTGAGAAAGCTGGAACTGTTCGCGTCAGCGACAGGAGATGCGCGCGATAACGTTTCTCCAATGATGTTCTCAGGGCGCACTGCGCCACCGAAGAGACTCGAAGCGACTCGTGCGACTTCGGCTTGCTGCTGTTGCAGTGTACCCGGAGCGGCAAGCGTCGCCGACGTTCCCACGCACTGCATCTGGTCGGCCCGCATGAACTCACGCACGCGCCGAACGAGCATGGCCACGTCCGCACCCTGGCGCCCGCGATAAGTGTGAAGCTCATCAAGGACGAGAAACCGAAGGCCCTGCGCCGCGCGAATCAGTGCCTGCTCCTTCACCCGCGTCAGGATCAATTCGAGCATCATGAAGTTGGTCAGCAGAATGTCCGGCGGCTGCTCGATGATTCGGTTTCGCTGTTCTTCAGTCTCCTGCCCAGTATAGCGCTCGAACTTGACTGGCCCCCGGCCATCGGGATAGCCGTCCTGCAAGAACTTACTTAACTCGCCATATTGACTGTTTGCCAACGCATTCATCGGGTAGACGACGATTGCTTGGATACCGCGCCCACTTCCGTTGCGAAGCACATGGTCAACAATTGGGATGATGTACGAGAGGCTCTTCCCTGACCCCGTGCCTGTTGTCAGGACGTAATTCTCTCCGCCCCGTGCGACCCGGACCGCCTCGGCTTGGTGCCGATGCAGGCGAAATTCGATGCCGGCCCCGCCCGTTTCCCTCTTCTTGAGTCGGAATACCTCCCTGCACTTCGCGTGCAGGACTCCGGCCTCCACCAATTCTTCGACAGACTCTCCGGGTTCAAACGCGGGATTCAATTGGATGAGCGGATCGGGCCAGAGCAGGCCACGGTCAAGCTCGCCTTCGACAAGGGCGCGAATGTCTGGATCGCGGATTTGGATGAAACTGCGGACGTACCCTGAGTAGTCGTTGACCAGCTTGTCGCGCAGTTCAAAAACATTCATGTTCCGGCCCCTGGAAAGGGCGCGCAGCCTAACGAGCGGCGGCAATCCACCGCGTTTCGCCTGGAATCCGCTCGAATGGCAAGCCCGATGTGGCGTTAGTTTTACCCGCGATCACGGGACCGTTCCAGAGGCGCGTTAAGTCGCGGCAGGGTATAGACCTTGGCGAAGTCAGGGAACAGCGCTACCGGTTCTGCTTCAAGGGTTTGATCCATGACACCAAAGACCCCCCTACCCCCCAAGCAAAAACTTGGAGGCGCGACGGGGGCTGCGGACGCGCACAGACGCCGCCGATTAAGCCCGCGTTGCGCTTGGTCTGCCCCAATGGGAATCACCAAGCACCTGTAATCCCCGGAACTTCTTTCACGTCGCACTCCGGGGTCCGACCCACGACGGCTCGCAAATCTATCGCGCGCTCGCGCGAGCACTGCATCGATCGAAGCGTTGCAGCGCGTTTCGGCGCGTTTTCTACGCTGTCTCCCGATGGACCTGCAAAGCTCGCAATCGGTCTTCGGATCGCTCAGTTCCGCCAACGCAACGACCGCCGCCGCCGTGGACCTGACGGACGGCGACGGCAACGCCGTCGCACTCGCACCGAATCATCGCGTTGTCATCACCGACATCGTGATCGTCGTCGGCGCCGACATGCGCGTGGATCTCTTCAGCGACGCCAACGGCGATGGAAGCGTGGCTGCGGGCGAGCGGCTGGTCGGCGGCGCCTTCGGGAAGAACGGCGGCCTGGCGATGAGCTTCATCAACACGCCGCGTTACTGCCGGCGCGGGTTGATTCCGAAGGTTAAGACCGACGCCGCTGGCCAAGTCGATGTGAACTTCACCGCCCGCCTCTACACCGCCTGATCGATGAACAAGCTCATTTCCCGATCTTCGATCATCAAACGCGGCGGTCCCGCTGGATACGCCGGCATGATCCTCGCCTTGAATCCGGTTGCGTATTACCGGCTCGGCGATGCGAGCGGTCCCTTGGTTGACGCGACGGGCAACGGCCACGAGCTAACGGTTGACGCCCTGCAACTCGACCAGACCGGCGCCATCAACAATGACACGAATCTCGCCATCAACTGCAACGGCGGGAGAGGTTACACCAACGGCGCCGCGTTCACCCTGACGTACCCGTTCACGTTCCTGCTGTGGATGCGGCCCAACGGGTTCTTCATCAACTGCCCGTTCGGTAAAAAGCTCGCCTACAACTTCGGTGTCGAAGAGTACGCGCTCTTCTACTTCCTCAGCGATACGCCGTCGTTCCTCGGGCAGGGCTTCGGGCTGTCCACTCCATCGGGCCAGTGGTCGCTCGTATCCATCGTCGGGATTGACGCGACACACCACCGCTTCGGTGTGAACAAGACCTACAACAGCGGCGGCGGCTTCGGCGCGCTTCCCGGCAATACCGGCCTCGAATTCAGCCTGGGCAACACGCAGAGCAAGAACGCCGGATTTGACGGCAAGCTCGACGAATTCGCCTTCATCAACTCCGCCCTCTCAACCGTGCAAATCGACGCTCTCTACGACAAGGCTACGGAGGTTCTGCCGTGAGTAAACCGTGTCAGTGGGATGGCGGGTGCTGCAAAGCCGCCTTGCCCAAAGAACGATTTTGCCCCGCGCATCGGGTTGCCATGCTTCGGCGGATGGAAGCAGACGGCTACTTGCAGCCGATCCCGCAGGACACCGCGCCGCGCAGCAACGGGCAATGCGAAGACGTCATGGAGACGAAGTTCGGACGTGAGGAATGAGTGCCGACCACGCCAAGAAACGCCGCGACGCGAAGCTCTCGAAGTGGCTTCGGGAGCTGCTGGGGCGAAACGCGCCGATCGAGTTCCAAATCGAGGCGGAACTGCTCACCGGCGATCCGGGGAAGACCAACGCCGAAATCATCGCTGAGAAAGTTGTCGAGGCGGCGCGAGAGGGAAAGCAGTGGGCGATCGAACTGATTCACGACCGCACGGAAGGCAAGCCGGTTCAAGCGGTCAAGCAGGACGAAGGCGATCGCAGCGTTGAAGAACGGATCGAAGATGTCACGGTTCAACATCTCAACGGCCTCGCACGAAAGCTCGCCGCCGTTGGCGACAGCGGAAGCTCCCCGCTCAGCGCTGATCCCCCTGAGCCGGCGAATCCAAAACCTCACGAACACGGCGCCGGTCCTGCTCACAAGCCCGCCGCCCCAGCACGGTCTCTTCTGGACCTGCCCCAAGACCGGGATCGTGATTCCCAAGACGCTTGAAGCGAACCTCAAGTGGCGCCGGCAACTGCTCAACGAAGCCGCCTTCGCCGACCATTTTCAGAACCAACTCCGTGCCGCGTGCGCCGCGTCGCCGTGGTTCTGGATCAACGCCTTCGTGTTCACCTTCCGCCAGAAGAAGGTTCTGTCGAATGGCGAGGAAGTTCCCTGTACCGGGCACGAAGCGCACCACCCGTTCATCACCTGGCTCGTTCAGGACGAATTCATTGGCGAGTTGATCGACGCCATCGACGGCGGCCATGACGTGCTGATTAACAAGAGCCGCGACATGGGCGCATCGTGGCTCTGCCTCACGGTGCTGCACTGGTACTGGCAGTTCCGCTCCTCCTGCACGTTCCTCGAACTCAGCCGCAAAGAGGAATACGTGGACAAGAAGGGGTCGATGGACAGCCTGTTCGAGAAGCACCGCTACATCAACAAGTGGCAACCGCGCTGGCTGCTCCCGCAACACACGCTCGACGACAAGTACATGCACCTGGGCAACCCGGACAACGGGTCGGCCATTGAAGGCGAATCCACCAACGGCGACGCGGGCCGCGGTGGACGAAAGACCGCCGTTCTGAAAGACGAATTCGCGGCCGTGCTCAATGGCGCCGAAGTCGATGCTGCGACCGCCGACACGACCGCTTGCCGCATCTACAACTCGACGCCGAAGGGGCCGGGCACGCAGTTTCACAAAATCTTCAAGGAGCGCCGGGCGCGCGTTCTCACGCTGCCTTGGTGGCGACACCCGGAGAAAGGCGCGGGCGCGCGCCAAGTCCTCGACGAAGCCGGCAAACCAAAATGGACCTCGCCCTGGTACGAAGCGGAAAAGCTGCGCCGCGACAAGAAAGCGATGGCGCAGGAAGTGGACATGGACCACGGCCAAGCCGGGGACATGTTCTTCGACCACGATGAAATCGACCGCCACCGCCGGGCACACGAGAAGGCGCCGGTCCTCACCGGCACCCTCAGCCTGATCGTTGAAGACGCCGGGGACGAACGGAAACGAGCGATCATCGGCAAGGGATTGGCCGAGGCGTTCACGTTCGCCCGCGGTGGCGAGCGGCCGGCGTGGAAGCTCTGGATTCCGCTGGTCAATGGTCGGCCGCCGCAAGACTTGAGCTATTGCTTCGGCATCGACATTTCCAACGGCGCCGGCGGATCGAACTCGGTGCTGTCGGTCATCGCGGACGAAATCAACATGAAGGTGGCGGAGTTTGCCTCGCCCTTCGTGTCGCCGGAAGAACTCGCGGAAATCGCGTGCTTCGCTGGCGTGTGGTTCGGCGGCGCCGGCGGCTCAGCGTTCCTCTGCTGGGAGAACAACGGACCCGGCGGCATCTTCGGCCGCAAGGTCGTCAAGCTCGGCTACCGCAAGTTCTATTTCCAGCGGCAAGACAACACGCAAGCGGAACAGAAGACCCCGCGCTGGGGCTGGCACTCGAACCAGCAGCGCAAGGAAATCTTGCTCGCGCGCTATCGCGAGGCGCTGGCGAAGGATCAGATCATTAACGCCTGCAAGGAATCGCTCGATGAAGCGCTGGATTACGTCTACGACGAAACCGGCCTGCTCATTCCCGGCCGGCTCAAGCAGGAATCAGGTGGCGGGCGCGCGCTTCACGGCGATCGCGTCATCGCCGACGCGCTGACGATCCTGGCGCGCGAAGAACTCCCCTCGAAAAAAGGAAAGCGAACGCACGCGCCGGTCGGGAGCTTCGCCGGCAGGCGTGATGCGCACAAACGGAAGCTCAAAGAAGCGGACATTTGGAGGGATTGAACATGGCAGGACAGCAGTACGACAACACGAACCGCGGCGCGCTATTCAAGAACGATCGCAAAGAGAACGGCGACGCGCGGCCCGACTATACCGGCAAGCTCGACGTGAACGGCGAGACGTTTTACGTCAGCGGGTGGGTGAAGGAAATCAAGAACGGCGAACGCGCCGGACAGAAGTTTCTTTCGCTCGCGATCCAGCCGCCTCGCGAGAACGGGCAGCAGAAGCCGGCTGCCAACGCCCAGCGTCCGCAACGACCGGCCCGGCCGGCGCCGGCCAACTCGGTCAGCGAGGAACAACAGTTCGGGGAAGACGACATCCCGTTCTAAGGGCAAGCCGTGGCGCAGCGCGTGGAACTCCTGCTCATCGCCGGCCCGTTGAGCGGCCGGCGCGTCAGCGTGGATCACATTCTCGACAACGAAGTGTTCCACCTGGAGGACCAGCAAACGCTGCTGTGCTACGAGCGCGACGCGGACAGTCTTAACTACTTCTTCAGCGCGGAAAAGACAGCATGGTTCAACAGCAATTACGAGCTTGCGATGGCGCGGCTCGGATCGACGTTCCAGCGGGTCGCATTCGAGTGATGAAGACACTGTACATCAGCGGCCCGATGACCGGCTACGCGGGTTCCAATTACGCGGCGTTCAACGAAGCTGCCGCACGCCTTCGCGCCAAGGGATTCTCGGTCGAGAACCCGGCCGAGAACTTCAACGGCGAGGCACATCATCCGCGCGAGGCGTACATGAAGCTGGACATCGCGCGAGTGCTCAGGTCTGACGCTGTGGCCGTGCTGCCGCTCTGGAATTTCAGCAAAGGCGCACGCCTCGAAGTCGCCGTCGCCTGCGCAATCGGCCTGCCGATCTTGTACGCCGAGACGCTTGAACCCGTGCCGGCGTGGAAGTGCAGGCTGGAAGTCGTGGAGGAAGATCGTGACGAAGACTAAGGCGCGGTTCGAGACGAAAGACAGCGGAAAGCGCGCCGAGTACGCGACCGGCGCCAAGCGCGATACCAACGATGGCAAGGGACGTTACGACCTGTTGCCGGTTATCGCGCTGCGGCGCATCGCGCAGCTCTACCAGCGCGGCGCCGAAAAGTACGAGGCTCGCAATTGGGAAAAAGGCATCCCCGATTCCCGCTTCGCCGACTCGTGCATGCGCCACCTGTGCCAGTACATCGAGGGCGACCGGGAAGAGGATCACGCCGCCGCCGTCGTGTTCAACGCCCTGGGCCTGATCTTCAATGACGAAATGGTGCGCCGCGGCCTCCTGCCGACGACGTTGCTTGATCTTCCGAACTACATGCCGAAAGGAAATGTCCGTGCGCAATCTCGAACTGCTCAGCGCCGTCCTGTGGTTTCTGTGCGGCCTGTTCTTCGCCGCCGGAAGCGCCGTTGATCTGCTCAAGAACCTGTGGAAATGATGCGCCCCACACAACCGGCTGAAGCATTCATTCACCACCATCGCGAATCCACGGGAACGGTTTCTTTAAGTCGATCTCATCGCCGTACCGGATGCTGCGCACTTCCAAAGTCTGCGGACCCACACCGGAATCCCAGCCGTCCTTAATGGCGTCATAGATGCTCTTGCAGAGCCGGAAATGCAACTCGCGAAAGTGCTGACGAAACTCGGCCGTTGCGGCCTCCTTCGGGTGTAGGCCATCGTATCGGAGCGGCACGGGGTAACGGCCCCAATACGGGATCGCATCTTGGCACACCGACAGCACGTGCCGATCTTCATCCGTCAGAGATAGGTCCGTCACAGATCGCGCCAACTCCACCAACTTGTGGCTCTTGATCGAACCGTGAAGATGGCCCTGATTTACCAAAGAGGGATTTCGCGAAACGAGGATACCCTTTAAGGCGTTTTCGAGAGCCAAGCCAGCCAACAGTATGTACGACCGCGCATGCCCGGCGCTTCGCTCTATTTGCGAAGTGTCGGTTGCAGCAGTTTGCATCTCAATCGCCATGAAGTTGTCCGAACGCGACCAGAGGGATTCAGTAGCCTCGGCAAGCTCTTCTGCGTACGACAGCCACTCCGACGGCATAGCGTCGCGCACAAACAGTTGCTTCTGATTGAACTGGTCGAGTTGCTCGTCCGTTGTGTCTGGTGGAAGTTCCATATTCCCTCTGAGCGTTGCAGCGCGTTTTCACGCCTTCTCTACCTTGGACCGCGAGAGAGGGCGAGAAACACGATGACGCAAAAGACGCCGATCCAGCGGCTCTGCCGGGCCGTCGAACTCGGCTTTCAGAAGATGCAGGTCGCGCGCGACGCGCGCTACAGATTCCTGGCGCAGTACGTCGGTCCCTTCTACTCCAAATCCAAAGGCTCGGCCAACAGCGACGAACGAAAAGCGTCGCCAATCAATCTCATGTGGAACGGCGTTACGACGCTTGTTCCCAATCTCGTCTACAACGATCCGCGCGTCAAAGTCCGCACGGAAGTCATGGCGTATCGGCCGTACGCCGGCACACTCGAGCTGGCGACCAATCACCTCATCCGAAAGATCAAACTTCGCCACACGCTGCGAAAGGTCATCACCGACGCGCTGTTCTGCGCCGGCTTCGTCAAGACGGGCATCGGCGTCTCCGGCCAGACCCTCGATCTCGAAGGTAAGTGGCACGACATCGGTGAGCCTTACGCCGATCGCGTTGATCCCGACGACATGGTTCTCGACCCTATGGCCCGCGATTGGGACGAGATGAACTTCGTCGGCAATCGCTTCCGCATGAAGAAGCACGAGCTTCTTGAGAGCGGGTTGTACGACAACGGTCTGGTCGAAAAGCTGTGCTCCCGTTACGACGCCGGCAAATTCCGCAAAGAGGCTTCGAGCGTCGGCGGCGATGCGAATGCCGTGGAGACGTTCAACCGCGACGTGGCCGATTACGTCGATCTGGTTGAAGTCTACCTGCCCAAAGAGCAGATCATCGTCACCATCCCATACGGCAATTACGGTGGGCGCGGCGAGGACGACACGGTTCTTCGCGCGGTCGAATATGAAGGGCCGGAAGCTGGCCCGTATCACATGCTCGGTTTCGCTTACGCACCGGACAACGTGCTGCCCGTGCCACCCGCGAGCATCTGGTACTACCTGCACGTCATGGCGAATCGGATCGCCCGCAAGATCGGGCGACAGGCCGAGCGCATGAAAAGCGTCCTGGCGTATGACGGCACGGCCGTCGAAGACGCGCAGGAAATCGCCGACGCCGACGATGGCGAGACCGTGCGCGTGGACAACATCGATGGCATCAAAGAAGTGAACTTCGGCGGTACGACCGACGAAGCCTACGCCTACCTGCAATGGGTCCAAGGCGAGTTCTCCAAGCAGGCCGGCAACATCGACCTGCTCGGCGGCACACAGGCGGATCAGAACACGCTCGGCCAGTCGGAAATCCTGCAAAACAACGGGCAGGTCCGGCTCGGCGACATGCAGAACATCAACTACCACTTCACCGCCGAGGTCTGCACCGACCTGGCGTTTTTCCTGCACACCGACCCGCTCATCGACTTGATGCTGACCAAGCGCATCAACGGCATCGACACGCAGGTGCGCTACACGCCCGAAATGCGTGAGGGCGACTTCTTCGACTACATGCTGTCGATCCAGCCGTACAGCATGGCGCGTCAAGACCCCAACGTGAAGATTCGCCGCGTGCTTGAGTTCATCCAGACCGGCCTGCCGGCGATGGCGCAGGCGTACCAGATGCTCGGCCCCGCGTTCAACATCGAGAACGCGATGAACCTGGTCATGCGCGAAGTCGGGATCGAGGAAGGCGACGAACTGATTAACTCCGCGGCGCTGCAACAGCAGGTTCAGATGATGCTCGCACAGCTTCAAGCCGGCGGCGTTGTCGCGGATGGCAAAGCGGCGCAGTTCCAGATGAACGGCGGCATCATTCCGCCGGCGCAGCCGGCGCCCCTCTCGATGCCGATGGGCGGGCGCCCGCAGCAGCCCAATCCCTACCAGATGGGACCGACCGGCGGCGTTTCGCCGGAGCAGGAAGCCAACGCCCGCTATCAGGAGCGCAGCGCTCAGCTTCAAGCGGCCCGCTGATCCCCAACACATGCGAACGAGGTGGAACGAGAATATGCGCGGTGGAATCTACACCTATCACTGTCCCAAGTGCGGCGCCTGCGACCAGCGCTTCATGTGGGACGTGGATGCTGACAAGCAGACGTGCGAATGCGGCGCGCCGCTCCGGCGCAGCGTGCCGCCGTCGAAGCAAGGATTCACGCCGATCCTCTGCGAAGCGCTCGGCGTCCATCCGTCACAAGTCGCCGAGCACCGGCGCGTCCATCCCGACATCCCCATGACCGACGACGGCCGCGTTGTCATCCGAAGCTATCGCGAGAACGTCCGCATCTGCAAGAAGCTCGGCTTCGACCCGAAGTAACTGCCAAAGCGCGCCGCTTACGGCCTTTATCATCACGCAAGCGGAATCTTCTTACGCTTCGACTGCTCGGTCTTGTTGAGCGTGATGCAGAGGCAGCCGTCCTCCAGCTTGGCGTTGACGTTCTGATCGTCCACGCTCTGCGGCAGGGTGAAGCTACGCTGGTAGTGCTCGTAACGGCGTTCGCGCAGAAGGTAGTCGCCTTCGTCGCGGCGCTCCTTCTTGCCTTTCTGCTCCTCGCGCTTTTCCGCGGTAATGGTGAGCGTGCCGCCCTCCAGGGTTACATCGACCTCATCCTTCTTGAAACCGGGCAGGTCGGCATCAACGTAGATGTGGTCGGCATCCTCGCGAATGTCCACACCGAAAGGCGCGGCCGCCCAGCCGCCGTCGCCGAAGAAGTTACGCAAGAAATCGCGCCCGCCGAAGAAGCCGCCGAGCACGTTGTCGATGTCACGGTGGACGATGTCGAGCGGGTTGGCCGACGGCCCACGCGAAACTTTGACGGGGAGTGCCATAATTGATCTCCTTTCTTGTTTGCGGGCAGAAGCTTCGTGCCCGCCGCGAATCGCGCTGCAACACCAATGCCGCCCCGATACAATGAGCGGAAGTTTTTGACGTTGCCCGCCGCTCGCCCGTGGCCATAAGATTTCTCCTGATGGTCAGGATCGTGGCATCACACCGTCAGGATCGTACCGCTTTGACCCGCAGGCGGCTTCCCGAATAGCTACGGGACACCTGCCGCACGCGACGGGCCGACAGCAGCCGGTTTAGCTGTGGAGCGGCCAATGCCGCATCGCGTTCTCGTCGTCGATGACACGCCGGAAGCCAGTGGCCCTCTGGCAACACTGCTCAAGCAATGCGGATTTGACGTAGACATTGCCTGCAACGGTGCGGACGGTCTGTCGTTGCTGAACGGGTTTGCGCCGGATGTCGTGATCCTCGACCTGAACATGCCGGTGCTGGACGGCTATGCATTTCTTGAAGCAACTCGAAAATCGCCGGCATGGTGCGACGTTCGCGTGATTGTCTTCACTGCCGATCATGAGGCCGATGAGGATCGGCTTCGGAAGCTTGGGGTGGTGCAGGTCTGCCGAAAGGCGCAGACCTCATTTGAGGTACTTCTGCGGCAAGTAGAGAACTGCTTGGGATACGCTTGATGATCGTATCGTAGATCGTGTCAGATTTCGCGGACCCGCGCAGTGCCGGTCGCAGGCAGAACGAGAGAGAACTTCGATCCCTGTCCCACGCGCGATTCTACCTTCAACTCTCCGCCCAACAGCCTTGCCGCCTGAGATGCGATCGTCAGCCCCAGGCCGACCCCCAACTGCCCATACGTCTGCCCGCGGCTGAACGCGGTGAAGATGCGTTCGAGATGCTCGGGCGCGATTCCCGGCCCCTCGTCCGATACAGAAACCACCAACCGTCCGTCCTCTTCGTCGCAGCATTCGATGCGCACGGTTCCGTTGGTGCTGTACTTGATCGCATTGCCTATCAGGTTTTGCAACACAAGCAGAATGAGTTCGCCATCGCTCACCACCGTCACGCTCGGATCAACGTCCACCTCGATTCTTACTCCCTTTCGATCCGGCTGTGCAGACACGGGGTCAACGATCTTCATCACGAGCGAGTGCAGATGTACTGGAGCGGCTGTGGGCTTTACGCCTGCCCTGCGCAGTCGCTCAGCTTGCAGCAGTCGTCCCATGCCGCCGATGGTGTCCAGAATCGCTTGCTGCGCAGTATCCAGCGTTTCGACCGCCTCGCGGAATCCATCGGAAGACGCCAGTTGGGACTTGAGCACCTGGAGCCACAGCGTAACCGTGCCAAGATTGTTGTTCAGATCGTGGGAGAGAAACGAGAGGTACTTCAATTCAGCTTCGGCGGCGGTGCGTAGGTGTGCATTTTGATGTTCAATGAATGCGGCGATCGCCTCTTGCAGCATCAGGTCAATGGCGGTGTCGAGGCCGATCTGCTCGTCCTGCGTCATCCGGCGTCTCAGTGCCGCCTCAGCGCGAACAATAATGACCCGCCGCAGCAGGCGATCCTCCGTCATAAGATCCCTGACGGCGTACTTTTGCTGGAAGCGGATGGCACCCTGAGCGGGTGATTCCTCTTTGAGTTGATCCACCTTCGTCGAATCGGATGCCAGGGCGTCGAACATCCGTGACAGAATATCCGGCAGATGGTCTTCAATCTCGACGGCAGAGAGTTGCGCCGCCAACGGCAGCGCACGCCGCACTAGGGTTATCCAGTCCTCGATGATTTGGGGAACCTGCGCTTGCAGCGCGCGGCCTAATTCTGGAAAAGCACGATGGACAAGCGGATCGTCGGCAGGCTGGCGTGTTTTCTTGAGCTTCTTCGCCAATGGTGCTTCCTTAGCGGCGACGCAGGATCGCACCGCATGATCAGCACCGATTGGCGATTCAGAATCTGAAGCGGAAGCAGCCGACGAGCGGCGTCTTCCGCCACGCCCCAAGGGGGTGCCAAGGGTGGGCGTTCACGGGCTTGTGCCGAGAGCCACAAGTCTATTGTGATGCTAAGCGCAAGTGTGCTAATGGTCAACGTCGAATCCCCCGGATTGAATGTGTCGCGGCGCACGCGTATGCTTCGCTTTTCTCGTCGAAGGGCCTTGATGAGAATCATTTTAGCTGACGACCACAAGCTCGTGCGCCAAGGACTGCGAACGTTGCTGCGGGACGAGCCGGATGTCGAGGTCGTTGCCGAAGCGGACGACGGGCGCACGGCAGTGCGCCTCGCAGCCGAGTTGTCGCCGGACGTGGTGGTGATGGACATCGACATGCCGGACATGAACGGCGTCGAAGCCATGCGACGGATCAGCGCCAATGGCGACGGCCCCAAGGTGATCGCGCTAACTGCATCGGCCAGTCCGCAGGCCACGGCGCGGATGCTCGATGCGGGCGCGTCTGCCTACGTCGTGAAAACAGCCGCGTTCAAGGACTTCGGCGATGCGCTCAAGGCGGTGCGGGCGGGAAAACTTTACCTCAGTCCCGGCTTGGCAGATTCAATGCCACAGGCAGTCGATAACCGTAGCGGACATTCTCGGGTTCGCCAACTATCAGCGCGGGAGCGGGAAGTCTTGCAGTTGATGGCCGAAGGCAAGTCGATGAAGGAGATTGCCGCGCATCTGCACGTCAGCACCAAGACTATCGAGACGCACCGCAGAAACCTGATGGAAAAGCTAAGGCTTGATAGCGTGGCTGAACTGACCAAATACGCGATCCGCGAGGGCATCACGTCGCTCAACGTGTGAGCGGATCGTGTGCTTTCCGCACCCAGTCCAATAGCTCGCCGGGAGCAAATGGTTTGATAAAAATCGCGTCGGGCCGAAAGCGATTCAAATCTTCGATTCGCTTGGTGTCCGCTGACCCGGTAATAATGCACACCTTCGATGGAAGGTCATTCGTGCGAATGTGACTAAGCACCTCTTCGCCGGTCCCGTCCGGCAGATTCACATCAAGCAGCACGGTTCTCGGCTTTGATCGCAGCTTCGCCAGCGCAGCGGCCACGGTCTCGGCTGAATCGACCAACAGGCCGCTATACTGCAACAGCTTTACGAGACCCACGCGGTTCGTAGCGTCATCTTCCACCACGAGCGTTGTCGGATTGTTCATCGTCTTGCCCTGACGTGACTGCCATAACTCTACCACCGGCGGCGTTTGAACGCACGCCCTTCAAACCGATCTGCAAGCTAAGGAAAATCCTGATGGTTGCCGCGCAGGGCAAGTTTACGATTCTGATGACTCGCCAAGGACGGTGCCGAAAAGAAGACCCCGCGGGTGTTGCACCCGCGGGGTTTGCTTTCAAGTGTCGGGGGTTGAAGAAGGAGGGGGGGAACCTTCTTCGGGGAGTACCCCCGACGCCCAGAATCGTAAAGGCACGTCTCCGCGTAGTCAATCACTCTCACAGACTCGCGACACCCAAATCCGTAACCCCTCATGGCAGCCTTCGAGCGACCCAAGTCACGCTCTTGCCGGGTGCCTGCTCCGTCCAGAGCGCGCGGAACCCCTGGCGCGTACAGATGATTCGCGGATGGTCCGCCGTCGTGCCGTCCGGGTTCAAACGCTTTGAGGCATCCCATGTCTTTCCAGCATCGCGCGAGGTTGAGGCGAAGACGGCTGTACCGCCATCCGCGTACGCATCCCACACCGCTATGATGCTCGTGCCATCGCAGGCGATGTCGGGATGCCACGACTGCGGACCGCCGAGGCGGGTCGGTTCATTCCACGTCTTGCCTCCGTCCGCGGAGGACAGCACATAATCGCCGTGCGCCGTTTCGTCTTTCGCCGTCCAGACAACGCTGTAAAGAATTGTGCCGTTTGCTGTCGGCAGGATCGACAATCCGCCGCCGACGTGGGGACAGCCATTGATGTTCCAACCGAAACGCCCAACTGTGACGGGCTTGCCCCAGGTTTGACCGCCATCATCCGACGAGGCAATCGCCATGTCGCGCGGTTCGCGGTCGCGGTACAAGACAAACACCTTGCCTCCGGGTGCCGTCGCGATGGTGTTCCAGCAGCACTCGCACGTCGCCGGATCGATGGTCACGTTGGCTGACCACGAAGCACCGCCGTCCTTCGAGCGGGCGTAACGCAGGCCCTTGCCGGTGTCGGCGCCGCGGTTGTCCAGCCAAACCACGTGAAACGTTCCGTCGGCGTCGGCGGCAACGTCAACGAAGGCGTGACCGCTTGCTTTGCCGTCGTCGGCAGGGTTTGGTCCGGCGCTCCAAGTCTTTCCGCCGTCGGTTGAGTAAGCACACGCCATCGGGCCGCGCCCGAAACGATCTTCCGTTCCCTCGGTTGTCCACACTGCGACGATGTGCTCGCCCGACGCGGCAATCTGCGCGTCCATGCCACGGTGGGCCGGTTCGGGCGGAGGTTGGCCGACCCCGATGGTCATGGGCGCAGACCACGTTTCGCCGCCATCATCGGAGCGCTGGTATTGAAGCTCCGGTGGTTTCTCGGCTTCGCGCGTTGCGACCAGCAGGTGGATTCGGTTTCGATCGGCGTACACGTCGAGGCTCACGACGCCGCTACCCGCTCGGTGGTCGTGCTTTGGCTTATCGTCCGCCCCATGCGCTGTCGCGCAGGCGAGAAGGATCAGGCACAACATTAAAGCATTGAATGTTCTGGTGTTCATGATTCGCTTTCCTCCCCTCAATTGATGACCCACATCCGATCAAGGAAGTTCGGATCAGCCGGGTCTGTGATGCCGTTGCCGATACCCGGTGTCCCAATCGGACCGGGGTAAAACGGCGGCTTCATCGGCATCACTTCGGCGTGGCCGTCACAGAAGCCGACGCCGATTCTTTGTTTGGGGTGTCGGAGATAGTCGGGCCGACATGCGCTGCTCGAACCCGGCGTGCCCGGTGACCACATGTGCGTGGCGGTGCTGGGCGTGAGGTCTTCCTTCAAGCCGCCGTCGCAGAGCGCAACTTTTTCGCTCGTGCGCCGGATTCGGGAATACTTCTGCCAGTTCAGCTTCGTGTTGAAGCCGTAACTGGCTTGAACGTCGATTCGGTCGTTGGCCGGGCAATTCCAAACCGACATCTGCTGATTGTCGCTGTTGTTCTTGCCCATCTTCAGGTACGGGTACAGCGCGGCCTTTCGGTCCGTGCTGCTGGAATACCCGATGAAGACCTTGTAGTCGTTCGCATACATCTGGAGCGCGGTGGCGAGTTGCTTGACGTTTGCCAAGCAGGTAACGGCTTTCGCCTGAGATCGGGCGGCACTAAGCGCGGGCAAGAGAACGGCGATGAGAACCGCGATAATGCCGATGACGACGAGTAATTCAACGAGAGTAAAAGCCGAGAATTTTCGGCGCGTGTGAGACATGCTGCACCTTCCGTGAGAATTGGCGGAAACCCTGACGGCGCAACGCCCCAACATGGTGAGCGACGGTCGTCAGAAACAGATTGGAAGATGTCAGACGGCGGGCGGAGCGCGGCCGTGGTAGGCGAGCGGGAAGTCGATGCAATCGACAGTGGCCGGTTGCGCGACGGGCAGAAGAGCCAAGAGGCCGCTGCTTGTAGGAACCGAGATCGCGGGTGGCGGTGTACACAGTCCCGCCGCGAAATAGCAGATCGCGCAGTGCGCGCGATCGGCAGGCGTGGGCTGTCCGCCCTTGGGTTTGCCCGGTTCCGATTCTTTGGCAGCACAACAAGAATGCGCCGCCGGCCTACTGCCGGGAAGCGTAATTGCGCCGCGCGTGTGGCCTGGCAGAACAATGTTCAGCCACGCGAACTGAAAGATGATGAATAGCCAACGCGCAAGCCGCATCGCGCCGCGAATCTACACCGGCCATCGTTTCGCCGCAAGTCTCTGAATCTGCGTCTTCCTCCATCCGCGACCTCGAATTCCGCGCTGCAACCCACACACCGCCATACGGATTCCGCCGCGATTTGAGATGGTGATTGCGGAGGCAAGAGGAATGGCTGTTGAGAGTGACGGTTCGGAATCGGTCGTGAACGACGCTACCCCGGCCATCGGCGCCGGCGAAGTCAGCTCCGAGGAACTGGCCGAGAACGCGGAAATCCAAGCGGCTTTCCAGAAGGTTTTCGGCAACTCGGACACTGACGGCGAAGCTACGGCTACCGCCCAAGACGCCGCCGACGCCGAGCAGCAGGAAGAACTCGTTGAGGGTGAGCTTGCTGCGAAGCGCGATACCGATGAGGGAAGCGACGACGATCAGAAGCCCGAAGCCGTCAAGCCAAAGCAGCAGGTCAAGCCCGGCAAACAGGAAGCGCGCGGTGAGGCTACCCCCACCGCCGAAACTACCCTCGATGCGGCGCTGCGCCATGCGGCCAAGCGTGCAGGTTGGTCGGACGACGAAATCAAGCAAGCGTTGGAGCTGAATCCCGACGCCGCCGTTCGTCAGTTCGAGAAGCTGCACGGTTCCTACAACGACCTGTCCAAGCGTTATGCCGAGCTTGGCCAGCAGCGGGTGAACCCCGCCGCGGGCCAGCAGCCGCCGGTGCCAAAGCCGGCGGCAAGCGGGAAGGATGCGCCTTCCCCGGCCGACGCGCCGACGGCCAGCAGTCTCGATGCGTTGTTCACCCCGAAGGCCCTGGAGGAATTCGGAAACAACAATGGCGAGGAACTGGTCGAGAAGCTGCTCAAGCCACTGCACGCCGAAGTCATCCAGCCGTTGCGCGAGATGAAGGCGTGGTACGAGGCGCAGCAGCGCGAGGTGTTGCGGAAGGAAGTCGATCTGGTCTTCAAAGGATGGGAAGGCGACTTCGCGGACCTCTACGGCACGGGCGGGACACTCACGAAGGAACAACTCGACAACCGGAGCAAGGTGGCGCTTCTCGCCGACCAAATTGGCGCGGGCGCGGCCGCTCAGGGGATCGAGCTATCGGTCAGCGATGCGCTGGAGCGCGCCAACGCGCTGTTCACGGCGGATCGCAGGGCGGAAATCGAGCGGAAACAACTCACGAGCCGGGTTGTGAAGCGATCGGCCCGACTGACCGCGCGGCCCACACAGCGAAAGATCGCGCGAACTGTTGGCGACGGCGCCCCCAAGGGCGACGCGGCGGCAATCGAGGCGGTCAAGAGCTTCTGGTCGGAGCGCGGCCAAGACGGTGACTAACAACAAACGACGAAACTTGAGAGGGTAGAAAATGTCCACTGGCATCTCCAATGCCGACCTGATCGACCTTCAGCGCACGACGCTGGCGAACCTTCCCGACATGGAGTTCGAGGTCGCGCTGAGCTTGCAGAATTTCCCGGTCATCGACCGGTGGTTCGGGCGCAACAAGAAGCAGATCGAAAGCGGCACGTCGATCGAGCGCAACATCATGCTCGATACGACCGGCAACGCGCGGCACGTCAAGCTCTATCAGAAGACGCCGATCAACGTCGGCGACGTGCAGCACAAGTTCACGGCGCC
>CADDYU010000039.1 GCA_902810705.1 Methylococcaceae bacterium
ATACATCGAAGTCTTTTATAACCGGCAGCGCAAGCATTCGACGCTCGGATATCGGACTCCCATCGAGTTCGAACAGCTGTACCGCAAAACGGCTTAATTTTGTGTCCGGAAAACTCTTGCCAGATCATAGTTTGGCTCAACTGATGGTTGCTATTCGAGTTTTTCCCTCCCGTTCTCTCTGTGTCGAACTGTTTTTGAAGCGGTAACTTTCATTTCCGGTCTCGATGATGTGGCAATGATGGGTGAGTCGGTCGAGCAGTGCCGTCGTCATTTTGGAATCCCCAAAGATGCTGGCCCATTCGGCGAAGCTCAGATTAGTGGTGATGATCAGGCTGGTTTTTTCATAGAGTTTGCTGATCAGGTGGAACAGCAAAGCGCCACCGATATGGCTAAATGGCAGGTAACCCAGTTCATCGAGGATCACTAGATCCGTATGCACCAAGCGGTGGGCGATCTGCCCCTGTTTGCCAGCGAGTTTCTCCTGCTCCAAGCTATTGACTAGGTCGACAGTCGAGAAGAAGCGGGCCCGCCGATGCGCATGCATGATCGCCTGTACGCCGATGGCCGTGGCCAGGTGCGTTTTTCCCGTGCCAGGCCCGCCGATCAGGACAATATTGTGGGCATTGCCCATGAACTCGCCCCGGTGCAACTGACGGACCAGAGCTTCATTGACAACGCTTTGGGCGAAGTCGAAGCCGGAGAGATCTCGGTAGGCCGGGAACCGGGCGATCTTCATCTGGTAATTCACGGAGCGAACCTCCCGTTCCGCCACCTCGGCTTTTAGCAAGTTACCGAGGAACGCCTCCGCCTGAAGATAGGCCGGGGAGCCTTGGGTGGCCAGTTCTTCGACGGCTTGCGCCATGCCGAACAACTTCAGCGATTTCAGGGTGATGACCAGGGGATTAGGCGACATTCATGGTCTCCCGCAGTCGATCATAACGGCTGACATTCGCCTCTGGCTCGAGGGTCAATTCCAGGCCCTCGGGCGGCTTGACCGGAGCCGGTCGCGGCAACTCCACCAGTCGGCCCAGCAGGTTGAGGATATGCGGCTTAGACGGCACCCCGGCTTCCAGTGCCATCTCCACGGCTACCAGCACGGCACTTTCATCATGGTGCAGCACCAAAGCCAGAATATCGACCATTTCCCGGTCACCCCCAGGTCGCTTCAGTAGTATCGACTGCAGGCGTTTGAATGCCTCGGGCAGTTCGGTGAACGGGGCGCCATTGCGCAAGGCGCCGGGCTTGCGCTGCAAGACGGATAGATAATGCCGTCAGTCGTAAACGGTTTTTCCAGCCTTGTGTTGCCGCTGGATGATCCGTGCGTGTTCGGCGATGACCTTCCCCTCGGCCGCAACGACCAGCTGGTCGGGATAGACACGCAGGCTCACCGGACGGTTCGCGAAGGAGGCCGGAACACTGTAGCGGTTGCACTCGAAGTGAATCAGGCAGGTCGGCGACACGCGTTTGGTCTGTTCAACAAACCCATCGAAAGCGGACGGCACGGGCATGAGCAAGGGGCGCTCTTCCGCCCAGGCCTCGGCGACGCTGACCGGCAGGTCAGGGTGGCGTATTTCCTGCCAGAGTACCAGGCAGATCTGTTCCAGCCAGGCATTCACGTCAGCCAGGCTTTTGAACTCCGGCGCCTGCTGCCAGAGACGTGGCCGGGAATCCTGCACCGTCTTCTCAACCTGACCTTTCTCCCAACCCGCCGCCCGATTGCAGAACTCGGCCTCAAACAGGTAATGACTGGCCATGGCCTGAAACCGCGGGTTGATGTCCCGGGCCTTGCCTTTGCCGACCCGGTCCACCGCTGTCTTCATGTTGTCGTAGATGCCCCGCTGAGGAATGCCACCCAACACCCGAAAGGCGTGATAGTGGGCATCAAACAGCATCTCGTGGGTTTGCAGCAGATACGCTCTGAGGATGAACGCCCGGCTATAAGCCAGCTTCACTTGGGCTACCTGCAACTTGGTGCGCTCCCCCCGATGATCACCCACTCTTCGCTCCAGTCGAACTGAAACGCTTCCCCCGGCGAAAACGTCAGGGGAATGAAGGTGCCACGCCCGGCAGTTCGCGCCGCCTCTTGTGACTGACGCCATTGCCGAGCAAAGGCGGCAACCCGATCATAGGAACCGCGATAGCCCAAGGCCAGGAGATCCGCGTGCATCCGCTTCAAATTCCTGCGTTGCTTGCGGTTCTTGGTGGCTTCCGTTTTCAGCCAAAGTTCCAGCTTGGGGGCAAATGCATCCAGCTGGCTGGGACTCTGCCGTTCTGGATAGTGCGGTTCCACCACACCAGAACGCAGGTACTTCCGTATTGTGTTACGGGATAGCCCGGTACGCCGGGAAATTTCACGGATGGAGAGCCCATCCCTCAGGTGCCAACGCCTGATCACACTCAATAACGCCACGTCGATCACTCCTTCTTCTCCTGCTCGTTACCAAGCAGGGCAGTGTAAAAACGTAGGTCAAAATTCGATGCAAATAGCTACGTCAGGTGGGTCAGAATTGGATGCAAATCAACAGTGCCGCGTCTCAGAATCTTTGAGACACGCTCTAATCAACCGCCAGAATTATCCACGGCGGTGTTCCGCGCTTATATTGAACAGGTGCTCGTGCCGACACTCGCCCTTGGGGACGTGGTCGTCATGGACAATCTGGGCGCGCATAAAGTGAAAGGGGTCCGCGAAGCGATCGAAGCAGTTGGCGCCCGCTTGCTCTACCTGCCGCCCTACTCGCCCGATTTGTCGCCCATTGAGCCCTGCTGGTCCAAACTCAAGACCGCGCTGCGGGCAGTCCAAGCCCGTACCCGCGAAACCCTCGAGGAGGCCCTCAAGTCGGCCCTCGACACGATCACCGCCGCCGATGCTCGCGGCTGGTTTAGGCATTGCGGCTATGCCTTACAATAATCAGCAAACCGCTCTAGGAACGAGGTGAACACCACCAGGGCGGCGATGAACAGGATACCCTGTTCGTAGGAATGATCGGCGGGGTGGTTCACTTGAATTTGCCCATGGCATGAAGCCTATTCCTAGCTTCATTCCGAAGTCGCGGTAATCCGCGTCGTACCCGGCAATCTCGATACGCACCAGACAGTATCTCCGTGGATGAAGCTGGCTCTAACGAATTCGGCTTTATCCTCGTGTCTCATCGTGGCCGGCTATTGGTGGAGCAATTTCTGCTACTGCCAACCTCCACCAAGCGATTTATAAAGATCCACCATTGCATCTATTTGCTTTTGTTTTGTGTCAATGAGCTCTTTTTTGGCGTCCAACGCATCCCTTTGGGCCAATAACACATCCAGGTATTCTGCACGAACAGATAGGAATAGCTGGTTAGCTATATCAATTGATTGGACGAGTGACTCCACTTGTTTTCCCCTAAGCTGATAGCTTTTCTCCAGATTGTCTATGTTTGACAGTTGATTTGCTACTTCAGTGTAGGCATTGATAATGCTTTTTTCGTACTCATAAGCCGCCTGAATCTGTTTGGCATTTGCGTTTTTATATTCCGCTATGATGGCATTCTTATTTACCAGCGGGGCCACTAATTCTCCAGCGACAGAGGCCGCTAGTGACTCTGGCGTATTTATCAGATATTTAAGAGCGAAAGCCTCAAACCCAATCCCGGCTCTTATGCCAAAAGATGGATAGAAATTAGCTCTAGCCACCTTTATATTTAATTCCGCCGCCAATAACTCGAGCTCCGCTTTCCTAATATCCGGCCTATTTTGCAGTAATTGTGACGGAATGCCCGCATTAAGCACTTTTGGCTTGATAGACATAAAGCCTTTTGACGCTCGCTGAATGGGCTGTGGCGTTCTTCCTAGCAAATAGTTAATTCCATTTTCAACCACAGTAATCTGCTGCATTAGGTCATACTTTGCGCCTTGATTTTTGGCCACTTCCGCTTCATAACGTTTGATCGCGAGCGTACTGGTTCTTGCATACAGCTGAAGTTGCTTTGCTATCTCCAAGCTATTTTTCTGAATAGCAATATATTGCTCTAAATTTTCAAGGCGGTTGTCCAATGCAAGTAGTTCATAGTAGGCATGAGCAACTTCAGCAACCAAATTGGTTATCAAGAAGTTTTTGCCTTCATTGGTCGCCATGTACTCCAATACGGCCACCTGCCTCGCATTTCTTAACTTTTTCCAAATATCAATTTCCCAGCTTGAAAATAACCCAAATTGATATCCGCCTAGGAATGTAGGGAATCGCTGTCTCTTCGCTATTTCTAGATTGTCTTCTACAGCTCCGCTTCGCGTAAACTTCCCGACCTTTTCTCCACCCGCTCCGGCACCGAAGTTGACAAATGGCAAATATGCACCTCTACGTGCTTGAATCTCATTTTCTGCAGTGCTAATACGCTGCAGCATGATATTGATTTCTTTGTTATTAACAATCGCTATGTCTATCAGTTTTAATAGATTCGGATCTTCGAAAAAATCCTTCCATTTCACATTGGCCGTATTTGTCTGTTTTGAAAGGCCAGGTTTAAAGCGGTCAGGAAGACGAGTATCTTCTTTCTTGCTTATTAATTCCGGAATGCCACAGGCTTGCAACATTAGCACTACAACGCCTAACGCAATGAGATGAAAAGATTTACTCCCTGATATCATGTGTACCGTACTGATAAGTTTCGCTTAAAGGATTAAAGTCCTCGTCTCTAATTAAACTCTTACCTTCTATCATTTTGGCGAAGATGTAATAGAGCCCTGGAATCAGAACAACCCCGAACACGGTGCCGAACAGCATCCCACCCAAGGCAGAGGTGCCAATCGTTCGGTTGCCTACAGCCCCCGCTCCGGTAGCTATCGCCAAGGGAATCAAGCCGGCGATAAAGGCAAAGGAAGTCATCAAAATGGGCCGGAAACGCGCTTTTGCACCCTCAATCGTCGCCTCTCTGACCGACATGCCCTGGGCCTGCTTCTGCACCGCGAATTCCACGATCAACACCGCATTTTTGCCCAGCAAGCCAATCAACATCACCAGCCCCACTTGGGAATAGACGTCATTGGCAAGGCCCGTTACTTTGAGTAATAGGAACGACCCGAAAATGCCGGCAGGCAAAGACAACAACACCACCAGCGGCAAGATGAAACTCTCGTACTGCGCCGCCAAAACCAGGTAGACAAACACGATCACCACCACGAAGATGACCAGCGCTTCATTGCCGCGGGCGGCTTCGTCAAAGGACAAGCCTTCCCAGGCTACGTCATAACCGCGCGGCAAAGTGGCTGCGGCAACTTCCCTCACCGCTTTGATCGCCTCGCCGGTGGTATAACCGGCGGCAGGCTCGGCACGGATAGCCGCCGAGTTGTAAAGGTTGTAGCGGGTGAGCTCGTTCGGCCCTTGCCTCTTCTTCATGGTCATGAAGGCGGAGTAGGGCACCATCTCGCCTTCTTCGTTCTTCACGAAGTAGTTCAAGACATCCGTAGGGAAGCGCCGGAATTCCGGCAATGCTTGGGCGTAGACCTTGAAGAAGTTATTGAAGCGGATAAAGCCTTGCTCGTAGGTGCTGCCGATCATGATGTCCAGGTTTTCCAGGGCCTTGTCTATAGAAACGCCTTTTTGCATGGCGAGTTTGTTGTCGATGACCAGCTCATACTGCGGATAATTGGCCGCAAAAAAAGTAAACAGGCCAGTCAGCTCCTTGCGCTTGCGCAAAGCTGCCATGAAATCCTGATTAATTTTGTCGAACTCGTAATAATTCGTGTTCGATGTCTTATCCAATAACCGGAACGCCAGGCCGGAGGCCGCTCCGTAACCCGGTACGGCCGGCGGTTGAAAAAACTCGATGATGGCTCCGAAATCATGAGTTTTTTCCTCCAGTTCGTGGATGATATCCTGCACGGAGGCTTTCCGCTCGGACCAATCTTTTAGGTTGATAACACAAGTGCCAGCGTTGGAACCTCGGCCTTCGGTGAGCACTTCGTAACCCGCCAAAGATGATACCGATTGCACGCCGTCAATCGTTTCAGCCACTTCTTCCAGATGCCGCGCTACTTTATTGGTCACCTCGATAGTTGAACCGGGCGGTGTTTGGATAATTGCGTAAATCATGCCTTGGTCTTCGCCGGGAATAAAACCGGCGGGCAAGGTTTGATTGACCAGCAAGATACCGAAGGAAAAACCGCCCAAGGTCAAAAAAGTGACAATTCGCCGAGTAACCACGACATCCAGCAATTTGACGTAGCGCCCGGTGACTTTCTCGAATACATAGTTAAAGGCATCGATGAACAAGGTGACCGGCGTTTTTTTTCTCGGTTGACCATGAGGGTTTCTCAGAATCATCGCGCACAGGACGGGAGCCAGCGACAAGGCGACGAGCGCCGAAATCACGATCGACGAGGCCATTGCGATGGAGAACTGCCGGTAAAACACGCCGACAGGACCTGTCATGAAGGCAATCGGGATAAACACCGAAACCATGACCAGGGTGATGGCGATAATCGCGCCGCCGATTTCCCCCAAGACTTTTTGCGCGGCGACAAAGGGCGAGACATGCTCGGCCTCCATTTTGGCGTGCACTGCCTCGACCACGACGATGGCATCATCGACCACGACGCCGATAGCCAGCACCAAGGCAAACAGGGTGATCAGGTTGATGGACAGCCCGAACGCCGACATCACGGCGAAGGAGCCAATCAGCGAAACCGGCACCGCTAAAATCGGAATCAAGGTGGAGCGCCAGTCGCCCAAGAAGACAAAGACGACCAAGGCCACCAGCACGAAGGCTTCCGCCAAGGTGTGCAGGACTTTATCAATCGATGCCTCGACAAAGCGGGAGACGTCGTAGTTGATTTCGTAGTCCATGCCCTCCGGGAATGAGGCTTTTAATTCCTCCAATTTCTTCTTTACATCTTCGATAACCTTGGTCGCGTTACTGCCGTAATTCTGCTTGAGGACTATGGATGCGGAAGGGTAAGAATCTTTATCCGAGTAAATATTATAAAACTCGCTATTCAAATCGACTTTGGCAATATCCTTAATGCGCAGAATTTCACCTTCAGAGTTGGCGCGGATGATAATGTTTTCGTACTGCTCCGGCTTGTTATACCAACCTTCATAAACCAGCACATATTCCTTGGACTGGGCGGCCATACCAGTACTTTGCCCGAGCCGGCCCGGCCGACCGATAACACTTTGCTTGGCGATGGCGTCCATCACTTCTTCGGTCGAGACGTTATAGGCCCGCATCCGATCCGGATTCAGCCAAATCCGCATCGCATATTGGCGGGCGCCTAATATTTGGGCTTGGGCGATTCCAAAGATGCGCTGGATTTCCGGAATGACATTGACGTAGGCATAGTTGAATAAAAATTTCTGATCAGCATTTTTGTCTTTGCTATAAAGATTGACATACATGAGCATGCTCGGCTGCACGAAGTTTACGATCACGCCCTCCAACCGCACCAGGTTTGGCAGCCTACTCATCACCTGGTCCACGCGTGTCTTCACGTTAACCATCGCGATGTTAGGATCGACGCCCAGTTCAAAAAGCACTTGAATGGTCGCCTCACCGGCGCTGGTCGCATCCGAGACAATGTATTTCATCCCGGGTACGCCGTTAATGGCACGTTCGATGGTAATCAGCGATGATTTCACCAAGACATCGGCGCTGGCGCCGGGAAAGGATAAGGAAATGGTCACACGGGGTGGGGCAATATCTGGAAACTGGGAGATCGGCAAGGATCGAATCGCCAAAAAGCCCATGAACAGAAACAACAGCGATAACACGATCGCCATGACGGGTCTTTTAATAAAAATACCAAACATAGTATGTTTGCTTGCTAAATGGTTATTCCGTATATAATTCAAGATCCGCGAGAACCTTTTCCGGTGGGATTAAATCAATTTCCACCTTCTGCCCCGCATGCACTCTGCGTAGGCCCTCCAGTAGGATCTTTTCATCGTCTTTCAATCCGTCTTTAACGATAAATAAATGAGGTACATCAGCTTCGATATTGATAAGCCTTTGCTCTAGTTTACCTTCTTTATCGATGACGTAGACATAGGTTTTATCCAGGATTTCGAAAGTCGCTTTTTGCGGGATGAGCAAAGCGTTTTTATAGGGTTTAGCCATCAAGATCGTTCCGGTCTCACCATGCCTGAGAATTTTGTCCGGATTAGGGAAAGTGGCACGGAATTCGATATTTCCAGATCTGTTATCAAAATCGGCTTCGATTGTTTCAATTACGCCAATTTGGTTGAAAACCTGGCCATTGGCCATCCTTAGTCGCACTTTAGTGCGATCGTCGCCATTCTTGGGCTGCTTATAATCGAGATATTCGGATTCTGGAACATTGAAATATACCCATAATTTGCTGATATCAGACAGAGTGGTTAACAACGCACCTTCTTCGACAAGGCTGCCAAGCCTAACATCCAAGTGGTCCATTATCCCGTCAAAAGGCGCATTAATATTCGTGAAGCCTAAGCGGGTTTCCGCTAATTTCACTTCCGCTTCAGCTCTATCTAATTTTGCTTTTGCCAACGCCAGTTCATTGGGCGATACGATATTTTTATCAGCCAAGCCTTTGGTATTGAGATATTCAATATTCCTGGTATTCGCCTCGGCTTTCGCTTTTAGAAGCTCTGCCTGATATATGTTAGGCATGATTTTGAACATGGGCTGGCCCTGATGCACCATTTGCCCCTCGTCCACAAATATATCCTGCACATAGCCTCGTTCCAAAGCGCGAATATCAATATGTCTAATGGCATGAATTTGACAGACATATTCTTTGGTGACGGTTGTGTCTTCACGGAGCGGTGTGGCTGCCTCAAATTTAGGTCCTTCTTCCGGCTTTTCCCCTTCTTGATGATGGCAGCCACTTAATAGAGCGGCAATTAAGGCTAGAGCTACGTATGCTTTAGGGATCATTTTAATATTCATAGCGTAATGAGCTAAAAAATTTTTTAATAATAAAATTAGTTGGAAGCTCATTGTTTTTACGGTAAAGATAAGCCTTATAGGGATACTATCGGTATTCCTATAAAATCGTGAAAAAGCTCTGCTCATTTAGGCGGAAATAACATTAGAGTGGAATTCGGCGGATAATGGAGGATATTCAATATCAATTGGAAGCTAGACGAGCTTATTTTGAGCTGCTTGAAATATATCGCTGTTATCTGAGTACGGTCTTTTTGCAAAAAAACCCTGCGTGGATCAAATACATGCTCGAATTCTGTTTCTATTAAAGGCGGCGTCGGGTTGTCCGATTAACTCGTGACGACACGGAGTATGAACGGATAAGAAGCCCGCGATTTGACGATGATCCGTGAACCTAAACGGGGCTTTCGTCAGGTAGATATCAGCGATCGATGCGACAAGCTTGAATTTGCCCACGGCATGAAGCCCATCACCGAGCTTTAGCCCGAAGTCGCGGTAATCCACGTCGTACCCGACAATACCATGGCGGTTGGGTGAACATCGCCGAAACGCCGAAAGCTCGCTCGTCTTTAGCCCCGCGTTTCATCGCGACCGGCTATTAGCCCGCTTCCAGAATGACATGGCTCAACATGCCGAGCCGGTTCAAGAGATAGGCGAAGCCGAAAAAGTCCTGCACGCGGAACACCCGCATCTTGGCGAACAGCATCTCGGCTGTCGCTAGGACGGCGCCCAAACCCATCAATTTGGCCGCGATAGCCCCGAGTCCAACCGCCAGGGCGAAGATGAAGGAAGGCCGGAGCACTATTCCGGTAGGCCTCGCGGGCCTGGCGCAGCACCGAACCCACGGCGAGGAACAGCAGGTTCTTGAACACCGAATGGTTGATCGCGTGGTAGAGGGCGGCCAAGCACCCAATCGCTCCCAGTTCCGCGAGGCCCGTGCCGAGGAAGATCATCGAGAACCCCAGGCCCATGGCGATGATGCCGACATTCTCGATGGAACTGGAGGCCAGAAGCCGCTTGAGGTTGTTCTGCTGCAAGGCGTAGAGCACGCCCAGCGCCGCCGAGATGTAGCCGGGACCGTAGAGCTCGCGGCCAGGATGCCCCAGCCCCACGATGGCCAGGAAAAATCCCGATAGAACGTCCAGGTGCACATGCCAATGCATCCAAAGCAGGCCGAGAGGTAATTGGTCGGTCGTGACGCTGTGGGCGAGCAGGGCGATGGCTCCGCCGGCCATGGCCGGCCCACCCGAGTCCACGAACAGCCGGCGGGCCCGTTCGGACCAGTCGGCCGATGGAACAAGTCTGGCTAAGCGGTTCGCGAGCCGCTCCAGTGCAGTGCGGTGCTCCGAAAGAAGGGCCAGCGCGCTCGAGAGCAGGGCGCACTGGACCGACAGATAGGCCAGGAACAAAGACATGCGTCGACTCCCTTCCTCAGGCCAGGGCCCGGTCTACGGCAAGGCGGGCCCGCAGGGCGAGGGGAGTCCAGGAAAGCGGCATGGCGAGTTCAAGCTCGGTATGCCTTGTGGAGCGCGGTTCGCTTCCAAGGCGGGAAAATGACGTCATGGCGCTAGGTCCGGTTCGACGAGATTGTCGGAATCGATCCTCTCTCATGCGACTTGCGTGCCACGCTTTCGGGGGAAGCCCAAGCCTATGATGAAAAAAGCATTCAGTTTCCACGGCAGAATCCCGGACGTTTGAGTCCGGTTGATTGCGACCGTGAAGAACGGTGCATCTAAACCACAATAGCGCGTGAGGGAACGCTGTGCCGCGCGGATGGTTCTATTTCAACATGCGGACGCGCTCTAAAAATGAGAGCCAATGACGATGCCGCGACCGAGTACGTCCGGAGGTTGAAAATCCTCCAGCCTAGGGCGGGCTGCTTGGAAACCCAGCCCATGGTTTGGAGCCAGCCTTGCCGCAACTTTCGGCACCCGGCTGGCCGCTTCCCAACGGGGTCTAAGCGGCTCTTGGGGAAGGCCTATCTTTCGCTCTCCGAGCTCCGCCTCTCCCAGCTTTCCAGCAGGATCGCCACCAGCATGTCGCTCAGGACGTTCACACCCGAGCGGACGCGAGCAATGATCCAGTCCACCGGGGCGACCAAGGGAATGGCCAAGGCCACTACCGTCTCCGGCAGCCCGGCGGCAGCGAGGACCAGGGGCAGCACGATCAGGCCCGCTTCCGGGATGCCTGCGATGCCGGCGCCGGCCATGAGGGCAGAGAACACGATGACCGCCTGCTGACCCGCGCCGAGATCGCCGCCCATGGCTTGGGCCAGAAACAGCGCGGTCATCGCCTCGTACAGCGTCACGCCATCGTTGTTCAGATTGGTGCCGGCGCAGACCACGAGCCGGGCCGATTGGTCCGATACCTCCATTCTTTGGAGGCAGCGAAGGGTAATGGGGACCGCCGCCAAGCTGCTGTTGGCGGAGAATGCCGTCAGCACCGCGTCGGCGCTTCCCTTGAGGTAGACTCCCGGGGGCTTGGCCCCGGCCAACCAGGCGGCAAGGGGATAATAGACCAGACCATGCAGGCCAAGCCCCAGGAGGATGATGCCGAGAAAGCTCGCGAGCTCCGCGAAAATGCCTATGCCTGCCTTGCCTACTACCTGCGCCACCAGGCCGAACACGGCGAAGGGCACGACTTCCACCACCCAGCCCAGCACCTTGACCAGCACCTGATAGGCGGCCGAGATGAGGCCCGCCAGTGGCCGGATGTCGACGCTGTCGGCTTCGTTTTGCCGTTCCTTGAACCAGCCCAGCGCCGCGCCGAAGAGGAGGGCCATGAGCACTACCGAGATGACGTTGTTGCTGACGAGAGGCTCGACGAGGCTTTGCGGAATGTATCCGCTAAGGTTTTGCAAGGGATCAAGCGAAGCCCCGGCGGCGGATTTCGGCGGCTCCCCGGGGGCAGCGACCTTCGCCGCCAGTTGCTCGAGGCGCCCCCGCCAGGCGGCCCCGGGCTCCAGTATGTTTATCAAAGTCAGCCCGATGGCGAAGGCCACCGAGACATTGACGAGGCAAACCGCCACCAGCCGCCCGCCGGCTCTGGCCGTGATCGGCACCCGCAGAAAGGCATCCAGAATGGCGAACAAGATCAGCGGCACGGCCAGGGCCTTCAGCAGCCGAATCACCAGCAGGCCGAGCTGCCCGAGATCGCCGTTGTCTAGCCGGAACAGGTACGGCTCAGTGCCGCCCCAGATCCCGAGCAGCGTACCCAGGATAACGGCGATCAGGACTCTCGCGGACAGAGGCCAGCGTTTGCGGGGGGCGGGCATGGCGGTGTGGCGCTGAGTGAAAGGGAATTAGGTTCACGGTCCCGAGTACCCGGTCGTCGGTCGGCACGGAATTCTCCAGGCCGAGAAAAGGTAGACGCCATCGCGGCTAATAAAGCTTGCCGTACAAGGACAGCGCGATTTCCACCACGATCAAAATCACGATGTACCACTCCACCCGCAGGGTCTGCCGGTTGTTCACCAGGTCGAGGTAGGTCTCGGCGGTGCGGGAGACCAGCTCCAGCTTGCGGGACAGGGCCAGATCGCGGTCGCGCAGTTCGTATTCGGCGGCCAGGCGCTGATACAGGCGATCGAGGTCCGCATCGTCCCAGGTGATTTCCGGCTTCTCGGTCACCTCGACCCGGCCCACCGTGCGGGTGAGGATCAGCAACACATTGCCGATTTCGGTCAGGACTTCTTTCTTGCCCCGGGCGGGGCTTTCGCCGCGGCAGAGGCGTTCGGCGAGTTGCTCGATCCGATCGAAGGCATCGGCCACACTGCGCTCGTAATAGCCGAGCACGCTGCTTTTCGCCAGCACGTGGGCCACCACCAGCAGGCGTCCCGGTCCGGCTTCGCGGAGATTCAGCCGGCCGTCGGGACCCCATCCTTCGGCACGCTCGGGATCGATGGCGATTTCCGCCTCCTCGAATTCCGGCTGGGCGAAACGGTTCTGGATGGCGGACGACAGCTTCTCGAGTTCGTCTTTTTCTTCCGCCCCGGTGAGCCCTATGAGGACGACCACGCCAAACCGGAAAATCAGGCTATAGCCCCGCGCGCCGGCCCGCATCATCACCGGCCCGACCGGCATCCCGCTCCGGCCAAGGTCCCGTACCTCGACCCGCGTCCCCAGGAACCAAGCCCGGGCCAGCATCAGGTCCGCTACCTCCGCGAGCGTGCCATGGCTCTCGAGGCGGCTACGGTCGGCCGGTTCGTTCATGGTCCCACCGGATACGCGCCGCTCAGGAAAGTTTTTCGTGCAGTTCCCGGTGCAGCGCCTTGAATTCCTCGGTCAGCTTGTGTTCCGGCGCGTAATGGATCAGCGGCTTTGAGAGGCTGTGGGATTCGCGCACTTTGATGGACGGCGAAATCTTGGTTTGCAGTACCGGATGGCCCTGGTTCACCAACTCGTTCACCAGTTGCTGGGGGAGGTTGGCGCGGCCCTGGAACTGGTTGACCACGATGCCCTCGATTTCCAGCGCGCCGTTGTGGTCCGCCTTGATTTCGGCGATGGCGGCCAGAAGGTTGTACAGCGCTTCGCGCGAAAACGCATCGCAATCGAAGGGAATCAGGCAGTGCTTGGCCGCGATGAGCGCCGAGCGGCTGTAGAAGTTCAGCACCGGCGGGGTGTCGATGTAGATGCGGTCGTAGCCAGTGAGGGCGTCCAGCGCTTCGCGCAGCTTATAGATCTTGTAACGCGCCTCCAGCCGGCTTTGCAGGGGCTCCAGCTCCGGGTGGGAAGGCAGAAGGTAGAGATTGGGGAAGGGCGTCGCGTGCACGTTGTCGGCCAGGCCTCCGTTCTGGCCCTTGGCGAACAGGTTGAGGCTCAGGGTTTCCTTGAAGAAGTGGGCGATGGTGGCGTCCGGGTCGGGAATCTTGTCGCCCAAGAGATAATGGCTGGAATTGCCCTGGACGTCGAGGTCGACCACCAGGGTTTTCTTGCCTTCCGCCGCGCTGATGGCAGCCAGATTGCACGCGATCGTGGATTTGCCCACGCCTCCCTTTTGATTGAATATTACCCGGCGCATTGAAATCTCTCACTTAAGGCAAGGTTAATGGAACGGCGAGAGTATAAAACGAAAATCCCGCCAGGAAACGAATTAATCCTAAAAACCGTGGTTCACGACAAATGGCCTGGTTTTGCGGGCTAACCTAAATCTTACCGATCGCGTCCCTTAGTGAGATGGGTATCGGGTTTTGCGCCGGTATCGGAAAATGAAAGAGCGGATGGGCTTACCCATCCGGGATCCGGACTGTAGATGCCTTAGCGTTCCGCCAATAGTTTCGCGTGGGCGGCCGCGAGGCGGGCGATGGGCACCCGATGGGGCGAGCAGGAGACATAGTCGAGCCTGATCTCGTGGCAGAAGCGGATGGAGGCGGGATGGCCGCCATGCTCGCCGCAGATGCCGATCTTGAGTCTCGAATTGGCTTCGCGGCCGCCTGTCACGGCCATCTTCATCAGCGTTCCGACGCCCTTCACGTCCAGGGCCTCGAAGGGATTGTCACGCAGGATTTCCGTTTCGATGTAGAACGGCAGGAACTTGTTTTCGGCGTCCTCGCGCGAAAAGGAGAACGTCGCCTGGGTGAGGTCGTTGGTGCCGAACGAGAAAAACTCGGCGCTGCCCGCCAAGTCGCCGGCACAGCTGCAGGCGCGGACGGTTTCCACCATGGTGCCGAACTTGAAGGAGAGCGCGAAGCCATAATGGCCTTCGATCTCCTGGCGAAGCCGGGCCACGCTGGCCCTCGCCCGTTCGAGTTCTTCCGCGGCCACGACCTGCGGAATCATGATCTCCGCTTGCGCCGGGATGCCGGCTTTCGCGCACTCGGCGGCAGCCTCCAGAATGGCGCGTATCTGCATCTCGTAAATTTCCGGGTAGGTAATCCCCAAGCGCACGCCGCGATGGCCCAGCATGGGATTGACCTCGTGCAGCTCCCTGACCTTGCGCAGCATCTGTTCCTTCTTGGCGATCACGGCATTGACGAGGTCCTCGCCGATCTCGTTGCCGGACAACGGACGGTTGAGCGTCGCCAGCGCCGCCGCGCGGCCCTTGACCGCGAGGCGGTATTCCTTCAAGCCTTCGATCTCGTCCAGGAGCTGCTGTTCGCTCGGCAGGAATTCATGCATGGGCGGATCGAGCAGGCGCACCGTTACGGGATGCGGCGCCATGATCCTGAACATCTCCTCGAAGTCCTGGCGCTGCATGGGCAGCAGTTTGTCCAGGGCGGCTTGGCGCTCTTCGGCGGTGCGCGCCATGATCATGTCCACCACGACCGGCAGGCGCTCGCTGGCGTTGAACATCCGCTCGGTACGGCAAAGGCCGATGCCTTGGGCTCCGTATTCCCTCGCTACGGACGCCATGTCCGGGGTATCGCCGTTGGCCAGCACCTTGAGCCGCGCCGCCTCGTCGGCCCAGGCCAGAAGGGTGCGGAGTTCGTCCGAGAATTTCGGCGGAAGGGTGGGAATTTCTCCCAGGAACACCTCGCCCGACGTGCCGTCGATGGTGATGATGTCGCCTTCCCGGAGGGTCAGGTCGCCGACCCGCGCGAGCCGCGCCCGGCTGTCCACCCGAATGCCCTCGGCCCCGGCCACGCAGGCCTTGCCCATGCCCCGGGCCACTACCGCCGCGTGAGAGGTTTTGCCGCCGCGGCTGGTCAGGATGCCCTGGGAGGCGAAGAAGCCGTGGATGTCCTCGGGCTTGGTTTCCTCCCGTACCAGGATGACCTTCTCGCCGCCCCGGCCCAGGAGTTCCGCCTGATCGGCGTCGAACACGCACCGTCCGCTGGCGGCGCCGGGCGAGGCGGGCAGCCCCTGGGCCAGGGGTTTTTCCTTGTGGGCGGGGTCCAGGCGAGGGTGCAGCAGCTGCTCCAGGAGGGAAGGATTGACCCGGAGCAGGGCTTCGTCTCTGCTGATCAAGCCTTCGGCGTGCATGTCGACGGAAGTCTTCACATACGCCTGCGCGTTCATCTTGCCGTTGCGGGTTTGCAGGCAATAAAGGACGCCTTTTTCGATGGTGTACTCGTAATCCTGGACTTCCCGGTAATGGCCTTCCAGTTTGTTCCTGAGCTCCACCAGCTGGCGGTACAAATCGGGCATTTCCTTGGCGAGTTCGGCCACCGGCTTGGGAGTGCGGATGCCGGCCACCACGTCCTCGCCCTGGGCGTTCACCAGGTATTCGCCGTACATCTCGTTCTCGCCGGTGGCGGGGTTGCGGGTGAAGCCCACCCCGGTGGCGCTGTCGTTGCCGAGGTTGCCGAACACCATGGTGACCACGTTGACGGCGGTGCCGTTGGCCATATCGGGGGTGATGTGGAACTCGCGGCGGTAGTCCACCGCGCGCTTGCCCATCCAGGAATTGAACACGGCGCGGATGGCGATTTCCAGCTGTTCGAACACGTCTTCCGGGAAGGGCTTGCCGGTTTCTTCCCGGACGATTTTCAGGAACCTTTCGCTCACCCCCTTGAGGTGTTCCGCGTTCAGGCCGATGTCGGCCTTGACGCCGGCGGCGCGCTTCACGTCCTCGAACTCGGCGTCGAACCGTTCGTCCTTAATACCCAGGGCGATCTTGCCGAACAGCTGGATGAAACGGCGGTAGGCGTCATAGCCGAAGCGTTCGTTGCCGGTGAGCTTGATGAGTCCGCCGAGGGTGTCCCGGTTCAGCCCGAGATTGAGGATGGTATCCATCATGCCCGGCATGGAAAGGGCCGAGCCGGAACGCACCGAGACCAGCAGCGGCTTGTCGCCGCCGCCAAAGCATTTGCCGGTTTTATCTTCCAGCTTTCGAATGTGCTCCCGGACTTCCTCCATCAGATCAGCGGGCAGGGCCTGCCGGTCCAGGAATTCGAGGCAGGCTTCGGTGGTGATGACGAAGCCGGGCGGCACGTTGAGCCCGATTCTCGTCATCTCGCACAGATTGGCGCCCTTGCCGCCCAGGAGTTTCTTGTTGTGACCGTCGCCTTCCTCGAAGGCAAATACATATTTTTTGCTCATGTCGATTTCCTTCTTCGACTGGGGGAGGGCATCCGCATGCCTCTCCGAACCTAATAGGGTGAGGCCATGAAGCGGCGGGATGGGAGCAATAGTGTCCCTCATGGATTACTTATCCTGCCCATCGCCCGCTTCGGCCTGTTCAATAGAGCTTCTGAACTCATTTTTGATTCCCCAAGTGCCCCAGGACACGCCCGCCTTTTCAGCCTAGCCTTCCTCCCTCCGGGAGGTCCGCCAGATTGATATCAGTAGCCACACTCCGCCCACCCCCGCGGCGGCGAAGCCGAGCACGCCCAAGGCCGGCAGGCCGAACAGGCTGGGGCCGCCGCTGACGGTCATCACGATGGACGAGCCGATGATGAGGGAAGCGGTGACCATGCCGACCGTGAGCCGGCTGGCGGCGCGGTCCATGAGCGCGGCGAAGCGCGCCAGATCGTGCATGTCCACATTGACCTTGACGGCTCCGGTCCGAACCAGCCGCATGAGCCGGCGGAGATCCTGCGGCAGCGAACCCAGGATCGCCAGCAGGCTGCCGGCGTTCCGCTGCGCGTGGCGGAGCAGGGCTTCCGGTCTGTGCCGCTCCAGGCTGACCCGGCTCAACAAAGGGGCCACCTGACTGACGATGTCGAAGTCCGGATCGATCTGGCGGCCCATGCCTTCCAGGGTGATCAGGGTCTTGAACAGCATCGTGAGGTCGGGCGGCAGGGTCAAGCGGTGCTCGCGCATCAGCGCCGTCATGTCGCCCAAGATGTCACCGAGACGAAGCTGCCGGAGCGCCACGCCGTGATATTTATCGACGAACATGCCCACCTCGGAAATCAGCCGTTCGGTGCTGGGGCTGGTGTCATCGGCCCAGTCCAGCAAGACTTCCACGATAGTGGGGGCGTCGCGGATCACGATGGCGTTGAGCAGGTCCACGACTTGGTCGCGCCGCAGCTCCGACAGAGAGCCGACCATGCCGAAGTCGATGAAGGCGAGGCGGTTGGCGGGGAGATAGATGAAATTGCCGGGATGGGGATCGGCGTGGAAAAAGCCGTCGATCAGCACCATCTTGAGGACGGCGTCCGCGCCCCGTTGCGCCAGGAGCTTGCGGTCGAAGCCCGCCGCGCCAAGCCTTGCGATGTCTCGTCCAGGGATGCCCTCAATATACTCCTGCACATTGATCCGCTCGCCGCAGAACTCCCAGAACACTCTGGGGATGACGATATGGGGATCGCCTGCGAAGTTGTTGGCGGCCCGTTCGGTGTTCCGGGCCTCGGTGAGGAGGTCCAGTTCGTTGCGCAACGATAATTTGAACTGGCGCAGAACTTCCTGAGGGTGGAAATGGCGGGCGTCGGGGAATTCACGCTCAACGATCGCGACCAGCCGCTCCAAAAGACGCAAGTCGGCCTCGATGGTCGCTCGGATGCCGGGGCGGCGGATTTTGACGATGACCTCTTGGCCCGAGGGTAGCCGCGCCTTGTGGACTTGGGCGATGGAGGCCGCCCCGAGCGGGGTTTCGTCGAATTCGGAGAATACCTTGGTGACGGGCGCGCCCAAATCGTCTTCCAACTGCGGGCGGAGGATTTCGAAGGCCAGCGGCGGCACGCGATCGTGGAGCCTTTCGAATTCCGCGATCCAGTCCGGCGAAAAGAGATCGACCCGGGTCGCGAGAATCTGGCCGAATTTGATGAAGGTCGGCCCCATGTCCTCCAGGGCCTTGCGTACCCGTTGCGGCGGATCGAGGCTCAAGAGCTCCTCGAGGCGAGTCCAGTTGAGCGCCCGGCCCGCCCGCTCCAGCATGGGCTCTAGCCCCAATCTCTTCACTAGGTCGCCGAAACCATAGCGGATCAGGATCGATGCGATATCGTGCAATCGGCCCAGATCGCGCATGGCGCTCCAAGTTTCCAGTATCATCGCGGTCTCTCGGTCAATGGAAGCCCTCAATCCCTTTTACGGGCGGCGCACGGAGGCAAAACGAGCGGAGCGGGAAATAAACCGATTGGGGCGATCGGCCTAGGATAAACCTAGAGGCGGCGCCACCTTAATTCTTTAATATAGTTCTCTAAAAGAACTCGCCGTTTCGGCGGCAGGGCCAGCGAGGCGTGCAGGATTTACGGCGAGATGTCGAAATTATTCCGCCGCCAAGCGGAAAAGCTCGTTTTTGCCTTTGCGTTCGACCTTCAATTTCCCTTCGCGCGCCAACCAGCCGATGGCCCGTTGCACGTCGTTGCGGTCCAAGCCGGTGTTTTCCACTAATTTGCTGGCGCTGGCCTGGCCATTGTGGCTCAAAAAACTCCAGATTTTACCGGCCGCGCTGCCGACCGCCTCGTTTAATTCCAAGCTCATGGTTCCGTCTCCTGGGGAATACGCTGAATCGGGACTGGGGGACATTTTTCGTCAACGGTGCATGGGCCGTCTTTCGCTCTCGTCGGGCAGCACAATGTTCAATTCAAGGACCTCGCGGCTGTCATCCTGTTCCATGGTCATGGTGATGGCATCCTGGTCGACATGCACGTACTTGCGGATCACGTCCAGCAATTCCTTTTGCAGGGCGATCAGATAATCGGGCTTGCTGCGTTCCGACCGCTCGTGGGCGACCAGGATTTGCAGGCGTTCCTTGGCGATGGCGGCAGTTGGCTGCCGGGACGATCGAAAGTAATCTATAAGACCCATGGCTAACTCCCGAACAAGCGGCCGAATAAACCTTTCCTTTCTTGCTCGATAAAGCGGTGAGGCACGTGCTCGCCCAGATATCGGCGGATTACGTCCATGTAGGCTTGACCGGCATCGCTTTTTTCGTCGAGGATGACCGGAGTTCCGGAATTGGACGCGTTGAGCACCGCTTTGGATTCGGGAATGACGCCCAGAAGATGCAAGGCCAGGATCTCCTGGACGTCCTCGACGCTCAGCATTTCGCCAAGTTTGACCCGCTGCGGCGAGTAGCGGGTGAGAAGGAGATATTCCTTGATCGGGTCCTGCCCGAGCTCGGCCCGCCGCGACTTGCTGGCGAGTAGTCCCAACATGCGATCGGAATCGCGCACGGACGAGACTTCCGGATTGGTGACGACCACGGCGTCGTCGGCGAAATACATGGCCAAATGGGCGCCGCGCTCGATGCCCGCGGGCGAGTCGCAAACAATGTAGTCGAAAGTTTCGGACAACTCGTTCAGCACCCGTTCCACACCCTCCTTGGTGAGGGCGTCTTTGTCGCGGGTCTGGGAGGCCGGCAGGATGTGTAAATTCTCGTTGCGCTTATCCCGAATCAGCGCTTGGTTCAGTGTCGCTTCCTGATTGATGACGTTGACGAAATCGTAGACCACGCGTCGTTCGCAGCCCATGATGAGATCGAGGTTGCGCAGGCCGATGTCGAAGTCGACCACCGCAGTGCGGTGCCCCTGAAGCGCCAGCCCCATGGAAATGGCGGCGCTGGTGGTGGTCTTCCCGACTCCGCCCTTTCCCGAAGTCACAACGATGATTCTTGCCACTAGACCCCTCCGGGTTCAAAAATTCTAGATGTTATAGGTAATCGATGATTAACAGATTATCCCGCAAATAGACCTGTACCGGCTTGCCTCGCACGGCTTCGTCCAGGTTCTCGCTGATCTTGTAATGTCCCCCGATGGCGATCAGTTCAGCCTGCAGATCGGAACAGAAAACGCGCGCTTCCAGGTTGCCTTGCACACCCGCCAACGCCCGGCCTTTCAGGGAGCCGTAGATGTGGATGTTGCCGTCGGCCATGATTTCCGCGCCGGGGCTGACCTGAGCCAAGACGATCAAATCCCCGCCCGCGGCGTAGATGCGCTGGCCGGATCGGACCGGATGATCGATGAGCTTAGTGGGACCGAATCCCTTGGCTGGAGATGCAGGCTTGAACGATGCGCCTTGTGCCGCCGGCGCCTGGTGGGCATTATCCGGCTTGATCTCGGCAAGCACGGCAAGCTTGGCGCTCTGGGCGGCCTGCTGCTGAATTTGGCTGCCTCCGCGCACCCCAACCGGCGACAGACCCCGATTTCGCAGGCTGTCCACGAAGGCGGAGAAATCGAGCGGCTCGCGATCCGGGACAAGCTCGCTTAAATCGACGATGATGGGTGCGTTGCGGAAAAATTCCGGAGCTTGCCTCAGTTTTTGTTCCAGCTGAACGTTCAGAGCCTCGAAATCGGCCGAAAAAAGCTTGAGGATCGGCAGGGTAATGGAACCGGCCTTGATTTCCAGGGCGGCGGTCGGATGGTGCGGCTCAGTAGAATTGACGGGCATTCCGGAATTTAGCAGGCGTGTGGTGTGGAGAGTTCCGATGGCCGGGGATTCTATCATTGCGCCGAAAACCGCGTAAACGCAAGGATTAAAATCTCTATTTGCGTACAGGCAGTTAGGGTGCGGGCGGGAATTTCCGCAGCCGGAACGGCCTCGGCCTGCATCGAGTTCTCCCTGGCGGATCGGTCTCCAAGGAGAAGAATGACGCGGTACCGGAGCCGTGCGGGTGCGGGCTCGGCCGTCCCCTCTAGGCTGGCGTAGATTAAGCATAGCCCCGTTCCGCGATATTGCCGGAAGCGGCGGAGAGTTGCCGGAATCCGCCCGATCGCCTTCGAACCCCGCCTTTTCGAATGGATCGAAGCTGCATGACAATCGGGAATAACCATGGGTGCCAGATTTAAATGCCTTGTCGTGCTGATGGTGTTGACGGTCCTTGATTTGGGGCCATTTCCCCTGGTCAGCCTGCTCGGTATTTATATCGTCTTGAGGCGGCCGGCCTGGTTCAGGAATCTCGTGGAAGCCGTTTACGGGGAGCGGAAATCCTAAGTCTGTAGGCAGAATATGGGCTTATTCTTTCCGTTTCGTTGCCACTCCCGGAACCTTCATGAGCTGGCGGAATTGAACGAATGGTATTCACCGAAAGTACCGTGTTACGCTGCTCCAGGCGGTTGAGTCGACGTATCGCTTCGAAAGAGGGAGGTTTCATGCAAAGAGAAATCAACGGCACCGGAATCCGAGTTACGGCCATCGGTCTTGGCGCGATGCCCCTGTCCATCCAGGGACGGCCCGACGAAAATCAGGCCTTCGAAGTTATCCAAACGTTTTTGGAGGGGGGCGGCGATTTTATCGACACGGCCAACGTATATTGCCTGGACGATTCGGACATCGGCCACAATGAGCGCTTGATCGCCCGGGCCCTGGATCGGTTCGGCAAGCGCGATGAGGTCGTGGTCGCCACCAAGGGCGGGCTGCGTCGCCCGCAAGGCCACTGGGTGACGAATGGCGATCCCGCATTTCTTCAGAAGTCCTGCGAGCAGAGCCTTCGAGACTTGAAGGCGGAGCGGATCGTGCTCTATCAACTGCATGCCATCGATTCGAACGTGGGCCTGATGCCGAGCCTGGAGATGCTGATCCGGCTTAGGGAGGAGGGCAAGATTGCCCATATCGGCCTTTCCAATGTCGACCTCGACAGCCTCAGGACAGCCCTGACCCATACCCCCATCGTTTCGGTGCAGAACCGCTGTAATCCGTTCGAGCAAAGGGATTTCCAGAATGGCTTGATCGACTACTGCGGCGCCAATGGCATTACCTATATTCCGCACAGCCCAGTGGGCGGCCATACGGGCCACGCACGGCTACAGCAGAGCGCCTTGTTCGGCCGCCTGGCGGAAAAATATGAGGCCTCGCGGTATTGCATCGCTCTCGCCTGGTTCTTGGCCAAGGGCAGGCACGTACTGCCCATTCCCGGCGCCAGCCGGCCGGCAAGCATCGCCGACAGCTTGCGAGCATTGACCTTGAGCTTGGACGAAGACGATGTGCGGGCCATCGACCGCCTGTCGGAGTCGCCGTGATTTCCATGAATACCCGGCTGTTTCGAATCGGCCTGAGAGTAACCCCTAAGGCATTATCTCAAGGTCGTGCTTGACAAAGAGGCCAGGCGAATCGCGGCCTCTCGGTGATTTTTCAAGGACGCATTCGCGAAGTCGGGCGGAAGGGCCGGAAAGCGAGGACGGAACCATGCCAGTGCCCAATTACGGGAGCGGCAGCATCGCCAATTTGATGGGCTCGCTGATCGAGGGCTTGGGCGGGAAGCCGACGGGTTACCCGCCGCTTTCCTGCCTGCCTCCTGCCGAAGTCGGCGAATATCGCCAGGTCGTACTGATGGTGGTCGACGGGCTGGGTCACGAATTCCTGAAGCGAAGGCACAGCGGGAGCCACCTCGAAGCACTGAGCCGCGCGCGGCTCACTTCGGTGTTTCCCTCGACCACGGCGGCCGCCATCACCACCTTTCTCACCGGAGTGGCGCCGCAGCAGCATGGGCTGACTGGATGGCATATGTACTTCCGGGAACTGGGAACGGTGCTCGCGGTGCTGCCCGGCGTCTCCCGGGGGAGCGGCGCACCGCCCAAGCCAGTGGGCGAAGAGACACGGTTGATTTTTAGATGCGGCTCGGTCTTCGACCGGCTTCCGGCTCATGGCTACATGGTTTCGCCGCGCCGCATCGCCTACTCCGGTTTCAATCTGGCACACCGGGGCAAGGCTCGCATCAGGCCGTTCGATACCCTGGACGATTTTTTCCAAGCCATCGCGGCGCTTCTCCGGGCCGACCGGAGCCGCAAGTTCGTTTATGCGTACTGGCCGGAGCTGGATCGGATTTCCCACGAAACCGGTGCCTTCAGCCCGGAGGCCGATAGGCACTTGGCGATATGGGCGGAGGGCTTCGGGCGTTTTCTCGAATGCGCGGCGGGAACCGGCACCCTGGTCGTCGTGACCGCGGACCACGGCTTCATTGATACCGACAAGAGCCATACCGTGGACCTCGATGACCATCGTGATTTAGCCGAATGCCTGCGTCTGCCGCTGTGCGGTGAAAAGCGGGCGGCGTATTGCTATATCAAACCGGAGCATCGAGAGTGCTTCGAAAGCTATGTCCGCGCCGAATTGGGCAAGATCGCCGAATTATGGCGGAGTTCCGACCTCATCGAACGCGGCTGGTTCGGCCGGGGCGTCCCCCATCCGAGCCTGGCCGACCGAATCGGCGACTATGCCTTGGTGATGAAGGAGGATTACATTATCCAGGATTGGCTGCCCGGCGAACGCCGCTACGAACACATCGGCGTGCACGGCGGCACCAGCGAGAGCGAAATGTGGGTGCCACTGATCGTGGTGGCGGTTTAACCACGAATTCATAATGGCGAAGCCGAAGATCAAGACCGGCGGTAGTTTACTGAACTCTACGGCCCTATCCCGTGGAGGGAATATGGGATGCCTGTCCATCCCTCCTGTCTATGGGCTCGCCGCTGGAAACCTCTGCCGTGCGGCTCGAGTTCGCGGCACGGCTGTTCCCTGTCATCCTGGGCCGTGGCTTGCACCTCTACCTCCCGAACCAACCACTACGCTACGACCGCTAATTAGCGGTTAATAAAGCCCCTAGCTGGAGAAACCTCATGGAACAGGACGAAAAGCTCAGGTATTTGAGAATGGCTCTTTATGGGGTTGGCATCATTTTTATTGTAGGCGTCCCAGCAATGATGCTGTGGATCTGGCCTTCAGGCTGGCGTTGGACACCGCCGCAGCCTGAGTATGAACAGATGATTATGGGGATTTACGCGACTTTGGGCGTGTTTTTGATTCTCGCGGCGAAAGATCCTTTAGCCAGTGCAAGTCTTATCCGGTTTACGATCTGGTCGAGCATAGTCCACGGCGGCATCATGCTCGTTCGGGCTGTCATGGATGAGACTGATCGGGCAAATTTGTTGGGCGATGTGCCCGGTCTGTTTCTCGTGGCCTTTGTTCTGTGGTACCTCATGCCCAAGAGGGCCCGCGTCCAATGAGCGAACTGCCGATAAGGCGCCCTGCCACTGATGTGCTAACAGACCCTCGTTTGTCGAGGGGAAGGTAGCGCGAACGCCGGGGCGCCTAAATAAGTCGAAAGTTTAGGTGGGCGGCTGAAAGCCCGTAAGGAGGAGGTACGCCCAAAAACTTTCCAAAATCTCGCAGGGAGAAGCCGATATGGATCAAACGCAGCAAGAACCCAAACCGCCGTTTCCCGAACAACATCTTGAAAAGCCGGAATTGGAGTCGCAGCTTGAGCCGAAGCCCAAATACGCGGCGCCGCTGTACAAGGGCGCGGGCAAACTGAAGGACCAAGTGGCGTTGGTGACCGGCGGGGATTCCGGCATCGGCCGGGCGGTGGCGGTGCTGTTCGCCCGGGAGGGCGCGGATGTCGCCATCTTGTACCTGGAAGCGGACTCGGATGCCGAGGAAACCCGGCGTGCGGTGGAACAGGAAGGACGCCGCGCGCTTTTGATCCGGGGCGACGTAAGCCGGCCGGAAGTGGCCCGGGAAGCCGTGAACCGGACTCTCGGGGAGTTTGGCAAGCTCAACATCCTGGTCAATAACGCCGCCTTTCAAAAACATCAGCCGAGCCTTGAGGAGATCTCCGAAGAGCAGTGGGATCTGACTTTCAGAACCAATATCTATGGTTATTTCTACATGACCAAGGCCGCGTTGCCGCACCTGAAGCCGGGGGACGCCATCATCAACACCGGCTCGATCACCGGCCTTGAGGGCAACCAGTCTTTGCTCGACTATTCGGCCACCAAGGGGGCCATCCACGCCTTCACCAAATCCTTGGCGCAAAATCTGGTCGAGCGAGGCATCCGGGTGAATTGCGTGGCGCCGGGGCCGGTCTGGACCCCTTTGAATCCGGCCGATCAACCGGCCGAGAAGGTCGCTAAGTTCGGCGCGAGCGTGCCTTATGGAAGACCGGCCCAGCCGGAGGAAATCTCGCCCGCCTACGTGTATTTCGCCTCCGCCGCCGATTCGAGCTATGTTACCGGCGAGGTGTTGACCTTGACCGGCGGCAAGCCGACGGCGGGCTGAGGTAATCCACCCTATGGTGCGCTTGAATGGCGAGGGCAAGATCGCATTCGCCGAACGAGTATTCCTGGGCACGCTGGTGGCCTCGGTGGTCATCGGCGTGCTGTTGTTGTTCGGCTATCTGGCCCAGATTCTTTTACTGGTCTTCGCCAGCGTGCTTTTGGCGGTATTCCTGCGCACCCTCGCGGAAGCGCTCGCCCGTCTCGTCCCGCTCTCGATCGGCGCCTCCCTGGCGGCGGTTTGCCTGACCCTTTTCGGCCTTATCGGGATAACCGCCTGGTTGTACGGCCCCTTGTTGGCGAACGGCCTTTACGAACTCTGGCACAGCCTGCCGGACTCCCCCCAGCATCTCCGGAAATCCCTCGGCGTCTACCCTTGGGGCGCGGAATTGGTGGACGGGATTCAACGTTCCGCCAAATCGTTCTTCAACCCCGAGCAGATCGCGCATCTCGCCGGAATTTTTTCCAGCACCCTGGGCGCCTTGGGCAGTTTGATCATTGTCATTGTGCTCGGAATTTACTTCAGCGCCGAACCGGAGGTTTACCTCGAGGGCGGACTGCACCTGGTGCCGCCGCCCTTTCGGAAGAAGGCCCGCGAAGTCGCCCGGAAATTGAGCCGCGCCTTGCGCTGGTGGCTGGCCGGCCGAATCGCGGCGATGACCGTGGTCGGCACCCTGGTCTGGCTGGGCCTGTTGCTGCTCGGCATGGCGTTTTCGTTCATTCTCGGCATGCTGGCGGGAACCTTGTCCTTCGTCCCTAACTTCGGACCCGTGGCCGCCGCGGTGCCAGGTCTCTTGGTGGCCTTTTCCCAAAGCCCTTCGCTGGGATTTTACGCGGCGCTGACTTACCTGGTGATCCTGACTCTGGAAGGGTATTTCATTACCCCCCTCATGGAGCGCCAGGCGGTATCCATCCCGCCGGCCCTGCTCTTGGTGGCTCAATTGGTCATGGGGCTGAGTTTTGGCCTTCTCGGCCTCATGCTGGCCTCGCCACTGGCCGTTACGGTAATGACTCTAGTACAGCTTTTGTACGTGCGGGATGTCCTGGAGGAACCCGTCACATTGCCAGGCGAGACGACAAGCCCCTTGTGAGGGCAAAGCGCCTAAGGTTCCTGTCGAAAGCGAGCTTGGCGGGCGGCTCCTCATTCGTTCCAATACCGTCTGTGCTCTGCGCGATAGGTCTTCAGCCGCAGTTCGCCTTCAGCTCCGACCAGCGCGGTGATCGCGCCTGCTTCGGCCGTGTTTAGGACGACCGCTTGGAGATCCCGGTAACGCTCGAGCACGGCCTGGTGCGGAAAGCCGAAGCGATTCAGATAGCCGGCGGGAATCAGCGCGAATTTCGGGTTTACTTCCTCCAGGAATTCGCGGGTCGAGGAGGTATGGCTGCCGTGATGGGGGACCACCAGAATATCGCTGCGCAGATGCCCGCCGTAGCGCTCCACGAGCCGCCCTTCGGCCGCGCGCTCGATGTCCGCGGTCAGCAAGGCGCTCCCGCCGCGGCCTTGCACCCGCAGGACGCAGGAATTGTCGTTTTCCTTTTCGCTCTTTTCCAAGGGGCCGAGCATCTCGAACTCCACGCCGTCCCAGGTCCATTCCTGGCCCGCCTGGCAAACCGCCGCTGGATAGCCGGCAAGCTCTTCCGGCACGCTGGTGTAGATCCGCTCCACGGAAAAATGGTTGAGCAGGGAGCGCGCCCCGCCGATATGGTCGTTGTCGCCGTGGCTCACCACGAGCGCGTCGATATGATCGATGCCCGCCTGCCGGAGATAGGGTTCGATCACGGCGTTGCCCATGTCGAAGCGCCGGCCGAGGCGCGCGCCCGTGTCGAAGACCAGCACGTGGCGGCGGGTTTCCGCCACCGCGGCGAGGCCTTGGCCTACATCCAAGAGGGTCAGGCGAAATGCCCCGGGCGGCGGATGCCCCGGCTCCCAAACTATAGCGGGAATCAGCAGCACGCCGCCCAGCCAGCGGGCCGGAACGCCGCGCGGCGCTAGGATCAGCAGTGTCCCGAGCAGCGCCAGCGGGATCGCCCAGAACGGCGGTTCGGCGTGGTTCCATTGCGACCACGGCTGGGCCGAAAGCCATTCCAGGACCGGCCAGGTCCACAAGAGAATCTGCTCCGCGACCTGCAGCAACCCCGATCCGGCGGCCGGCATGATGGGCAACAGCAAGGCGCCCGCGAGGCAAACGGGGATCAGCACCGTCCCGAGCACTGGCACCGCGAGGAGATTGGCGAGGGGCGAGACCAGAGAAACCTGCCGGAAGAACAACAGCAGGAAAGGCGCGAGGCCGAGCGCGGTGGCCCAATTGATCCGGAGCAGCGATTGCCAGGCGGAAAGCCTGCCGATGCGGCCCGCGAGGGTGAAGGCGATCAGGGCGACGGCGCCGAACGAAAGCCAGAAGCCTGGCACCAGCACGGCCAGGGGATCGTACAGCACCACCGCCAGCAAGGCCGTGGCGAGGACATGGGGAGCATTGAGATTCCGTTGCAGAACGATGGCCCCCATCGCGACGGCGATCATGATCATCGCGCGTTGGGTGGGAATGGCGAAATCAGCCAGGCCGGAGTAGAGCAGGGCGGCGAGGAACGCGGCGAGAGCGGCGATCCGGGGCGGCGGCCAGCGGAGCACGCCGAACCAGGCGCAGGCCGATTTCGCCAGGAAAAAGACGAAAGCGGCGATGAGTCCGATATGGGAGCCGGAAATGGCGATCAGGTGAACGGTGCCGGTACGACGCAGCACCTCCCATTGCTCGGGTGCGATGTCGTCCTCCGCGCCCATGGTGAGCGCCTTGACGAGACCGGCCACGGGACTGCCGGCAAGGGCGGCGGAGAGCCGGTCGTAGACGGCCTGACGCCAAGTCCGGAACGATGGAAAATGCTCCGCGCCGGTTTCGAGCCGGCGATTGTCGAGGGATTCCCGCACATAGCCCACGGCGCCGATGCCTTCGGCGAACAGCCATTGCTCGTAATCGAAGCCGCCGGGATTCGCCATGCCGCGCGGCGGTCGGAGGCTGACTCTAAGCCGCCAGCGCTCCCCGGCTTTCGGCGCGGCCGAGTCGTCGTACCAGCTCAAGCGAACCCGCGCCGGAAGCGTGCCCTCGGCCGGCTCGATTCTTTCCTCGACGCCAAAGTCGAATCGCACTCCCCGGTCCATGGTTTCAGGGATCGTCAGGACCGTTCCCTCGATCAGGGCCTGCTGTCGTTCGCGCGTAGCCGCAAGTCCATCGCCGAGACGGACGTGCGCGTAGCCATAGGCCCAGGCCAGCCCCAGCACGAACGCCGCCGCAGCCGCCAGGCGAAAGCTTAGGCAGACGGCGAGAAGCAAGCCGAGGACCACGAGGGTCCAAAGTCCTGGCAGGCAGGGAAGTTGCTGCACGACTATGATCCCTGCCGCGAACCCCAGGACGAGTCGAGGCGTGGACGGAGATCGTGAAATTTCTCTCAACTTTAAATTTCCAGTTCGTACAATAACCTGCCTTGCACGCCAAACCTTCCAACAGCCGAGTCCGTTACCCATGCCAAAAAAGTTCTTGAAGCGCTATCTGCCAGATCCGAAGAAAACCAAGGAAATCAAGGCCCTGAGATTTCTGGGAGACAGGCTTCACTCTCCCAACCTGTGGCACCTCAACCGGCATTCCGTCGCGCGCGCTTTCGCTATCGGTCTATGGGCCATGTACACGCCGCCCCTGCCATGGCAGCAGATCATCGCCGCCGCGCTGGCCATCTATTTCAACGCCAACCTGCCCATCGCCGTGGCGCTGGTCTGGATCACCAATCCGCTGACCTGGGTGCCCATGTATTACTTCGCCTACGAGCTCGGCGCTTATATTCTCGGGACGCCGGTCTTCAGCTTCGATCAGTTTTCGCAGCTGTTCTCCATCGAGAAAGCCTTGCAGCTCGGGGCGCCGCTCTTGGTCGGATGCGCCATTCTCATGCATGCCGGGAGCGTGCTCGGCTATTTCGGCGTTCAATACCTGTGGCGGAGGTCGGTGCTTCACCAGCTCAATCTCCGCAAGTTTCGCGACACCGCCTTGAACAGCGCCGTGATGGCGCGGGAAACCTATGGGACCTACATGAAGTTCCTGGAGCACCGTTATAAGCATCGCCGGGAAGGCAAGGACTAGCCTCGGGGCCAAGTCGCCCGTCAGGGCGGGATACCGACCGGCGACGATCCGCTCGGCGCGGCGGGTTGTCCAAACGGCTCATGTTATAATCCGCCGCATTCGGCCAGGCGTCCGAGAAGGCGGTGAGCATTTCCGCGGCGGTCTCGGCTCACGAGCTGGTCGCCGAGCAGCCAGGGGGTGCTCCTTGCCTGAAAGCTGCCTCTGAGAAATCGGGCTTTCGGCCCGGCCGGATATTCAACAATTTCCCTGCCCTCCCGTGACTGCCTCACAAACTCCCATTGTCCAGGCCGAAGGCCTTACCAAACATTATGGACGGCGGCGCGTGGTCGACGGGATCTCCTTCGCCATCGGCCGCGGCGAGTTCTGCGGCATCCTTGGGCCGAACGGTGCCGGCAAGACCACCACCTTGAAAATGCTGGTGGGCAACGCGCCGCCTAGTGCCGGAAAGCTTTGGGTGATGGGATTTTCCATCCCCGCGCAAGCGCGCGCCATGCGCCGGAAAATCGGTATCGTGCCGCAATCCGACAACCTGGACCCTGACTTCAGCGTAGTCGAAAATCTCGCGGTCTACGGCCGTTATTTCGGGCTTTCCGGACGCGAGGTGAGGGCCCGCATTCCCGAGCTACTCAAGCTGGCCGCCTTGGAAGACAAGGCCGACGCCCGCATTTCCCAGCTTTCCGGGGGCATGAAGCGCCGGCTGTCCATCGTCCGCGCCCTTATCAACCGGCCGGAACTCCTGATCCTGGACGAGCCGACCACCGGGCTCGATCCGCAAATCCGCCAGAACCTTTGGAAACTGCTCAGGCACCTGCAAAAGGAGGGGCTGACCATCATTCTGACCACCCACTACATGGACGAGGCCGAGCGCTTGTGCCAGCGCATCATTCTCATGGACCACGGCCGGGTGCTGGCGGACCAGAGTCCGCAGGCGCTGATCCGCGATTCCATCGAGTCCCATGTATTGGAGGTGCACGGCAGCGACCTGGACCACTGGGTGGGCGAAGCGCCCGTGCCGGAACGCATTCGCTGCGAGCGGATCGGCGAGAGCCTGTTCTTCTACGGCGAACGGCTCGATTGCCTGGTGGCATCGCTCGATGAATGGAACGGCCTCAATTACGCTTACCGGCCGGCGAACCTGGAAGACGTCTTCTTGAAGTTGACCGGGCGAGAACTGAGGGATGGCTGAAGCATTCAGCCGCTGGGGAGCCGTCTGGCGGCGCAACGCCCTGGTCTGGCGCAAATCCGCCCGCACCGCGCTCCTCGGCGGATTCGCCGAACCCCTGTTCTATCTGTTCGCCCTAGGCTACGGACTCGGGAGCTTCATCGGCCAGCTGGACGGCTTCTCCTATCTCGGGTTCCTCGCCGCCGGCATCATTTCCACCTCGGCCATGAATGCCGCCACCTTCGAAGGGCTGTATCTGGCCTATACCCGCATGGAGGTTCTCCGCACCTGGGACGGCATGCTGGCTGCGCCCCTGGACATAAGCGACGTGGTCATGGGGGAAATCTTGTGGATGGGCACCAAAAGCTTCATCAGTGCCGGACTGATTCTGGTCGTGACCGCAGCCTTCGGCTTCACCGCCCACTGGACGGCGCTCGGAGTGTTGCCGGTGGCCTTTATCGCCGGTCTTTGCTTCGGCAGCCTGGCCTTGCTGGTGACTTCGTTCGCCCGCAGCTACGATTTCTTCGTCTATTACATCACTCTGGCGGTCACGCCCATGGTGCTCCTCAGCGGTGTTTTCTTTCCGCTCGCGTCCCTTCCGGAGCCGCTTCGCCTCGGCATGGCTTGCCTGCCCCTCTATCACGTGGTCGAAGTGGTGCGGCCGCTCGCGGCCGGGCGGCTGGGAGTCGACCTCCTCTGGCATTTGGCGGTCCCATCCGCCTACGCCGCCGTCACGGCGATGATGGCCATCTGGCGGTTTCGACGGCGATTGCTGCAGTAGGGCCGAATCGCGCTTTTCTCTTCTTCTGGCCAGCCTGGCAGCCTGGAATGCGCCAGTTTTTACCTCTTCAAAGCTTCGAGCCGCCATGTCCAGAATCATGGAACTCCCGGCACGGGCATGCCCTCGAAGCGGAGCCTCTCGAGGTCGGTTCGGCCCGGCACCAGGGTGACCTTGGTCCAATGGGTATTCGGATGGCCGTAATTCTCCACCCGGAGGAAATTCGGCCGGGGCAGGGGACGGCCCATCCGGAATCCCTGATGGGCATCGCCGTGGGCCAACACCACGGGGCGTCCGAAGGTTTCGGTCGAATCGAGAAGCAGACTGACCAAGTCGCGAAACCTGTTGCTGTCGTAGCGGGGCAGTTCCGGGCGGCGATTCTCCAGATCAGGATCGCCCTGCCACAGAAGAAAAACGGCCCGGGCGCGCGTGGCCTTCGAGACTCGGAAGGAACCCCGCGCGGCATTGCGCAAGGCCCATTCGGCGTCCTGTCCGGGCACCTTGACGGTCTGCGGCGAGCCGGGTCCGTCCGAATGGTTGTTGCTGCCCGGCACGTTCGCGCCCACGAACAGCACCCCTTGCGCTTGCCATCGCACACTCTCGACGAATCGGCGATAGTCGGGATGGCGGGTGGCATCGGCCTGCCGTTCCAGAGGCAGCCGTCCCCCACCTTGGGCCCGGTTTCCGGAATAAAACACCCGCCGTATTCCATTCTTCAATCTATAGTGCATTAACAATCCAGGGCCAGGCGGTGATGGAATACACGCGTGCAGGATCGTTTTCGAGCTCCCGCGAGGCGTGCTCCAAGGGGGCTTCCCAAACGTCAAGGCTGTCAAAC
>CADDYU010000040.1 GCA_902810705.1 Methylococcaceae bacterium
GCGCGGGGGCGTGGGTTCGCTCGGGGGGCGCTCCGCGGGCGCCTCGCCGGGAGTTTCCGGCCGGCCGGTCTGGGGAGCTTCGGGCTTCTTGCTGGCACATACCCACTGCTGATTGTCTCGGGTGCGCGTACAGTTCCAGTCGGTCGCGGCCGCCCAGCAGGAGAACGGCGCAAACCCCGCCAGGCACAAGACCAGTGTCCACGGGCGGGGCTTGAGATGAATGGGGAAGACCATGCTGAGCGGGCAATAATCAGCGCCGGCGGGCACTCGGGAAAATGGCGGCCAAGGTGTCTGAGTACAGGTGAATTAGGATTGTCGCTCGGGATCCAGGATTATCGTCGGAGCCTTCTTTGTGGTGAAATATCCCGCGCTCTTAGAGCATTCTACCGTATCGACGCCTGTCGTTAAGTATTTTTCGATATTCATACCCTAAGATGCCTTTCCCGGATACACGTTTGGCCACCTTGCTTGATTGGCTGCGGGTTGAACTCGGCCGCCCTGTCGAAACCCTCGAACCTGCTTCCGCAGATGCCAGTTTTCGTCGCTATTTCCGCATTCGGGTCGATGGCGGAACCTCCATCGTCATGGACGCGCCTCCGCCACGGGAGAACATACGTCCATTCCTGGCGGCTGCGACTCTGCTCCGGAAGGCGGGCGTGCAGACCCCGGAAATCCACGCGGCCGATCCGGAACGCGGCTTCGTGCTGCTCGCCGATTTTGGCGTCCGATCCTATCTCGACAGCCTAAAGGCCGAATCCGCCGATCGGCTCTATGGCGACGCCTTTACCGCCCTGCTGCGCCTGCAAACCGGGGTGGATCCCGCCACGACGGGGCTGCCCGTCTATGACGAGCGGCTGTTGCGGACCGAGCTCGAAATCTTTCGGGAATGGTTTTTGGGGCGATTTTTGGGGATGGGGCTTCGGCCATCCGAAGCGGCGCTGCTGGATCAAGTCTGGCGGCGGCTCGTCGCGTCGGCCCTGGAGCAACCCCAAGTGTGCGTGCACCGGGATTATCACTCGCGAAACCTCATGGTCACGGAGCGCGGGAATCCCGGCGTGCTGGATTTTCAGGACGCCGTCATCGGCCCCATCGCCTACGACGCGGTGTCCCTGCTGCGCGATTGCTATATCGCCTGGCCGGCCTCGCGGGTGGATGCCTGGCTGGACGGCTATCGCGCGAAGCTTAGGGAGGCGGGCCTCCTTAATGTTGCCGGGGCGGAAAAGTTCCGCCGCTGGTTCGACCTCATGGGACTGCAACGCCATCTCAAGGCTATCGGCATTTTTTCCCGGCTCAAGCTGCGGGACGGCAAATCCGGCTATCTCAAGGACATTCCGCGCACTTTCGGCTACCTGGTCGATGTCAGCCGAACCTATCCGGAGCTCTCGGAGTTCCTGGAGTTTCTCGAGACCCGAGTCCGGCCCTGCCTGAGAGAAATGCTATGAAAGCCATGATACTCGCTGCCGGGCGAGGCGAACGCCTGCGTCCCTTGACTGATCATACGCCCAAGCCTTTGCTGTTGGCCGGAGGCCGGCCGCTTGTCGAACACATCATCACCGCCTTGGTGGCGAGCGGATTCCGCGACATCGTCGTCAATACCGCCCACTTGGGTGATCGAATCGAGCGGCATCTCGGCGATGGTTCGCGTCTTGAGGCCCGGATTGCCTATTCGCGGGAAGGCGAGGCGCTGGAAACCGGCGGCGGTATCCAGCGCGCCCTCCCGGTACTTGACGATGGGCCGTTTCTGGTAGTGAACGGCGATATCGCCACGGATTTCCCGTTCGCACGGCTGCGCGGCCTTCCCGAGAGACTGGCCCATCTGGTTCTGGTCCCGAATCCTCCCCACCACGCCCAAGGTGATTTCGGTCTGCAAGATGGGGTGGTGTCGGATTCAGAGCCTAAGCGCCATACCTTCGCCGGGATAGGCGTCTATCGCCCGGAGCTGTTCAGGGGCCTCAATCCCGGCCGCTTCGCCCTCGCTCCCCTGCTTCGGGCGGCCATGAAGGAAGCTATGGTGAGCGGAGAGCTTTACGAAGGATTCTGGATGGACATTGGGACGGTGGAGCGGTTGAAGGCCTATGATCGGCGGTTAAAAGGACGCTGAATTAAAATCGCCTCGGGAAGAGGCGGGTAGGGCCTCGACTTTTGCCTCCGGCAGGCAAGCGGCCCTAATGAAGGAGCGGCGGCGCGCGAGAATCGAGACCTCGAAATGAACTGACCGCATCGCTTATGCCGAAGGCGGGCCGGGTCTTTCGTCCATTCAACCTAGGGTCTTCCCCCACCGGTTTCAGCATCGACGCCTCGGCTCACTTCGGAATGCTAAATTGCCCGACTCCTACGCCATTCAAAGCGTCCGAAGGCTTCAAGACAGCCTTCTTCCGCCCAATGCAGCCATTCGCTCAGCACGATCAAGGCCCAGAGCGTGCGCGCGTGATCGGCGGCGCAGCGGCGGTGCTCCTCGAACAGTTGGCGGATCGCCCGATGGTGAATGCCGAATTGAGCCAGTTCCGGACGGGAGAGGGCCGCCTCGGCCCAGCCGCAGAGCGGTCCGCGTAGCCAGGCCGCCAACGGAACCGAGAGACCGCGTTTTTTCCGATAAACGATCTCTTTCGGGAGATAGCGGAGAGCGTATTCCTTCAGGAACACCTTGGTTTTATGGCCGCGTGTCCGTGCCTCTGAGGGCAGCGCCGCGGCGAAAATCAAAACCTCGAGATCCAGAAACGGCGCGCGGAGTTCCAGGGCGGAATGCATGCTGGCCCGGTCCGCCTTGGTCAATAGCCCCTCGGCCAGGGACCTTTCGAGATCGTAATGCTGGAGACGGTCGAGCAGGTCCTCTCCAGCCCATGGCTGCCAGTCCAGAGGTTCAGGGCGGAGTCCAAGACGCTCCAGGATCGGGGACGGCACGCTGGACGTCCATTGCACGTGCCGGGCGAGGCTATCCAGGCCCTCGCCCTGAATGAAGCGCTTGAGCAGAAAGGAGAGAGTGACTTTCTTGTCGCTCGGGGGCCAGTACTCCACACCGCGTCGGATCAGCGCCCGGAATGACGCCGGCAGCCGTTCGTAGCGCTCCGCCAGCCGGGCCCCGAGATAGGTGGGATAACCGCCGAACAGCTCGTCCCCGCCCTCCCCGGACAAGGCCACGCGAATGTCTTGCGCCGCCCGTCTCGAGAGCAGCGCCGTGGGCACCCAGGCCGGATCGCCGAGCGGTTCGCCGCAGGTTCCGATCAGCTCTGCCAGAAGTTCCGGAATGTCGTCCGGCTTCACCCACACCGGCACGTAACTGATAGACAGATCGGCGGCAACCCGCTCGGCGAACCGCCCTTCGTCGTAGGAACTCTCGCTGAACCTCAGGCCGTAGGCGGTCAGCGGTTTATTCGGGCGCAGGCTTTTCGCCACGGCGGCGATCAGGGACGAATCTACTCCGCCGCTCAGAAACAGGCCGACGGGAACATCCACCTCGCTTTGCCTTCGCACGGCCTCCCGAAACACCGCATCGAAGGCGTCGAGCCTGGGCTGGGCCTTGGAGGACACTTCGTGGCGCCAGCGCCAATAGCGGGTACGGCGAAGACCGCCCGGCTCGATCACAATGGTTTCGCCCGGAGCGAGTTTGTGAATGCCGGCGAAGGGGCTATCCGGAGCAGGAAAGTGGCCCAGCTGGAGATAGCGCCGTAGCGCCGGGCCGTCAGGCTGGGGCGCTTCAGGCATTCCGGCGACCAGGGCGGCGACGAGGGAGGCAAACGTCACGGTCCCGCGTCCGAAATGATAGAAAAGCGGCCGTTCCCCGGCCCGGTCCCGCGCTAAAAGGAGCTTGTGCTGGCGCGGATCCCAAACGGCGAGGGCGTAGGCGCCAGCCAGCCGGCCGACGAACGCTTCGCCGAGTTCCAGATATAGCCCCGGCAGTACCGCCACGTCCGTTTCCTGCTCCACCTTTCGGCCGCGCGCCGCCAGCCAAGCCCGAAGCATGGCGTGATTGTCGATCTCCCCGTTGCAGACCACCATGACGCCGGTCTCGGCATCGACGAGGGGTTGCCGTCCGCCAGCGAGGCCCCGTATCGCGAGCCGGGTCAGACCGAACCGCGCGGACTTGTCGCCCGCCGTCCAGGCGCCGTCGGGCCCCCGATGGGCGAGCCGGTCCATCATGGCGGCGACCGGCCCGCTCAATGCCGCGCCCATCGTCCTATCCAGGATGGCCATGCCGCAAATGCCGCACATCTAGCGAAGCGCCGCGAGCATGGCGGGGGCGGGCAGCAGGATCGCGCGGTACCCGGGCCCGAGCTCCTGCGAGGCGACGCGGTGGCGAACGGCGATGGCGTCGAGTTCTGTCCAGTGTCGTCTTCCGGCGATCAGGAAGATCGGATGGCTGCGGCCGGCGAGCCAGCGATCCAGATGAGCCATGGGAACGATCCGCTCGGGCCAGGTTTTGCCCGAGGCCAGGGAAAACAGGACATAATTACTGGTCAGTTCCTTGCCGTCATCGCTGATGACCGTCACCAGCTGTTCGAGATAAAAAGGCAAGCCGTTGGGCAGGCACTTCAGGCAGGCCAGTTCGGTGCCGAAAGGCAGCCCATGCGGAATCATTTCGGCGAGATGCCGCGCCGACCGGCTTTCCGCGTAGAGCGACAAAAGCTCGAAGTCGACGCTGATTAAGAGCAGCGGAACACTGAGAAAAGCGGCGAAGGCCCAGCGGATGTTCCGGCTTCTCCGGGCCTGTGCGGCGAGCAGCGCCACGCTGGTCAGGGAGAGCGCGACGGCGGGAAACCCGGGCGCATACGGCTTGAGCCCCTTGAGCGAGTGCTCAAGCCCCCCGAGATTCAGGGCCAGGGCGGCCGTAAGGAGCGCCGCCGCGCCCGCCAGCGCGAGCAGCGCCAGCGTTCCGCGATGCACGATGCGGGCTGCCGTTCCGCCGGGATCTTCCAGAGCGGCGGCGAAGACCCGCGCCGCGAGAACGCCTAGCGCCACGACGCCTGTTAGAATATAGCCGGGCAGCTTCGACTTGGACAGCGAAAAAAAGACTACCACCACGAGAGCCCAGACGATGAACAGCCGATCGGGGCGGGAAATCCGTCGCCGGGCCCGCCAGGCGGCGGCCGTCGATTCCGGCAGGAGTAGGCTCCAGGAGAAAAAGCAGCCCGCGATGATCAGGCCGTAGAAATAAACCGGCGCGGTACGGTGGAATTCCGGCGTGGAGAAGCGGGCGATGGATTCCTTCATGATCCCGTAGTAGGGAAAATCGGGGCAAGCCAGGGACAATCCCACGAACCAGGGCAGAACGAGCCCTAGGAAAATCAGCCAGTGGGCTGGCCGGAGAAACCGCCGGATGGGGTCCGCACGGCCAAGGCTCCCATGGAAAGCCGCCATGACCAGGAGCGGAATGAGAAAACCCACCGGCCCTTTGGTCAGGGTGGCGAATCCGGTGGCGGCCGCGGCTACCCAATACCAGCGGGTGCGCCGCCTGCCTTCGTATTCCTCGGCGAGATAGGCGGCGAAGATGGCCGAGCAGACGAAAAAGGCCAGGGTCATGTCGAAGATGACGAGCCGCGAGAACGCCATGAAGAGCGGCGTGGCGGCCGCGATCAGCATAGCCAGGGCGGCGGCGCGCGAATCGTAGACTCGCCGGCAGAAGGCGAACAGGACGATCAGGAGCCCGAAAGCGAACAGGGCGGAAGGGAGCCGGGCCGCCCATTCCGAGTGCCCGAACAGGGACAGGGAGAACCCGACGATTCGGAAAAAAAACGCCGGCTTGTCGAGATAGATGGCCCCGTCGTAGATGGGCACGAGCCAATTGCCGGTGTCGTTCATCTCCCTCGCCACTTCGGCGTTCCGTCCCTCGTCCGGAGCGATGAGGGGAAAATCGCCCAAATGGCCGAATACGGCCCAGGCACTGATCAGAAAAGCGAGCGCCGTAAGCCACCACTCGCCGCTTGAAGGCAAAAAAACTCCGCTCGAGGTCAAAGCCTTACGCCATGGGACAAATGCCATGAAGAGATCCTAATGAAATTGCGGAGCTACAGAAGCGGATCGGGAACGCCTGCTCCGGGTAGGGAATTATTCTAAACACACTAGCGGCGATCCAACCTATAGCTTGATCTCGTCGCTGGCCGCTGTGTCCAGCGAGGCGCTGACTTCCCGCACTGTTTCGCCGCGCACCCGGTCCAGATAGGTCTTGGATTTCTCCACTTCCTGACTGAGCACATCCACGGTCTTCTGCATGTTCGCCAAGGCTTGGACCTTGTAGTTGGAGACCATGTCCATGGTTTCGTAGATGTTTTTAAAGGCCAACTTCAGCTTGTCGAGGCTCACGGCGGCGCCGGTGGCCTGTTCGTGGACCTTGCCGGCCTGGGTTCTCAGCATGTTCGAGGTGGATTCGATCATGTTGCTCGTGGTGGTATTGAGAGCGCCGATTTGATCCAGCACCAGCTTCTGATTGGCCAAGGCCTGGGCGACGATGACCGCGGTGCGGAGGGCGGAGATGGTGGTCGTGGTGGCCCGGTCCACGCCCTTGATGAGTTCCAGATTGTTCTTGCGGATCATGTCCATGGCGAGATAGCCCTGGATGGTGACCGCCAATTGGGTCAGAAGGTCCTGCACCTTCTGGCGCACGTAGAATAGCAGTTCCTCCTTGACGATACGGGCTTTCTCCGGGTCCGAGGCCTCGATTTCCGTCAGCTTGGTTTCGATGGCCTTGTCGATCTTCTTGCCGATGTAGACGTACTGTTCCAGCCTCTCCATGATGCGCCAGGCGTTGGCTTTCTCTTCCTCGACGGCGGCGTTGTCCTTGCGCAGCTCGTCCTGGCCGTGATAGAGGGATTCGATGATCGCGTTCAGATGAGTCTGGGCCGACTGGTATTGCCGGAAATAGTCCTGGACTTTGGTTCCCCAGGGAATGAAGCCGAGTAGCTTGCGGGGCTCCAGCAGGTTGCCCTGTTTGACCGGGTCCAGTTCCTCGATCTTGACCCTGAGGTCCAAGAGCGATTTGGAAATCGCCGAACCTTCGTCGAACAATCCGGACTTCATGGCTCGCACCGGCTGTTCCAGAAGCCGGTTGGAGATATTGGCGGCGGCGCGGATTTCCGCGTTGGCGAGGGTGTGAACGCCGGAAATCTTGGCTTTGAAGGCATCGCTGTGCACCTGCTCGCTCAGGATAGTGTTGACGAATTCTTCGACCTTGACGTCGAGTTCGGCTAACTTGGCGGGATCGATCTTGACCATGCCGGCGGCCTGCTCCGTTTCGATGGGAGCGATAGGGGCGGGCGGAGCCAGAAAATCCGGCGCCTTCACTTCGACGTTGGGGGTGCTCATGGCGGTGCTCTCCTCAAGGCTTTTTCAAGGTGATGATTTTGGCGGTTCCTGTGGCGCGGCTCTTTTCCCGCAGATGCCGAAGCGCCTTGTCGAATTCTCCCTGCAGGCGGGGCATGATGCCCAAAACTTCGTCGGCATAATAAACCGTTTCGTAGGAAATCGGCTCGTTCAGGCGAGAACGCTGCTGCGGACGGAATTTCCGCCAAGCCAGCACGATGGTGCAGCGGGAGATGGCGCCGTCCAGGAATATGATCTCCTCGCGGTCGATGGCCGCTAGGTAGAGCATGTTGCGAATGGGGACGAACAGGGCCGGCTCGCCGGACTGGTGGAGCAAGATCTTAGCGAGATTATAAGTTTCCGCGGGAAGCATCCGGCACTCCCGTTTCAATTCGCGGGAACGGAAAAAGGTTTCTCTGCCGCGCATTTTACACCTCTAGAAGACGCCACCGGCCTACCCTAATCCCCATAACCGCTTGTTTCAAGAACTGGACTTGAGAACTTTGAGTTTGCTATATTCCCGGACTATATCCATCAGGAACACCGGGGAGCCAGCGACGCTGAATGCCCAGGGTCAATCCGCGCAACACCCGACATACCGAATCGAAGTTTCCCCGGCTCGCACGCGCTGAACGGGCTGGCCATCAATAATTTAAATTCTTCCCACCTGCACGGTTTTTAAGAATTCTTGGAGAAAGAGCCATGACGATTAAAATTGCAATCAACGGATACGGGCGGATCGGGCGCAACGTTCTGCGGTCGCTGTTCGAGTCCGGACGCCAGGATGTCGAAATCGCCGCCATCAACGATTTGGGCGACGCCAAGATCAATGCCCATCTGACCAAGCATGACACCGTGCACGGCCCGTTCAAGGGTACGGTCGAGGTCGGCGAGGGCGAAATCGTCGTCAACGGCAAGCGCATCAAGGTATTTTCCGAGCGCGACCCATCCAAATTGCCCTGGGGCGGGCTCGGCGTCGACGTGGTGCTCGAATGCACCGGCATTTTCCGCAACAAGAGCAAATGTCTGCCCCATATCGAGGCCGGCGCCAAGAAGGTCATCATTTCCGCGCCCGCCGATAAGAACGAGGCCGATGCCACCATCGTTTACGGGGTCAATCATGGCATCCTCAAGGCCGAACACCAGGTCATTTCCAACGCGTCCTGCACCACCAACTGCCTGGCGCCCTTGGTCAAGCCGCTGCACGAGAAGCTCGGCATCGTATCCGGCCTGATGACCACGGTGCACTCCTACACCAACGATCAAGTGCTGACGGACGTTTACCATAGCGATCTCTACCGCGCCAGAGCCGCCGCGCTCAACATGATTCCGACCAAGACCGGCGCCGCCCAGGCGGTGGGACTGGTGTTGCCGGAGCTGAACGGACGGCTGTCCGGTTTCGCTATCCGAGTGCCGACGGCCAACGTCTCCGTGGTGGATCTGACCTTCGTCGCCAGCCGCGAAACCTCCAAGGACGAGGTCAACGCCATCCTCAAGGAAGCTTCCGAAGGAGCGCTGAAAGGCATCCTGGGCTACAACACCGAACCCTTGGTCTCTAGCGATTTCAACCACACCACCACTTCCTCCAACTTCGACGCGACCCAGACCGCGGTGATCGGCAATCTCGTGAAGGTGCTGTCCTGGTACGACAACGAATGGGGCTTCTCCAACCGCATGTTGGACACCACGGTCGCGCTGGTGAATGCCGACTAAGTTAAGAGTCGGCCGGCTCGCTTTGGCTTTTTTCCACCAGTAGGGCCACCCGATCAAAGTGGCCCTACGCCTATTAGGAAGTGGCATCGTCATGAATAAGACCTTTCGTCGAACCAAGATCATCGCGACCTTGGGCCCCGCCTCCGAATCTGCCGAGGTGCTCGAGAAGATTTTGTGTGCCGGGGCTGACGTCATCCGGCTCAACTTTTCCCATGGCACGGCCGATGAACACCGTGCCCGCGCCGAGCGCGTCCGGGAAATTTCAGCGAAGTTGGGGCGGTACGTGGCGATTCTCGCCGATCTTCAGGGCCCCAAGATTCGCATCACCCGCTTTAAAGACAACCGTAAGGTTACCTTGCAGGTGGGTCAGAAATTCGATCTGGATACCGCCTTGCCCCCCGATGCGGGCGATGAAACCCAGGTGGGCTGCTCTTATGAGGATCTGCCGCGAGATGTCAAGGCCGGCGATACTCTCCTCCTCAACGACGGGTTGATCGAACTCAAAGTTGATAGCGTGATCGGAACGCGAGTCCATTGCACCGTAATCATCGGCGGCGTGCTATCCAACCACAAGGGTATCAACAAACAAGGCGGCGGCCTCTCGGCGCCCGCTTTGACCGACAAGGACAAGGAGGATTTGAAAACCGCCGTCGAGATCGGTGCCGACTACCTGGCGATTTCGTTTCCCAGGTCCAGGACGGATATGGAGGAGGCACAGGAGCTGTTGCGCCAAGCGGGTGGCAACATGGGCCTCGTGGCCAAGATCGAACGGGCCGAGGCGATCTTGGAGGGAACGATCGAAGGCATTATCGAGGCGTCCGATGCGATCATGGTGGCGCGAGGCGATCTGGGCGTCGAAATCGGAGATGCGCGCCTGCCTCATGTGCAAAAAAACTTGATCCGTCTGGCCCGTACCTACAACAAGGTCGCCATTACCGCCACTCAGATGATGGAGTCCATGATTTCCAATCCTCTGCCCACCCGCGCCGAGGTTTCGGACGTGGCCAACGCGGTGTTCGACGGCTCCGACGCCGTGATGCTGTCGGCGGAAACCGCTTCCGGGGATTTTCCGGACCGGGCCGTCGCCGCCATGGCGAGAGTCTGTCTGGAAGCCGAGAAATATCCTCGCCAGCCTTCCAATCACCGTCTGCACGAACGTTTCGGACGCATCGACGAGGCGATCGCCCTCTCGGCCATGTATGCCGCCAACCATTTGGGAGTCCAGGCCATCGGTGCCCTGACGGAAACCGGCTCGACGCCACTCTGGATGTCGCGCATCAGTTCGGGGATTCCCATTTTCGCGCTGACCTCCCACGAAAAAACCTGCCGGCGCGTCACCTTGTTCCGGGGGGTCTACCCCATCAGCTTCAACGAGAAGGGCATCTCCGATCATGCGGTGTTGAACCGCGCCATTGTGGAAGAGTTCCAAAAGCGCGGATTAGTGGAGGAAAGCCATAGAATCATCCTAACCAAAGGCGATCTTACCGGTCGTACGGGCAGCACCAATGCCCTGAAAATCGCGAATATCGCGGACATTTTGGCGGCAGCTCCGGAAAACTGGAAAGATTACTGTCCCGGCTATCAATAATCATGATTTTGGAGGACGACATGAAAGGTCAACGTCTGGCTCAATTCCTGAGCCAGGAGCAACGGAAAATCCCCGGCGCCACCGGGGAGCTGACCATGTTGCTGAACGATATCGCGGCCGCCTGCAAGGCCATCGGGCACGAGGTCAATCGCGGCGCCTTGGCCGGCAATCTCGAGACGGTCGGCTCGGAGAATGTTCAGGGCGAGGTTCAGAAAAAGCTCGACGTCGTTTCCAACGAAATCTTCATCCGGTCGATGGAGTGGACGGGCCATCTGGCGGGCATGGCATCCGAGGAAAACGAGGAAATCATCCCGATACCTTCCAAGTATCCGAGAGGCAAGTATCTGCTCTGCTTCGACCCCTTGGACGGCTCGGGCAATATCGAGGTGAATCTTTCGATCGGCACCATCTTTTCGATCCTGCCGGCTCCCAACGACAATCCGAAAACAGAGGATTTCCTGCAACCGGGCACCCGACAGGTGGCGGCGGGCTTTTGCATCTACGGCCCCACCACGATCATGGTGCTGACCACCGGCAACGGTGTGAACGCCTTCACCCTGGATCGGGACGTGGGCGATTTCCTGCTCACCCACTCCAATATCAGGATCCCGGAAGACACCGCCGAGTTTGCCATCAACATGTCCAATCACCGCTTCTGGGAAGAGCCGATGCGGCGTTATATCGACGAGTGCGTCAAGGGCAAGGCGGGCGGACGGGAAAAAGACTTCAACATGCGTTGGCTGGCTTCGATGGTGGCCGAGGTCTACCGGGTGTTGATGCGCGGCGGACTTTTCACCTATCCCATGGACGAAAAGCTGAAGCAGAAGGGTGGCCGACTGCGCCTGCTGTACGAAGCCAACCCCATGAGCTTTATCGTGGAGCAGGCGGGCGGCATGGCCTCTACGGGCCGGCAGCGTATCCTGGAGATCCAGCCCACCGGCATCCATCAGAGGGTACCAGTGATCTTGGGATCGAGGAACGAAGTGGCGCGTGTGGTGTCTTACCATCAATGATCTTTCCTTAGATCACAAAAAAGCCCGGGCTTTATACGAGTCCGGGCTTTTTTCGTTCCGCAATTAATGCGAATCTTGCGGCGGTTCGGGCGATGCTGGCTGCCTGGTGGCAGGCGCGGGAGATTTGGGGCCAAAGCCGAGGCGGAGCCCATGGGGTTGGATCAGCCCGAAGCCATACGCTAGGATCAGCAGGAAAAACAGCGCAATGGACAAGCTGATTCGGATCGTCAAGGCTTTGACCATACGGGGAGAGTGGTCGCGGCCCTTTAATAGATAATAAAGCGCCGAGCCAAGATTGCCGATGATGGCCAAGAGTACGAGCACTATGAATATTTTCAAGAAAAGTCCGCCACATTCGTGAGGTAGTGAATTCCAAGGCTTGACGCCGGCCGGCAGGGAATGAGGTTTGATGAATTATAGCTTTAAACCGGGCTGGAAAGTCTCGGTGGGTTTCATGGTCGTTTTGGGTCTTTTTGTCAACCTGGGTCTTTGGCAACTTCGGCGGGCGGACGAAAAAAAGGCTCTGATAGCGGCGCGCGAGCTGCGGAGCCAGGATGAACCATTGCGCCTGACCGGGGGGGCGGAGACCCGTCCGGACGAACTGCGTTACCGCCGGGTACAGGTGACGGGCGACTATGATGCGGATCATCAATTTCTGCTGGACAACCAGGTCCACGACCAACAACCCGGCTATCACGTGCTGACTCCGCTTCGGATCGCGGGCGGCAGTCGGGCGGTCCTGGTCAACCGGGGCTGGGTGCCTTTGGGGGTTGATCGAGCCGAACTGCCGGATATTCGCATCCGGAATCGCCATGTGCAGTTTTCCGGATTGGCCGACCATTTTCCAGAGGTTGGTCTTCGGCTAAAAGGCGCCGAGATTCCCGGTCCCGGCTGGCCCTCGGTCGTGCAGGTGCCGGAGCCGGAGCGCTTGGCGGAACGGCTCGGTTACCCGGTTCTTCCGTATCAGGTATTACTGGACTCCTCGGAGGAGGAGGGCTACGTAAGGGTTTGGCGGGAGATTCGCCTTGCGCCCGAGAAAAACCAGGGCTACGCCTTGCAGTGGTTTCTGTTCGCGGCGGTCGCGGCGATCCTTTATATCCGATATGGCCTGAGAGCCGGCTCGCGGATCACGGGGCCATGACAATTCCACTTTTTCTTTCCGGCCCATGACTACGCTCAGGAGCGCGTCGTGGCGCGGACGCATGGTGATCATCACCATTGCGCTGATGTCCATCATTCCCTTCGGGTTGGCCTGGTACTACGTTAGACACCCCGAACTGATCCACAAAACGAGCAACTACGGCACCCTGATTCTGCCGCCGAGGCCCTTCGACTACGCCAGCTTGCGCTCCCTGGCCACGCGCCCGGCTGACGGCCTGGCCGAACTCGAAGGCCGCTGGGTGTTGCTGCAAATCGCGATCGACCCCTGCCGCGAAGCTTGCGCGAAGGCCATGTACAAGACTCATCAGGTTTGGCTGATGCTCAACCAGGAGATGCCCCGAGTCAAGCGCCTGCTGCTGCTGTCCCCCAAAACCCCGCCCGAGGAGGTCGAGGCGCTGCTCAGACAGGACGGTGCCCTGCTGGCGGCCGATACCCCCGAGCCGCTGCTTCGGACCCTATCCGAGGCGGCGGGCAAGCTGCCCGATCAAGGCATGGTGATGCTGCTGGACCCTCGCGCCAATCTGATTCTCAGATACGACGAGGGTTTTGACCCTTATAAAATGCTCAAGGATCTCAAGCATCTGCTCAGGGCCTCCCGGATCGGCTGAACGATTATGGATAATCTGTCGCTCGCCGATTTTTGGATCGCCTCGGATAACGACAAAAACAAGACAGCCTCATGTTCAGATATCTGACTCTTTTCACCCTTTTTCTCGCTTTTTGCGCCGCCGTCATGGGCGCATACGTGCGCATTTCCGATGCCGGGCTCGGTTGCCCCGACTGGCCCGGCTGCTACGGCAGTTTGATCGTCGAGGAGCCGCAAGCCCCGGCCGCCGTCGGCGAGCCGCCCTTCGACGCGATCAAAGCCTTGACGGCGATGACCCACCGCTATTTGGCGGGAGCCTCGGGTCTCTTCGCGCTGATGCTCGCCGGCCTGGCGTTCAGGGTGCGGCAGAATCGGGGCAAGATCCTCGCGCTCGCCCTCGGAACCCTGGCTCTGGTGACGGGCGAAGTCCTCCTGGGCTTCTGGACCCTCAAGTTCCGCTTGATGCCGATCGTCGTGACCGGCCATCTCGTGACGGGATTTCTGATTCTCGCCCTGCTATACCGTCTTTACCTCAGCGTCGGTCCGCAGCATTCTCCCCTGGGCGATGTGCGGGGCCTCTTTTGGCTGAGCCGGGTCTCGCTGCTGGTGCTATTGCTGGAAATCGCCTTGGGCGGCTGGGTCTCGACCAATTTCGCGGCCTTGTCCTGTCCGGATTTCCCCACCTGCCTCGGCGCGTGGTGGCCGGAAGCCGATTACACGGGCGGATTCTCGTCTCTGGGTGGTCTGGCGGAGGGCCAGTGGAGCCTTTTGCCCCCAATGGGCCGTGTCGCCATCCATATCGTGCATCGGATCGGCGCCGTTGTAGTATTCCTGGTGCTCAGCGTGCTCGCCACGGGCGTGACGTCCAATCCCAAGATACCGCGCCTCAGCAAGCCAGGCCTAATGTTGAGTCTTCTCCTGCTGGTGGAGATCACCCTGGGTATTGGAGTCGTGATGCTGCGCCTGCCGGTGGCGGTCGCCGTGGCGCATCATGCCTTAGGGGCGCTGCTGCTTCTGAACCTGATCCACCTGCACTACTATCTGGGTCTGCCGCGCCGGGAGGAAGTGCCCGAAGTTCGCCCGGCGCCTCCGCCGGAGAAGCCTGTTCCCGAAGTGGAGGCAATCCCGCCGGCTGCCGTTCCAATGCCCATGCCGCCGGCTCCCCCGATGGAAGTGTCGGCACGTCCCACGCCGGAAGGACTGTTCGTCCGGCTCAAGAACCAGTTGGGCAAGACCCGCGGCGGGCTGACCGGATTTCTGGCTCATTTGGCGCTCGGCAAGAAAGCCGTGGATCGGGAAGTGCTGGACGATATCGAGGCCCGGTTGCTCATGGCCGATATCGGCGTTGGCGCGACGCAGGAGATCATCGGCCATCTCACCGAGAGTTTGGAACGGCATCAGCTCAACGACACGGAAGCCCTGAAGGCGAAGCTCCGCGACTATTTCTACCAAATCCTGGAGCCGGTCAGCGTCCCGCTCGACATTCCCCCGGAAACCCGGCCGTTCGTCATTCTGGTGGTGGGCGTCAATGGCGTGGGCAAGACCACCACGATTGGCAAACTTGCCAAGCGTTTGCAAACCCAAGGCTACAGCGTCATGCTGGCGGCGGGCGACACCTTCCGTGCGGCGGCGGTGGAGCAGCTACAGACCTGGGGCGAGCGCAACAACGTCCCCGTCATCGCCCAGCACACTGGCGCCGATTCGGCCTCCGTCATCTACGACGCGGTGCAGGCCGCTCAAGCGCGGGGCATCGATGTACTGATCGCCGACACCGCGGGGCGCCTTCACACCAAGTCGAACCTCATGGACGAGCTCAGCAAGATCAAGCGCATCATGGGTCGGCTGGACCCCACCGCGCCTCACGAAGTGTTGTTGGTACTGGACGCCGGGACCGGCCAGAACGCCATCAGCCAAGCCCAGCAGTTCAACGAGGCGGTCGGACTTTCAGGCATCGTCCTGACCAAGCTGGACGGCACCGCCAAGGGCGGCGTCATTTTCGCCCTCGCCAAGCAATTCGGCATTCCTGTCCGCTATATCGGGATCGGCGAGACCATTGACGATTTGCAGGATTTCGATGCCAGGAAATTCATCGATGCCTTATTCGCGGAGTAGCCAGCTTGATAACCCGGCCACTTTTTCAAATTCGGCCGATGCTCCATGAATTCAGGCGTGACTTAGCGCCCTGGGCAAGCCCTTGAGTTTCGCTCCCGGCGGCGGTAGCTCTTCGATGTCGAGCCTGGAGCGCTGAACCGGCGAAATTGTGGAAGGGTGATTTCACCTGAGGTTCCAACGCCTGAATCCTCGGGCCTGCCATTGGCATCTCTAGAAAACCTCATCCAGCTGATCAAACGCTTGTTCAACAGGACCAAATCGTCCTGGGCGCGTTTTCGAGCATTTCGAGGAAATCGGGCACGCCTAAGAGTTTCTTACCTAATCATTGTCCTTTTGTCTGGATTCGGTGAAAGCGTCCACCGAGCCTAGTTTAGATATAGAACACCTCTATTGCTTTTTCGCAGCATTTTCTTCATTGTTATTTCCGGTAGACCATAATTTAAGTGTCTACGTGCCAGTAGCGTGTCCCGTTCTCACCAGGATGCCAGAGAGTACAACGATGAATAAATCACTAGGATTATCGATCTACACGGCGATACTTGCGCTGATAATGAACAGTAGTGGCTGGGCATCTTCACAGGATCCGCTTCCGCCAAAGGCGCAGGGATGTAATGGCGTGGGGAATCCTCATTGCGTTTCGGCACCCGAAATCGATGCTCTATCCGGTGGAGGCGCAATTGGAATGCTCGTGGGAGTTTTGTTCTTATTAAAGGGACGGTCCCGTCGCTCTTCGAAATAGCGGATGGCGAGCTGGATCTGGCCGGCGTCAAAGGGTGACCGGCCAGACCTTTTATGGTCTATCGCAATGTCTCGGACAACGGCTTGATCCGGGTCGCCAGGAGACATCAAGCCGTGAACCCCCGAGGGCCGACAGGCATTCCACGCCCAAATTGCTTGAGCTCGTCCGAATTGGGACTTCGGGCAATACCTACCGGCGCTCTGGGTGCAAGGCCATCATCGAGTCAAGTCCAACATCATTGCTGCCGACCTTTCGCGACTTGAGAATGCCTGCTACGGCTTATCCAGAAATCGACGCTATACCAGAATTCCCACCACCGCCCCTGTCATGAGCGTGGCGAGAGTGCCGGACACCACCGATTTCGGGCCCAGCGATATAATTTCATCCCGCCGCTCCGGGACCATGGTGCCAAGGCCGCCCAACAGAATACCGAGACTTCCGAGATTGGCGAAGCCGCACAGGGCGTAGGTCATGACCAGCCGGCTGCGCTCGCCGAGGGCGTGGGTGGGGAGACCCGCGAGATCCAGATAGGCAATGAGTTCGTTGAGCACGGTTTTGGTGCCCATCAGCGCGCCGGCCGTCCCCGTCTCCCGCCAGGGAATTCCCATCAGCCAAACCACCGGCGCCATCAGCCAGCCCAAGCCTCGTTGCAGGGTGAGAGGCCGGCCGCCCGCTTCCGGCAGAAGAGCCAGCAACATGTTGGCGAGGCTCACCAGGGCCACGAAGACCACCAGCATGGCGACGATATTGATGAGCAGTTCCACGCCCGCCAAGGTGCCCTGGGTGACCGCGTCTATGCTCGATCTGGCCGCGGAACGGGCGGCCAGATCGCCCTCGGTGCCCCGGCTGTTGCCGGGCGTGGGCACCATGACCGCGGATACCAGGATGGCCGCCGGCACGTTGATGAGCGAGGCGGTGAGAATATGGCCCATGGCGTCGGGCACGGCGTGGGACAGAAAGCTGGCGTAGAGCACCATCACCGTGCCGGAAATGGTCGCCATGCCGCAGGTCATGACCGAAAAGAGCTCGCCCCGGCTCATATGCTTGAGATAAGGCCGTACAAACAGCGGCGCTTCCACCATGCCGACGAAGATGTCGGCGGCGGCGGACAGCCCAACGGCCCCGCCGAGGCCCAGAGTTTTCTGTAGCGCCCAGGAAACCAGCCGCACCACCGCAGGCAAAACGCCCCAGTAGAATAGCAGCGAGGATAGGGCGCTAACCACCAGCACCAAGGGCAAGGCGCGGAACGCCAGGACGAAGCTGGAAGCATGGCCAGTCTCGACGAATGGCGTCGGTGCCCCGCCCAAATAGCCGAACACAAAAGCCGTGCCCGCCTGAGTCGCCCGTTCCAGCGCCAGCAACAGATCGTTGAGGGTCAGGAAGAGTCCCTTGAACGGAGGCAGTTTCAGTAGCGCCGTTGCCAGGAGAATTTGCAGTAGCAAGGCCGAGGTCACGGTGCGCCAGGGAAACCGGCGCCGATCCTCGCTAAGGACGTAAGCGATTGCGACGAAAGCGATGAGGCCAAGGGCGCTTTGCAGGGAGGAAAGGATGTGGGACACTCGCTAGGGTGAAACAGCTTTGGGCCGGATAAGTGGATTGTGGGGCACACTTGTTATTCAGTCTTCCGACCCCCATTGTATCGGATGCTTTGCAGATTTTGTGAAGCCCGCTAGTGAACGTTTCGGCGGTCGATGCCAATTTTTCAATTTTTGTGGGTATTAAGCAGTCTTAAGAATCCTAAAGCCGAGTCCGGCCGATACGCATCAGATCGACGGGGAGCCGGTAAAAATCCAATAACGAGGTATTCATGGCGCCCAGCCCTTTCGTCCTGCCTTTCGACCATTTGCCAGCGACTTTGCCGATCTTTCCCTTGCCCAATGCGGTCGTCATGCCGGGTTGCCAACTGCCGCTCAACATTTTCGAGCCGCGCTATTTGAACCTGGTATTCGACGCCTTAGGCGCCGAGAGGCTGATCGGGATGGTGCAGCCCGACCCTTCGGGAAAAGAAGAAACCGCCGTGTACCGCACCGGAACCGCGGGCCGCATCATGTCCTTCAGTGAAACCCAGGACGGGCGCCTTCTAATCGTGCTCACAGGGGTCTGCCGCTTCGATATCCGCGAGGAAATCCCCACTACCCGGGGTTATCGCCGAGTGATCGCCGATTGGACGCGGTTTCGTGAGGACTATGAATTATCCAACGTGGACCCGGATCGCGATCGCGGCCGACTTCTTGCCTTGCTCAGAGAATACTTTCAACGCAAGGGCATCGAAACCAACTGGACTGTCGTGGAGCAAATGCCGACGCCGCTCCTCGCGAATGCCCTCAGCGGTCAATTGCCCTTCGATCCTCCGGAACGACAGGCCTTGGTGGAAGCTATCAGCGTGGAGGAACGCCTCGCCAAGCTTATCCATCTGCTGGAGTTCGATGTGGTAGGCACCACCTTGGCCGACGGACGGCGGCATTGAGGAGATTTTGCGCTAGGGCAGCGTGTCGCAGCATCCATTGGGTTCGACGCGAGGCATGCTGAAAACCAAGGGAAAGCGCCATAGCAGCCGCGAGCTCTAGGTCCGCGGCCGAATTACTGAAATAGAGCGGCGGCTTTCTTCAAGGTCGAAGTCACACCCCAAGTCAGAGGAGCGCCCACGATGGACCAGAACAAGATCAGTTTCAAAGCGTTCGCCCAGCTTGATTGCGCCTTATCCGCCGCCTGTCGCTGAATGCTCATGGTCACTTCTTCTTAAACGACATCATCCTCAACCCGATCGTGCTTGATATGGTGCCTTTCGTCGACCTCGCGGATCAATAGATTGGCGATAAAGCCCACCACCAGGAGACCCGCCATGATCCACATGGTCATCGAGTAGGCGTCGGCTTTTTCGACACCCCGGCTGACCTGCCACTCCCTGAGATAATTCACCAGCACCGGGCCGGCGATGCCGGCGGTCGACCAGGCCGTCAGCAAGCGGCCATGAATGCCGCCGACGAAGCGGGTGCCGAAGATATCCGCGAGATACGCGGGAATGGTCGCGAAGCCGCCGCCATAGAAGCTCATGATCACGGCGTAGCACAGCACGAACAGGACGACATTCCCCGATTGGCCGATGAAGGGCACGGCGGAGTAGAGCAGGGCGCCCACGAGAAAGAACAGCGTGTAGGTGCTCTTGCGGCCGAGATAATCGGATGCCGACGCCCACAGGAAACGCCCGCCCATGTTGAACAGGCTCAGAAGTCCTACGAACCCGGCGGCCGCCGCCGCGCTCACGCGGTTGCGGAACATTTCCTGGATCATCAACGATGCCTGCCCCAGAACGCCGATCCCGGCGGTGACGTTGAGGCACAGAACCAGCCATAGGCAGTAAAACTGCGGGGTTTTGAGGGACTGGTTGATATGGACGTGATATTTGCACTCGAGGCTGGTCTGCTTCGGCTTCGGCGTCCAGCCCGAAGGACGCCAGCCGGGAGGTGGCACCCGGATGGTCAGGGCGCCGATCATCATGTAGACGAGATAGATGAGTCCCATGGCCAGGAAGGTCTCGGCCACGCCCACAGAATCAGGGGTTTTGAAGAAGCCCATCAAATTGACCGCCAGAGGTGCCCCGATCATGGCGCCGCCGCCGAAGCCCATGATGGCCAGCCCGGCCGCGAGTCCCCGTTTGTCCGGAAACCATTTCAGCAGCGTCGACACGGGAGAGACGTAGCCTAGCCCCAGGCCGATGCCGCCCAGCACGCCGTAGCCCAGAAAGAGCAAGGTGATCCGGTGGTAATGGACTCCCAGTGCCGAGACCAGGAACCCGCCGCCGAAACACAGAGCCGAGACGAACATGGTCTTGCGCGGTCCCACCCGCTCCAGCCAGCTGCCGCCGAAAGCGGCCGATAATCCCAGAAACAGGATCGCCAGGCTGAAAATCCAGCCGATGGTCGTGAGCTTCCAATCCTCGGGCATCGGAGCCGTGACGCCGATGACCCGCGTCAGAGGCTCATTGAAGACGCTGAAGGAATAAACCTCGCCAATACAAAGATGAACGCACAGCGCAGCGGGAGGGATCAGCCAGCGGTTGAACGCGCGCGATGCCGTGATGGCCTCGATGGAGAAGAAACCAGGGCGTTTGATCAAGTCACTTGCCGCCGTCATGGCTTAATTCCGTTCATCAGGGGTTGTGAGGCTCGTTGGATGGCCCGCCCGTACTTCCGTCACTGTTTCAGTTTAAGCCTTGGATACTGGAATGGCGTGGCTCGCCAAGTATATCCCAGCTTCCGGCCTCAATGAGACGGGATAAGAGACCTATTTGAGACTAGCTGAATAAGCTTAGAAAAACTCTGTAAGTCTCCTCCCCAATGCAGTAATGTTGAGTTGTGGTTCGTGAATGCGGGAGCCCGGGGTGTAAGCCCTGCCCGAGGGTGACAGCGGCCAGCCACGCCGCAAACTGAGGACGAACTCTGGCGATATTTCCGATACTGTGCCGTTAAATCGATCAAGAATCGGTCCAAGCTATAACAAGGATTCGTTCACCCTCGTTCATGAGCAATTCCCTAAATGCAGGCCCTTGGCGCCATTTAGGCTTGCGCCTCAGCCTTCCCAAGGTCGATACTATGAACATGATTGAAGCGATCGCGAATCTTACCAACCACTTCCTGATCGCGATGCCGGGAATGAACGACCCGTTCTTCGCGCGGACCGTGACCTATCTCTGCCAGCACGGCGAGGAAGGAGCGCTGGGCATTATTATCAATCGCCCCTCCGAGCTCACCCTCTCCGACATCATGGAACAGATGGAGATCGATCTCCAAGAGTCGGCCATCGGGCGGATTCCCGTTTATTTCGGTGGCCCGGTGCAGCCGGAGCGGGGCTTTGTCCTGCACGAGCCTGCCGGAGATTGGAACTCGACGTTAAAAATATCGGATTCCATTTCCCTGACCACCTCGCGCGACATCCTCGAAGCCATCGGTCAGGGAGAGGGGCCACGGAATATTCTGGTCGCCCTCGGGTATGCCGGCTGGGGAAAGGGCCAGCTGGAGCGGGAGATCGTCGAGAACTCCTGGCTCAATGCCCCGGCCAACCAGTCGATTCTCTTCAACCAGCCGGCGGCGGACCGTTGGAAGGCGGCGGCCGAGCTCATGGGCGTGGACATCTCGCTTTTGACGGCTCAAGCCGGACACGGCTGATTCCATGCGCGGAGATGAATTGACGGAGGGAAATGCCACCTATCTTGGCTTCGATTTCGGCGAGCGAAACATCGGAGTCGCCGTCGGGCAAAGGGTCACGGGCACCGCCACCGCGCTGGAGACCATCCGCGCCACCCGCGACGACGTGCTGTGGAGCGCCGTGGCGCGTCTGGTAAAGACCTGGCAACCTTCGGCGTTCGTGGTCGGCATGCCGTACCATCCCGAGGCGGGCGAGGAAAATCCCATCGTGCAACCCATACTGCGCTTCTGCCGGCATCTGGAGGAGCGCTATCAGCGGCCCGTCTATACCATGGACGAAACCTTGTCGACCAAGGAGTCGCGGGAAATTTTTTATCGCGAGCGCTCCAAACGTTCGGTGCAGTTCGCGGACATCAAGGACGAACTCGCCGCCCAGCTTATCCTGCAAACCTGGCTGAATCACACCGCGCCACGGGAAACCTCGAATGTCTGAAGCCTCTCTGGACGTGGGTACGCTCATCGACCGGTTGGAGACGGCGTTGCGCGAGGAGATCGCGCGACGCGAGCTCCTTGACCCGGTCATGATCGGCATACACACCGGCGGCGCCTGGATCGCGGAGCGGCTGCATGCCCGTCTCGGCCTCAAGGAACCCCTGGGCCTCCTCAACATCAGCTTTTACCGCGACGATTTCTCCGAAATCGGCATGCATCCCCAGGTCAGCCGAAGCGTGTTGCCGTTCCGCGTTGAGGGGCGAAACATCCTCCTCATCGACGACGTCTTCTACACCGGCCGGACGGTCCGCGCCGCCCTCAACGAGATTTTCGACTACGGCCGGCCGGCGCAGGTGGTGCTGGGCGTCCTGATCGAGCGCAACGGCCGGCAAATCCCCATCCGGCCGGACTGCATCGGCGGCACGTTGGTCCTGAAGGCCGAGCAGCGCATCAAGCTGACCGGGCCCGAACCCTTGGCGCTGAGCATTCATTCGGTATGAGCGCCGCACTTCCGGCCCGCGATCTCCAGCTGGATACCACGGGACGGCTGAAGCACTTTCTGACCATCGAGGGGCTCCGCCGGGAGCTTCTCGAAAGAATCATGGATACCGCGGAATCGTTCTCCAGCGTCACCGAGCAGACCGTCAAGAAGGTGCCCCTGCTGCGTGGCAAGACCGTGGTGAACCTCTTCTTCGAGACCAGCACCCGGACCCGCACCACTTTCGAACTGGCGGCCAAGCGGCTTTCCGCCGACGTGCTCAACGTCAACATCGCCACCTCCGCCACCTCCAAGGGCGAAAGCCTTTTGGACACCATCCGCAACATCGAGGCGATGCACGTGGACATGTTCGTGGTGCGCCACGCGGAAAGCGGCGCGGCCCATTTCATCGCCCGGCACGTAGCGCCCCACGTCAGCGTCATCAACGCCGGAGACGGCCGCCATGCCCATCCCACCCAGGCCATGCTGGACATGTTCACCATCCGGAAGCTCAAGGGCGGGTTCGAGAATCTCACCGTCGCGATCGTCGGCGACATCCTGCATTCGCGGGTCGCCCGCTCCGAGATCCACGCCCTCAACATCCTGGGAGCGAAAGAAGTGCGGGTCATCGGTCCCCGCACCCTGCTGCCCGCGGCCGTGGAAAGTCTCGGCGTCGTCACCTGCCACGACCTCGACGAGGGTCTCGAAGCCGTGGACGTCGTCATCATGCTGCGCCTGCAAAAGGAGCGCATGAGCGGCGCCTTCATCCCGAGCGAGCACGAATATTTCGCCCGTTTCGGCCTGACCGGAAAGCGTCTGTCCCGCGCCCGGCCGGATGCCATCGTCATGCATCCCGGTCCCGTCAATCGCGGCGTCGAAATCGATTCAGAGGTGGCCGATGGGCATCGCTCGGTCATCCTCCAGCAGGTGACCCACGGCATCGCGATCCGCATGGCGATCATGTCCATGGCCATGCGGCCCGATAGAGAGGGGCAGTCCGGAGACAGGCTGGCATGAGCGAGCGCATTCTCGTCAAGGGCGGGCGGGTCATCGATCCGGCTTCCGGCCTCGACGGTCTCCATGATCTTTATCTGGCCGAGGGCCGGGTGGTCGCTCTGGACGTCCCGCCCGACGGGTTCACGGCCGATTTCGAAGTCGGCGCGCGCGGCAAGATCGTCTGTCCGGGATTCATCGACCTTTGCGCCCGCCTTCGCGAGCCCGGCCACGAGCACAAGGCCACCATCGCCGGCGAAAGCCGGGCGGTGGCCGCGGCCGGCATTACCACGCTTTGCTGCCCGCCGGACACCGATCCCGTGATCGACACCCCGGCCGTCGCCAATCTGATCCGTGAGAAGGCCCAACTCACCGGCACTCTGCGAGTGCTGCCCATCGGCGCGCTGACCCGGGGGCTCCAAGGTCGGGATTTGAGCGAAATGAGCGCCTTGAGGAGCGCCGGCTGCCTGGCGGTCGGCAATGCCCATGCGCCCCTGGCTAACACGCTGGTGCTGCGCCGGGCGCTGGAATACGCGGCCAGCTATGATCTCCTGGTGGTGATCCGGCCCGAGGACCCGCACCTCGCCGACCGGGGCTGCGCGCACGAGGGTCCGGTCAGTACCCGCATGGGCCTGCCCGGCATTCCGGAAACCGCGGAAACGGTTGCCGTGGCCCAGGTCCTGGCGCTCATGGAGCACACCGGAGCGCGGGTGCATTTCGCGCAGATCAGCAGCGGCCGCGCCGTCCGCATGATCGCCAAGGCGCAAGCGGACGGCATTCCGGTCAGCGCCGATGTCGCCGCTCACCAGCTGCATCTCACCGAGACGGACATCGAGGGCTTCGACGCCCTGTGCCATGTGCGTCCTCCGTTGCGCGGCCGCGCTGACCGCGAAATTCTGCGCGAGGCGTTGCGGGACGGGGTGATCGCCGCCATCTGTTCCGATCATCAACCTCACGAGCCCGGCGCCAAGCTGGATGCCTTTCCCGCCACGGCGCCCGGCATGGCTTCCCTGCAAACCCTGTTGCCGCTCGCCCTCCAACTGGCGGACGAGGGTGTCCTGACCCTGAGCCGCGCGCTCGCCGCGCTGACCTCGGGACCGGCCGCGGTGCTGGGCCTGGAACTCGGCGCCTTGCGGCCGGGTGCGCCGGCGGATATTTGCATCTTCGATCCGGAAGAGTGCTGGACGGTGGGCGAGGATACCTGGCTGAGCGATGGGCGGAATACGCCGTTCTGGAAAAAAACCGTGACGGGCCGGGTGACTCATACCTTTTTTTCCGGACGGCTGGCGTTTGGCCACTGAAGGGTCTCTAACCCCTTTTCACCCACGCTCGGAGGTGAAGCCGGCATGACCGCGCAAAAGCCCAATCGCCCGGTATCGCACCTTGATTTTTCCCGAATCCGCCAAGAATAAAACCATGACCATTCCCGCCGAGCCGCTTCCGGAAATCCTGAACGATTCCGGCAAGCATGCTTACATCGTCTGCGCTTACTATACCGAGGACTATCTCTCGGAAATCCTCAAACTCAAGGAATCGCTAGAGCGATTCAAGCTGGATTATTTTATCCGGCATTACGAAAGCCGGGGATTTTGGGAAGCGAATACCCGAATAAAGCCGGAGTTCTTGTTGGATTGCCTGGAAAGATTCCCAGGCCGCGACGTGGTCTACCTCGACGCGGATTCCATGGTGCGCGCGCCGCTCGAACTCTTTGCCGAATTCGAGGGAGACATAGGGGTATTCCATTCCCCCGACGAGAGCTACTATTCCCACCCGTTCCTCACGGGAACGCTTTATCTTAAAAATAACGGCCGCGTGCGCCGGTTTGTGCGGGATTGGCTCGGCGCCCAGGGCAAATCGATGCTTGGAGTGGATCAGGATGGCTTCGAGCGAGCCGTCGCCTTGAATCAGGAGCTCAAGTTGTCTCCCCTGCCGGCAAGCTATATCAAGATTTTCGATCGGGGCAGGCAGGAAGCGGTCATCGAGCACTTTCAGGCCAGCCGCACTCGCTGGAAGCTGGCGCGCAAACTCAAGCATTACCGAAACAGGCTCCTCGCGTTATTCATCATAGCCGGCCTGGTTTGGGCGGTATTCGGGGCCGTATAGGGTATCTGATATTATCTTTAACCCGCCCGCCTCTGGCGCAAAATCCATTTTGATTTGGCCTTATAGTCTCCCGGATTCCCGCTCGAACAGACGCTTATTTTCCTGTTCTATTTCCACCAGAATCTCTGGCAAGGATTTCGTCATGCCTTGATCGGCGCTAATTTCCCGCCTGATGGAAATGACCTGAGGAAGTCTTGCCAACGCGCCGATGAGGGCCGGCCAGAACACGGGATCGGCGAGCATCGTTCTAGCGACCACGCGGAGAAATAGCCTTGGAATGAACCCGCCAAGCAAAAGCGCAACGGGCGCATGGATCCATTCGACCAGGATCTTGTTGCGCTGCACCGCGGTGCGGACCCTGCGTCTCGCTACGTTCTCCCGGATTGAGCCGCGATGTTGGTGTACGACGATGCTCGAGGGCGCCATGACCACCCGCCAACCCCGCCGCCAGGCGCGAATGCCCAGGTCGAAATCCTCCCAATAAAAAGGCCGGAAAATAGGCAAGAATCCTTTCAATTCCAGAAAGCGCGACTTCTTGACGGCCATCGATCCGCCGGAGGCGAAGGAGCTTGGCCTGATGGGGCCATTGTGGGCCGGCCGCGCCCACTCGCCCCGCAGACGCTTCAAGCGGCCCTTTCGCACGCTGAAGCAGTTCAAGGAGCAGGGGTGGATTTTCCCCGTTTCTTCCAGGATCAAAGGGGACGCCGAAAATACGGCAGGGTCCTGAAGCTGCCGCACGAGCGGCGCGATGAAACCCGGTCCGGGCCGGACATCGGAATTCAATAAAATCAAATGTTCAAAGCGGGCGGCATTGACCCCCGAATGGATCGCCTCGGCAAATCCCCGGTTATCTTCATGCCTTATGAGTCTGACTTCCGGAAATTCAGCCGAAAGAATATCGCGGCTATCATCGCGGGAGCCGTCATCCACCACGATGAGTTCCCCAGATCCTGGGTATTCGCTCAAGGCCTGCTGCACGGAGGGCAGATTATTCCGCAGCAAGGAAGCGCCATTGAAATTGGGGATAATAATGGAGACCGGGGGATTCAGGACGGCCACGTCCGCTGAAATTGTCGAAGTCAAGGGTAGGGTTCTCGGATTCAAATCTATTCTAGATCAAGCCGATAGTTAGAATTATCGAAGCTTGTCCCTAAGAGATACTTTGTAATTTCGGGTAGTCTTGATAATACCCAGGTTAGCTTGCTTTTTTGGGCAGTTAGAGAGCGGATATGGAACCATCAGAAGGTGATCGGTAAAATCGCGCCTTCATCATGAGGCCTTGGGTCACGTGGCGTCAATCGCCTTGAAAAACCTCGAAAGGAAAGCACGGGCTATGGATCTGGAGGGAATAGATGTCGAATGATGCGGTCTCTGCCGAACTCACCGGAACTTCTTCGAGCGAAGATTTCTCTTCTTTGATCGCGACGGTGTCTCGCGCGCCGCTACAGAGCGAGCCCTTCGAGCACATCTACCTGGAGAATGTGTTCGCGCCGGGCATCTACGAGCAGTTGCTCGTAAGACTGCCCGAGAAGCGGCGCTTTCATGAGCTAAGGCACCGGGACGCGATGCGCGTGGATGGCCGCAGTACCCGCCTGCGCATGTATCTCTATCCTGAACGCTTGTGGTTTCTGCCCGAGCCGCAACGTTCGTTCTGGCTCGCCCTCTCGCGGACGCTCCGCTCGCCGGCCTTGCAAGAAGCCTTCAAGCAAAAGTTCCGACGATCGCTCGAAACTCGCTTCGGGCGCGGCGTCGAGCGCCTGTCGTTTTATCCGGTGCCCATTCTGGTCTGCGACCTGCCCGGCTACCGCATCGGCGTCCACGCGGACGCGCTCAGCAAGGCCATCACCGTCCAATTCTATCTGCCGCGGGATGCCTCTCAGCGTCACCTCGGCACCGTTTTTCATGAGGGACGTACGGGAGACGCCGCCGAGCGCACGAAAGCCCTGGCTTTCCTGCCGGCCACCGGCTATGCCTTCGCCGTCATGCCCAAGGAGAGCTGGCACAGCGTGCGGCCGACCCGCGAGGCCGATGGGGAACGCTATTCGATCATGCTGACGTATTACGTCGAGGATTCACTCAAGGCCTGGTGGAAGCGCCGGTACGATCGCTTCCGGAATTTCTTCGGCCTGGGCCCAAAGGGTTGAAAGGCGGCGCGAGGCGACGGAAACGAGGGATTTCAGGGCAGCGGTCCCTTATAGGAGCTCGATGCCCACGGACGAAAAAGCCCGCCGCATATCCTCCCGCTCGGCCGGCGATTTGAACCGGACGCGATCCCAGCCGAACGCGGCCACCTGGGTATCGGCGTCGTAAATCTGGCGGGCAAATACCAGGGCCGAGGAACGGACGCCCACCACGAAATCGTAATGAGTGCGGCTCATGTGAGTTTCGATGGGTTCGTTCAAGATCAGCGGTTGATAACTGGAGTGCATCAATTCCCGCTTTGGATCTTTCGGGTGGGCCTTGTAGTGGACCAACCCAACCCTTCGTTCCACGAGCCAATCGTGGATTCTGGCGGCCGTCTCGTCCCTATCCTGCGGGGTCATCAAGCCGAATCCGGTCAGCGGCTGACCCAGTACCAACGCGCGTTTCCCGGCGGCCTGATCCCCGCCGACCTTCATGGGAGCGATCAACGGCGGCAATTCCGATACCTTGTCGGCCGGGTATTGATGGGGAAATCCATGGAGGGTATAGATGCGGTCCACGAAAGGCGCGTCGGAGCCTATCCGGTCCCCCGAAAAGCACCAATAATCCAATTCAGGCGAAACCAGCCGCCGGAGTTTTCGAAACCCTTGCAGCAGGCGTTTCCATGAGCTCAGAGGATAGCGGCGGATACTGATCAGGCCGTCCGGAAGAATGCGGGCCTGCATGGCGCGGGCGCCGGTCAGCCGGGGCAAGCCTTTCAGGAAATAATTGGTGACTTCGGAATCGAACACCGCGCTGTGGAGGGTAAGCGACTCGCAGGGGCCGACCAGATCGGCCACCAGGCGCAGGTTCCGGCGGAGGCGCCGATGCCGTCCGAATGGCCCGTCCAGGGGCTCGAAGCGCGGCCAGGGCAGATAGCGCACGATTTCCCAATCCTCCGGCCGAACGATGGGGGCCACGCCTTTCTTGTAATAAAAGAGCAATTGCCGGCGGCCGGCCTCGAGATCCAGCGCAATGCGCCGGGCCGCCAGGTATTGAAGCGGCGAGGCGACGAAATAAACGCAGACGCGGGTTGATGGAAGGGATGCGTTTGTAGCCATTGAATTCACGGTGCGGTTCGAAAGCTCAGAACCCCCGCGTTGCTCCGGAAAAACCGTGGCAAGAGAGATCCGGAGGCGCCTTGCTCCCGAACGATCATCGGGGCGTGATGATACTCCATCCCCGCCGGAGACAAAAATTCGGGAATCACACCCATCCGCCGGGAGCGGATTGGGACGCGCGTAACGCGGCCCGCAGGGCGAACCCCAGGGAGGGGGTGAGCCAATACGGAGCTCCGTCATTGTATAATGGCGGCGGACGGTGCCGGTCTGAGGCTAAGTCACTGAAAATTATGCATGAATGGCAAGTCTCTCCAGGCAGCGCTAGGCTTTTTGAGTCGTCCCTTAGCGTCTAATCCAAGGTGATGACCTTCGGTTATCATTGTTTCCTCAAATTCCATCCCGGAGTCCGATCCAGCCATGAGTCAGGGCACTTTGTTTATCGTGTCGGCGCCATCCGGTGCGGGCAAGACCAGTCTGGTGAAGGCCCTGCGGCGAAGCTTCTCCGGACTCACGGTCTCCGTGTCCCACACCACTCGCGCGCGCCGGCCTGGGGAGGAACACGGGCGGGATTATTTCTTCGTGGCGCGCCCGGAGTTCGAGCGGATGATCGAGACGGGCGAATTCCTGGAGCACGCCCGGGTGTTCGACCATCATTACGGCACCGCGCGCCGCACCGTGGAGAGGGCCTTGGCCGGAGGCCAGGACGTGCTGCTCGAGATCGACTGGCAAGGCGCGCGGCAGATCCGCCAGGCGATGCCGGATTGCGTCTCCATCTTCATCCTCCCGCCGTCCCGAACGACCCTGGAAGAGCGCCTCAAGGCGCGCGGCCAGGACGATCCCGAAACCATCGCCCGGCGGATGCGGGACGCCATCTCGGAGATGTCGCACTACCGCGAGTACGATTATCTGGTGGTGAACGACGATTTCGATCAGGCGCTGGCCGAGCTGCGCGCCATCGTGGTCGCCAGCGGTTTGTCCACGGCCCGGCAGGCCGAGAAACACCGCGCGTTGATCGAAGGGCTGTTGGGCTGAAGGCGCGGGCTTGGTCCGCGATCAATTCCCCCGCAAGCCGAAAATCCTCTTGAGCCAGCGCTTGGCCGCCGGCGTCAAGCCGGCCTTGAGCCGCTGCTCCGCCAAGCGCCGGTTGACTTGGGCCAGGGTCGGATAGACGTGGATGGCCCCGGCCAGGTCCGACACCTTGAGCTTGTGGCGCATCGCGAGGACGTACTCGTGGATCAACTCGCCCGCTCCGGCGCCGGCAATGGCCGCGCCCAGGATTGTTCCGCGCGGCGACGTGACGAGCTTGGCGCGGCCACGGGCGGCGTCGTCGGTCACCGCCCGGTCCAGGTTTTCGAAATCGAAGCCGTAAGCCCGGTGCGGAACGCCCCGCTCGGCGGCTTCCCGCTCGGAAAGGCCCACCCGCGCCAGTTCCGGATCGGTGAAGGTGCACCAGGGCACGGCGCGGGTTTCCGCCCTGACGGGCAGATGGAACAAGGCGTTTTTCAGCACCACGCCGGCCTGATGCTCGGCCGTGTGGGTGAACAGGAACGGTCCGGCGACATCGCCGCAGGCATAGATCCGCCGGTTGGCGGTGCGGAGGCGGGCATCCAGCGCCAGCCGGCCGTTCTCCAGGGCGACGCCGGCCGCGTCCAATCCCAAGTCTTCCAGATTGGGCTTCCGGCCGACGGCGATCAGAAGATGGCTGCCTTCGATCCCGCGCTGGGCGCCCGTCGGGCCCCGCACCGTCAGCCGGATGCCGTTCGGCGCCGGCGCCGCCTCGAGCGCCTCGCAGCCTAGCGAAAAGCGCACCCCTTCCTCGACCAGTTGCCGCTCGACCAGGGCCGATAAGTCCCGGTCTTCCTTGGGCAGCGCCTGTTCGGCCGAGTCCAGCACCTCGACCTCGCTTCCCAGGCGCCGGAAGGCCTGGGCCATCTCCATCCCGATCGGCCCCGCGCCGAGAATCACCAGCCGGGGAACCGGCTCGCGGAGCTCGAACAGGGTTTCGTTGGTGAGGAAAGGCGTCAGACCTAAGCCGGGGATGGGCGGCAGCGCCGGGCGGGAGCCGGTGGCGATGACGAAGCGTTTGGCGGTCAGGGTTCTTCCCTCGACCTCGAAGCGGCCGGAATCGATGAACCGGCCGGCGCCGAACACGACCTCGACGCCCAAGCCCCGGAACCGCGCCGGGCTGTCGTGCGGTTCCAGGGTCTGGATGACGGCCCTCACCCGCGCCATGGCGGCGGGAAGATCCGGCTCCGGCTCGTCCGCTCCGACCGCCGCCCGCCGGGCGGTTCGAACCGTATGCGCCACCTTGGCCGAATGCAGGAGGGCCTTGCTGGGCACGCAGCCGGTCCAGAGGCAGTCGCCGCCCAGGGCCCGCTTCTCCACCAGCGCGACCTTGGCGCCCAGTCCCGCGCCCCCCGCAGCCACCACCAGTCCGGCGGAGCCTCCGCCGATCACGCAAAGATCGAATTCCGGCTTCACAGTTCCTTTTCCTCCCGAATCCACGGCGTCACCCGCGGTGGCCGATAAGCGGCCATCGCCTCTAAAAGCGCCGCCGGCCCGGTGTGCGCCAGGAGCAGCGCCCGGCTTTGGGCGTTCAGGAAACCTTCGGTCAAGGCGCTGTCGCAAAGGGCCAGGAGGGGAGCGAAATAATCCGCCGCATCGAGGAGACCGATGGGCTTTCGGTGGAAGCCGAGTTGCGCCCAGGTGAGAATTTCGAACAATTCCTCGAAGGTGCCGAAACCGCCGGGCAGCGCGATGAAGCCATCGGCGAGTTCCGCCATCCGTGCCTTGCGGGTGTGCATGGAGTCCACCACCTCCAGGCGGGTGAGGCCGGAATGCTCCACCGCCCGGCCCGCCACCTCGCGCCCGACCAGTGCCTCCGGGATGACCCCGATCACGCTCCCGCCCGCCGCGAGGCAGGCGTCCGCCACCACGCCCATGAGCCCGATGTTGCCGCCGCCGTAGACCAGCTCCAGCCGCCGTTCGGCCAGCAGCCGGCCCAACTGCCCGGCGGCGGCCCGGTACTCGGGACGCCGGCCGGGGCTGGAGCCGCAGAACACGCAGATCCGACGCCAGGCGCTAGCGGGTTCCATAGCCGCCCCCGCCCGGCGTCTCGATCACGAAGACGTCTCCCGCCTGCATCTCGACTTCGGCCCGGGGACCCAGGCTCTCCACCGCGCCGTCGCGGCGAATGACCGTGTTCCGCCCCGGCGCGCCGGGCGCGCCGCCTTTCAGGCCGAATGGCGGGTGGACGCGGCGGCCGGAGAGGATGCCGGCGGTCATGGGCTCCAGAAAGCGCAGCCGGCGGATGACGCCGTGGCCGCCCCGGTGCCG